>NZ_MEHK01000001.1:4025000-4352035 GCF_001746425.1 Streptomyces subrutilus | reverse complement strand
CTGGGCCGTCTCGCCCACACCGACGTCCGTGGTCGTGCCGGCGGCCTTCAGGACCTCCTCGGCCAGCTGCTGGGGCGAGGCGGCGAGGCGGTCGGCCGTCTTCTTCTCGTGCTCCGACGCGCCGGAGGCGTCCTTCTCGTGGAAGACCTCGTTCGACTTGGAGGCGTAGCCCCACACGTCGGCGCCGTTGTGGATCAGGCTGTACTCGTCCTTGCCGTCCAGGAAGGTCAGCTTCTGGCGGTCCGGGCCGTCGGCCGCGACCCGGAAGGTGTGCGTACCGTTCGCCAGCTGCGCGACCTTGTCCTCCGGAGCCGCGGAGCCCGAGGCGACACCGCTGCCGCCGCCGAGCAGGCCGCCGGCGATCTTCGGCAGACCCAGGTCGGTGCTGATCTTGGCCGTGCCGGACAGCTCCTGCACGTCCGAGGCGGCGATCTTCTCGATGAGCTGCTGCGCCGTCACCTTCGGAAGGTCGGGTCCGCCGGCGTTGGCGAAGGCCGGGACCATCGCGACGGTCGCCGCGGCCACACCTGCCACCGCGACCGGTACGGCGTACCGGGCGACCTTGCGAGAAGTCTTCGTGTTCGCTGACATGTCAGTGCCCTGCCCTCTGTGTCGACGGCGGCGACCCCCGTGTCGCCGCGCTCACCCGATCTGGTGGGGTTTGATGACTCCATCTGACCAAAAAGGCGGCCCGGAAGCGTCAGTCCCCGGACGCAACTGAGCGTACGACCGTGGGATGACACGAAACAGGCCCCCCTCCCCCGACCCGTAGGGGTCGACGGGACGGAAGGGCCCGTTCCGATCACGCTGCTCCCGCCGCGGGGCGAGGGCCGGGGCTAACCCGCCCGGTGGACCACTGCGTCGCAGAGCTCTTCCAGCGCCGACTTCGCGAAGCACTCCGGCAGCGGGGCGAGCGTGGCCCGCGCGTCCTGCGCGTAGCGGATGGTGTCGCGGCGGGCCTGCTCCAGCGCGGGGTGCGCCCGGAGCCGGGTGAGCACCTCGGCGTGGCGGGCGTCGTCCGTCAGGTCCCCGTCCAGGAGCCGTACGAGGTCCAGGTCCTCCGGGGCTCCGTCGCGGGCGGCCATCTCGCGCAGCCGCAGCACGGGGAGGGTCGGGATGCCCTCGCGCAGGTCGGTGCCGGGGGTCTTGCCGGACTCGTGCGCGTCGGAGGCGATGTCCAGGACGTCGTCGGCGAGCTGGAAGGCGGTGCCGAGCCGCTCGCCGTAGTGGGTCAGGATGTCGACGACCGACTCGTCGGCGCCGGACATCAGCGCGCCGAAGCGGCCGGAGACGGCGATCAGCGAGCCGGTCTTGCCGGCGATGACGTCGAGGTAGTGCGCGACCGGGTCGCGGCCGTCGCGCGGGCCGGCCGTCTCCAGGATCTGGCCGGTCACCAGCCGCTCGAAGGCCTCGGCCTGGATGCGTACGGCCTCGGGCCCGAGGTCGGCCAGGATGTGCGAGGCGCGGGCGAACAGGAAGTCACCCGTCAGGACGGCCACCGAGTTGCCCCAGCGGGCGTTCGCGCTGTCCACCCCGCGGCGCACGTCCGCCTCGTCCATGACGTCGTCGTGGTAGAGGGTCGCCAGGTGCGTCAGCTCCACGACCACCGCGGACGGCACGATTCCGGGCGCGTAGGGATCGCCGAACCGGGACGCGAGCATCACCAGCAGCGGGCGGAAACGCTTGCCACCGGCCCGCACCAGGTGCTGTGCGGCCTCGGTGATGAAGGGGACTTCGCTCTTGGTGGCTTCCAGCAGACCCGCCTCGACGGCGGCCAGTCCGGCCTGGACATCGGTCTCAAGAGCCTGGTCCCGCACGCTCAGTCCGAACGGCCCGACGACGGTCACGAGGGGTACTCCTGTCTGCTGACGATCACGTAGACGATCACCTGGATTGTCGATGTGTCGCTGCCATCACTCAACCCAGCGTATCGGGTCTGTTTTCGATCACCGAGAGCGCCTGTCCGGTCGCCACCCGCGCACCGCCCGAAGCGTCCCGGTATGTTCTTGAGGAGCCGAATCAACTGGAGAACGCGTTTTGTCCAGAACTGTGACCGATGCAGAGGAACCCCCGGACCCGCAGGCGGACCCGCCGCCATGACCTGGGCGGGCCTCGGCCTGATCAGCGCGGACACCTGGCCGCGGCGCACGACGCACCCCGTCCACTGAGGTGGTTGCCGAATGATCATCCGCACCGATTTCCCGTACGAGACCACCCGCGAGGACGTCCGGATCCCGATGGCCGACGGGGTGGAGCTCTACGCCCGGATCTGGCGCCCGGTCACCGGGGAGCCCGTGCCGGCGCTGCTGGAGTACCTCCCGTACCGGCTCACCGACCGGACCGCGCCCCGCGACTGGCAGCGCCACCCCTGGTACGCCGGCCACGGCTACGCCTCGGTCCGCGTGGACGTGCGCGGCCACGGGTGCAGCGGGGGCCGTCCGGGCGACGAGTACGACGCCCGTGAGCTCGCCGACGGGGTCGCGGTGATCGAGTGGCTGGCGGAGCAGCCGTGGTGCTCGGGCTCGGTGGGCATGTTCGGGATCTCCTGGGGCGGCTGCAACTCCCTGCAGATCGCCGCACTGGCCCCCGAGCCGCTGAAGGCGGTCGTCACCGTGTGCTCGACGGACGACCGGTACGACAACGACGTGCACTACATGGGCGGCTCCGTGCTTGCCGTGGACATGCACGCGTGGGCGGCCACCATGCTCGCCTTCGCCTCCCGCCCGCCGGACCCGGAGTACGCCGGCGAGGGCTGGCGGCAGCAGTGGCTGGACCGGCTGGAAGCGGTCGAACCGCTGATCCACACCTGGCTCTCGCACCAGACCCGCGACGCGTACTGGCGCCACGGCAGCGTCTGCGAGGACTACTCCGCGATCGGGGCGGCGGTCCTCGCGGTGGGCGGCTGGCACGACCCCCACCGGGACACCGTGCTGCGGCTGGTCTCCGCGCTGCCGTCCACCCGGGTGCGCGGCCTGATCGGGCCCTGGTCCCACCAGTACCCGGACCGCGGACTGCCGCCCGGCCCCGCCATCGGCTTCCTCCAGGAGACCCTGCGCTGGTGGGACCACTGGCTGCGCGGCGAGGAGAACGGCGTACCGGACGAGCCGCTGCTCCGCTCCTGGATCAGCGCGTCGCACCCGCCGGCGACCTCGTACGGGGAGTTCCCCGGCCGCTGGGTCGGGGAGAAGGCCTGGCCCTCGCCGTCGGTGGTCCCCGTCTCGTACGGGTTCCGGGGCGCCCCGGTGGCCGTCGCCTCCCCGCAGCACACCGGCCTGGACGCGGGCCGCTTCCTCCCCTTCGGCAACGACGCCGACCTGCCGCCGGACCAGCGGGAGGAGGACGCGAAGTCGGCGTGCTTCGAGTTCCCGGTGCCCGACGGGGAGCCGGTGGAGATCCTGGGACGGCCGTCGGTGACCCTGCGGCTGCGGCTGGACGTGCCGTACGGACAGGCCGTGGCCCGGCTGTGCGACGTCGCCCCCGACGGCTCCTCGACGCTGGTCACCCGGGGCGTGCTGAACCTGTCCGCCCGTCAGGGCAGGGAGCGGGCCGTGCCGTGGCCGGTGGGCTCGTACGAGGACGTCGCCTTCGAGCTGAACGGCATCGGGCACGCCTTCGCGCCGGGGCACCGCATCCGGATCGCCGTCTCGTCGGCGTACTGGCCGTGGATCTGGCCGCGGGCGGGCTCCGAGGCGGGCTGGACCCTGGACCCGGCGGGCAGCGCGCTGACGCTGCCGGTGCGCGTGGCTGCCGCCGGCGCCGGACTGGCGGACGAGGGGATCCTGTTCGAGGCGCCGGAGCAGGCGGAGCCGCTGGGGGTCGCGTTCCCGGCCACGCTGGACGAACCGCGGCCGGAGCGGCTGGTCGTACGGGACGTGGCGCGCGGGACGTGGCGGCTGGAAGTGGATCCCCGGTGCGGGGGCACGCGGGTGTACCCCGACGGCCTGGAGTTCAGCGAGGACGCGCTGGAGGTGTACGAGATCCAGGACGCGGACCCGCTGTCGGCCCGTACCCGCTCGGACTGGTCGATCCGGCTGCACCGGCCGGAGCGGGGGTGGGACGCACGGGTCGAGACGCGGTCGGAGATCTCGTGCGACGAGGGCGGCTTCGTGACGTCGAACGAGGTGGTGTGCCGGGAGGGGGGCGAGGTGGTCTTCCACCGCACGTGGGAACGCCGGCTGCCGCGCACGGCGGGCTAGCCGGGTCGGTGGCCCCGGGCCGCGCGATCAGGTGGCCCCGGGCCGCGCGATCAGCGGCCCTGGCGGGCCGCCTGGGGCTCCGCCGAACGCCTGCCGCGGGCCGCGCGGTCAATGGCCCTGGCGGGCCACCTGGGGCTCCGCCCAGACCCCGCGCCTCAAACGCCGGCGGGGCTGGAATTGCCGGCGGACGGCGGCGGCGGCCGAATCCAGCCTCGCCGGCGTTGAGGCGCGGGTCCGGGCAGAGCCCGGACCCGTGCAGCGGTTACGCGTACATGCGTTCCAAGACCACCGCGACGCCGTCGGACTCGTTCGACAGCGTGATCTCGTCCGCGACCGCGACCAGCTCGCGGTGGGAGTTGGCCATGGCCACCCCGTAGCCGGACCACGCGAACATCGGGACATCGTTCGGCATGTCGCCGAAGGCGATCGTCGCCGAGGCGGCCAGTCCCAGGACCTCCGCCGCCCGCGCGAGCCCGCTGGCCTTGTCGATGCCCGGCGGCTGGAGCTCCACCGTGTGCTCCCCGGCCATGGTGACGTTCACCAGGTCGCCGACCACGCCCCGCGCCACCCGCGTCAACTCGTCGTCGTCCAGCCGGGGGTGCTGGAGCAGCACCTTGTTGATGGGGGCCGACCACAGGTCCGACCGTCGCGGCACCCGTACCGTCGGCAGGTGCGGATGCCACATCCGGTAGCCCGGCCCTATCAGCATCTCCGCGTCGACGCCCTCCTGGTTGACCGCCGCGTAGACCTCGCCGATCTCCGCCTCGATCTTGCCGAGGGCCACCTCGGCCAGCCCCCGGTCCATGGAGACGGAGTGCAGCAGGCGCCCGCGCGCCGCGTCGTACACCTGCGCGCCCTGCCCGCACACCGCGAGCCCCTCGTAACCCAGGCCGTCCAGCACGTGCCGGACCTGTGGGACCGGGCGGCCGGTGACGATGATGTGCTGCGCGCCCGCGGCGCGCGCCGTGGCGAGCGCCGCGTACGAGCGGGCGGAGACGGTGTCCCCGGCGCGCAGCAGAGTCCCGTCCAGGTCAGTGGCGATCAAGGCATAGGGGAGGGCGGAAGTCACGGCGCCAAGGATACGGACCCCGTTGGACAAGTCCTACAAATAGCGCCCGAATCCGGCCTCCCGCAGGCCCCACCAGCCACGTAACGTGTCAACCAGCCCCCGGGACACCCCCGGACCGCGTCGAAAGCGAGGCAGCACCCCATGCCCCAGCAGAGCCCCCTCGATGTTCCCGAGGGCGACCCGTTCGGGCCGCACAACCTCCCCTACGGCGTCTTCTCGACCGCCGGGGAAGAGCGCCGCCGGATCGGCGTGCGGATCGGCGGACACGTGCTCGACGCGGGCGCGGCCGCGGCCGCGCTCGGCTCCCCGTACGCCGGGCTGCTCGGGCAGTCCTCGCTCAACCCGCTGCTGGCCGCCGGGCGCACCGCCTGGCGCGACGTGCGCCGCGCGCTGACCGCCTGGGTCACCGACCCCGGCCACCGCCCCGCCGTGGAGCCGCACCTGCTGCCGCTCGACGAGGTCGCGCTGCACCTGCCGTACGAGGTCGCCGACTACGTCGACTTCTACGCGAGCGAGCACCACGCCACCAACGTCGGCCGGATCTTCCGGCCCGACGGGGACGCGCTCACCCCCAACTGGAAGCACCTGCCCATCGGTTACCACGGCCGGTCGGGAACCATCGTGGTCTCCGGGACCGACGTCGTACGGCCCTGCGGGCAGCGCAAGGCGCCCGCCGACCCGGCGCCCGTCTTCGGCCCGTCCGTCAAGCTCGACATCGAGGCCGAGGTCGGCTTCGTCGTCGGCGCCCCCTCCGAGCTGGGCCGGCCGGTGGCGCTGGGCGAGTTCGAGGACCACGTCTTCGGCCTGTTCCTCCTCAACGACTGGTCGGCGCGCGACATCCAGGCCTGGGAGTACGTGCCGCTCGGCCCCTTCCTCGGCAAGTCCTTCGCCACCTCCGTCTCCGCCTGGGTGACCCCGCTGGAGGCCCTGGACGCGGCCCGGGTCGCCCCGCCCGCCCGGGACTTCCCCCTGCTGCCCTACCTGGACGACGCCTCCGCCGACCGCCCCGGCGGCTTCGACCTGCACATCACCGTCTCCATCAACGGGACGGAGGTGGCGCGGCCGCCGTTCGCGTCGATGTACTGGACCGCCGCCCAGCAGCTCGCCCACATGACCGTCAACGGCGCCTCGCTGCGCACCGGCGACGTGTACGGCTCCGGCACCGTCAGCGGCCCCGAGACCGGCCAGCGCGGCTCCCTGCTGGAGCTGACCTGGAACGGCCGCGACGCGCTCGAACTCGCCGACGGCAAGCGCACCTTCCTGGAGGACGGGGACACCGTCACCCTCACCGCCTGGGCGCCGGGCGCCGCGGGCACCCGGGTGGGCCTCGGCGAGGTCACCGGCCGCATCGTGGGATCCCGCTAGTCCGGCATACGGTCGGCGGGGTGGCGGATCCTTCCACGACCCCGCCGCCCTGTCGGCCGCGGCGCCCGCGACGGCCGTACCCGCCCTCGCCGGGGCCCTGGCCGACGCCAACGCCGATGTCCGCAAGGCCGCGGTCCTCGCGCTGCTCGCCCACCGGGAGGCCGGCGCGGTCGCGGCGGCCCTCGCCACGGCGGTCACCGACCCGGACCCGGACGTCCGCGCGTACGCCGCCCGGACGGCCTGACCGGTCCCGACCGGCCTGCCGTCCGGGCGGACCGCCGGCCGTGGGCGATGCTCCTGGGGCTTCGACCCGACGATCCAGGAGTCCCGTATGGCCTCTCGTACCGGCATGCTCGTCCTGGCCCTCGCCGCCGCGGCGGCCCTCACCGCCCCGGCGATCCCCGCCGCGGCCACCTCCGGCCCACACGCCGGCCCCGGCCCGCACGCCGGCCCCCGCACCGGCCCCCGCACCGGCCCCGCCGCCCTGGTCGACCTCACCCGGGCGGCGCTGTCGAGCTCCCGCTACCTGCGGGAGCCGGCCGCGACCGCCGCCGGATACGTCCCCGACCGGTACTGCGTGGCCGACCCGGCCGGCGCCGGGGCCGTGGGCTACCCGCACTTCAACCACGCCTACGACGACTCCCTCGACCCCGCGAAGCCCGCGGCCCTGCTCTACGAGGACGACGCGTCGGGCCGGCGCAAGCTGGTCGCCCTCGAATGGGTCGTCATGGACCGGGACGGCAAGGTCGAGACGGACGACGACCGGCCGAGCCTCTTCGGCCAGCCCTTCAAGGGCCCGATCCCCGGCCGCTTCAAGGGCCAGAAGGTCCACTACGCCCTGCACGTCTGGCTCTGGAAGCCCAACCCCGCCGGTCTGTTCGCCACGTTCAACCCGGACCTGCGCTGCCGCCCGGGCACGACCCGGCCCTGACCCCCCGTTCGGAGGCGCGCCGCGTGCACCGGCCGGGGGCCGCCGGGAAGGTGGACGAAAGCCCCCGAACGGCAGGAGCCCCCATGTCCGCCCGTACTCGCAAGGCAGTCCTGATCTGCGCGGTCGCCGCATCGCTCGGCCTGTCCGCCCTGGCCCCGGCCCACGGCGTCGAAGGACCGGCGCCCGACCCGCGCAACCACAGGGCGATGGCGGACATGGCGACGGCGATCAAGGCCACGGCCAAGTACGCGGACGAACGGCAAGCGATCAGGGACGGGTACGTCCCGCACGGCAAGGAGTGCATGGCCAACCCGTTCGGCGTGGGCGCCATGGGCTACCACTACGTCAAGGCGGCCTACTGGGGTTCGAAGGACCCCAGCAGGCCGACCGCCCTCCTCTACAGCGCCGAGAAGGACCGCGACGGCCGGCGCAAGCTCCAGGCCGTGGAGTGGATGTCCACCGACCGCGACCAGGACCTGAAGACCGCCGACGACCGGCCGAGCATGTTCGGGCTGCCCTTCGACGGGCCCATGCCCGGCCACTGGACGGGCATGCCCAAGCACTACGACCTCCACATGTGGGCGTACGAGAAGAACCCGGCCGGCCGCTTCCACAACTGGAACCCGAACATCAAGTGCTCCGGGCATATGACTCACCCGTAAGGGAAAGTCTCCGTCCCCTCCCCCATCGATCTGGACCTGACCGCCATCACTCCGAAGCGGAGGCGCCCCGAGTAGCCGAAGGGCCCGGCTCCCCTGGGAAGCCGGGCCCTCCGCCGTGTCGTGGGCCGGTCAGCGGACGAACGTGCTCGCCTGCCCCGCCAGGTCCAGGAAGTACTGCGGGGCCACGCCCAGGACCACGGTCACCGCGACGCCCACCGCGATCGTCGTCATCGTCAGCGGCGAGGGGACGGCCACCGTCGGGCCGTCGGTCTTCGGCTCGCTGAAGAACATCAGGACGATCACCCGGATGTAGAAGAACGCGGCGATCGCGGACGAGATCACACCGACGACGACCAGCGCCCCGGCGCCGCCCTCCGCCGCCGCCTTGAACACGGCGAACTTGCCCGCGAAGCCGGACGTCAGCGGAATGCCGGCGAAGGCCAGCAGGAACACCGCGAACACCGCCGCCGTCAGCGGCGACCGGCGGCCGAGGCCCGCCCACTTCGACAGGTGCGTCGCCTCCCCGCCCGCGTCGCGCACCAGCGTGACCACCGCGAAGGCGCCGATCGTCACGAAGGAGTAGGCACCCAGGTAGAAGAGGACGGAGGAGACGCCCTCCGCCGAGGTCGCGATCACACCGGCCAGGATGAAGCCCGCGTGCGCGATCGAGGAGTAGGCGAGCAGCCGCTTGACGTCGGTCTGCGTCACGGCGATCACCGCACCCGCCAGCATCGTGACGATGGCGACGCCCCACATCACCGGGCGCCAGTCCCAGCGCAGGCCGGGCAGGACCACGTAGAGCAGCCGCAGCAGGGCGCCGAACGCGGCGACCTTCGTCGCCGCCGCCATGAAGCCCGTGACCGGGGTCGGGGCGCCCTGGTAGACGTCCGGCGTCCACATGTGGAAGGGGACCGCGCCGACCTTGAAGAGCAGGCCCATCAGGATCAGCGCCCCGCCGATCAGCAGCAGCACGTCGTTGCCCATGGTGTCGGCGAGCGCCGGGTCGATCTTCGTGACGGTGCCGTCCACCACGTCGGCGATCGCCGCGTACGAGACCGAGCCCGCGTACCCGTAGAGCAGCGCGATGCCGAAGAGGAGGAAGGCGGAGGAGAACGCGCCCAGCAGGAAGTACTTGACCGCGGCCTCCTGCGACATCAGCCGCTGGCGGCGGGCGAGGGCGCAGAGCAGGTACAGCGGGAGGGAGAAGACCTCCAGCGCGATGAACAGCGTCAGCAGGTCGTTGGCGGCCGGGAAGATCAGCATGCCGGCGATCGCGAACAGGGCCAGCGGGAAGACCTCGGTGGTGGTGAACCCGGCCTTGACGGCGGCCTTCTCGCTCTCGCTGCCCGGGACGGACGCCCCCTGGGCAGCGAAGGAGTCCACCCGGTTGCCGTGGGCGGCGGGGTCGAGGCGCCGCTCCGCGAAGGTGAAGACGGCGACGATCGAGGCCAGCAGGATGGTGCCCTGCAGGAACAGCGCCGGGCCGTCCACCGCGATCGCGCCCATGGCCGCGATGTGCGCCTTGGTGGACCCGTACCCGCCGGCCGCGAGGCCGACGACCGCCGCGAAGGCCGCGGCCAGCGCGGCGACGGAGAGGAACACCTGCACGTAGTAACGGGACTTGCGCGGTACGAAGGCCTCGACGAGGATCCCGAGGATCGCCGCGCCCACCACGATCAGCGTGGGCGCGAGCTGCGCGTACTCGATGACCGGTGTCGGGATCCGGTCGACGGGTGCCTCGGCCGCCAGCGGCCACAGGCTGTGGGCGGAAGTCAGTGTGCTCACTTCGCCGCCTCCACTTCAGGTGCGGGGTCGGTCTGCTTCACGTCCGACATGGTGTGCTCCACCGCCGGGTTGACGATGTCGGTCAGCACCTTCGGGTACACGCCCAGCCCGATCAGCAGCGCGATCAGCGGGGCGACCACGAGCACCTCCCGCAGGCGCAGGTCCGGCATGGTGCGGACCTCCTCCTTCACGGGGCCGGTCATCGTGCGCTGGTAGAGCACCAGCGTGTAGAGCGCGGCCAGCACGATGCCGATGGTGGCGATGACGCCCACGACCGGGTACCGGGCGAAGGTGCCGACCAGGACCAGGAACTCACTGACGAAGGGCGCGAGCCCGGGCAGCGAGAGGGTGGCGAGGCCGCCGATCAGGAAGGTGCCGGCGAGGACCGGGGCCACCTTCTGCACGCCGCCGTAGTCGGCGATGAGCCGCGAGCCGCGCCGCGAGATCAGGAAGCCGGCCACCAGCATCAGGGCCGCCGTCGAGAGACCGTGGTTGACCATGTAGAGCGTCGCGCCGGACTGGCCCTGGGAGGTCATCGCGAAGATGCCCAGGATGATGAACCCGAAGTGCGAGATGGAGGCGTAGGCGACCAGCCGCTTGATGTCCCGCTGCCCGACCGCGACCAGCGCGCCGTAGACGATGCTGATCAGGGCCAGGACCAGGATCACCGGCGTGGCCCACTTGCTGGCCTCGGGGAACAGGCCGAGGCAGAAGCGGAGCATCGCGAAGGTGCCGACCTTGTCGACGACCGCGGTGATCAGCACGGCGACCGGGGCGGTGGCCTCGCCCATCGCGTTCGGCAGCCAGGTGTGCAGCGGCCACAGCGGGGCCTTCACCGCGAAGGCGAAGAAGAAGCCGAGGAACAGCCAACGCTCGGTGTTGGTCGCCATGTCGAGCGTGCCCGCGGCGCGGGCGGCGGCGATCTCCTGGAGCGAGAAGTTCCCGGCGACCACGTAGAGCCCGATGACGGCGGCCAGCATGATCAGGCCGCCCGCCAGGTTGTAGAGGAGGAACTTGACCGCCGCGTAGGAGCGCTGCGCGGCCGCGTTCTCGTCGGACCCGGAATGGGCCCGGTCCCCGAAGCCGCCGATGAGGAAGTACATCGGGATGAGCATGGCTTCGAAGAAGATGTAGAAGAGGAAGACGTCGGTGGCCTCGAAGGAGATGATCACCATCGCCTCGACCAGCAGGATCAGGGCGAAGAAGCCCTGCGTCGGCCGCCAGCGCGAGGAATTCGTCTCCAGCGGGTCGGCGTCGTGCCAGCCCGCCGCGATCACGAAGGGGATCAGGAGCGCGGTGAGCCCGATGAGCACCACCCCGATCCCGTCCACGCCCAGCTCGTAGCGGACCCCGAAGTCGGCGATCCAGGAGCGGGATTCGGTGAGCTGGTAGCGGTCGCCGCCGGGCTCGAAGCGGATCGCGACGAGCACGGCCAGGGCCAGGGTCGCCAGCGAGAAGAGCAGGGCGAGCCATTTGGCGGCGGTCCGCCGGGCGGCCGGGACGGCCGCCGTCAGGATCGCTCCGACCGCGGGGACCGCGGCCGTCAGCGTCAGTAGCGGGAAACTCATCTCACACCGCCCTCATCAGCAGGGTCGCGGCGATGAGGATCGCCGTCCCCCCGAACATCGAGACCGCGTAGCTGCGGGCGTAGCCGTTCTGCAGCTTGCGCAGCCGGCCGGACAGTCCGCCGACGGAGGCGGCCGTACCGTTGACCACCCCGTCGACCAGGCTGTGGTCGACGTACACGAGGGAGCGGGTCAGGTGCTCCCCGCCGCGCACGAGCACGACGTGGTTGAAGTCGTCCTGGAGGAGGTCCCGCCGGGCCGCCCGGGTGAGGACCGAGCCCCGCGGGGCGATGACCGGGACGGGCCGCCGGCCGTACATCGCCCAGGCGATGCCGACGCCGATGACGAGGACCACCATGGTCGCTGCGGTCACCGTCAGGGCGCTGACCGGCGGGTGGCCGTGCGCGTAACCGGTGACGGGCTCCAGCCAGTTCACGAAGCGGTCGCCGATCTCGAAGAACCCGCCCGCGAAGACCGAGCCGAAAGCCAGGATGATCATCGGGATCGTCATGGACTTCGGGGACTCGTGCGGGTGGGGCTCGTGCCCGTCCGCGTCCGCCTGCCAGCGCTTCTCGCCGAAGAAGGTGAGGAGCATGACGCGGGTCATGTAGAAGGCGGTGATGCCGGCGCCCAGCAGGGCCACGCCGCCGAGGATCCAGCCCTGGGTGCCGCCCTTGGCGAAGGCCGCCTCGATGATCATGTCCTTGGAGAAGAACCCGGACAGGCCCGGGAAGCCGATGATCGCGAGGTAGCCGAGGCCGAAGGTCACGAAGGTGACCGGCATGTACTTCCGCAGGCCGCCGTACTTGCGCATGTCGACCTCGTCGTTCATCCCGTGCATCACGGAACCCGCGCCGAGGAAGAGGCCGGCCTTGAAGAAGCCGTGCGTGACCAGGTGCATGATCGCGAAGACGTAGCCGATGGGGCCGAGGCCCGCCGCCAGGATCATGTAGCCGATCTGGGACATCGTCGATCCGGCGAGGGCCTTCTTGATGTCGTCCTTCGCGCAACCGACGATCGCACCGAAGAGCAGCGTGACCGCGCCCACGATGGTGACCACCAGCTGGGCGTCGGGCGCCGCGTTGAAGACGGCCCCGGAGCGGACGATCAGGTAGACGCCCGCCGTCACCATGGTCGCCGCGTGGATCAGGGCCGAGACCGGGGTCGGGCCCTCCATCGCGTCACCGAGCCAGGACTGCAGGGGCACCTGGGCCGACTTGCCGCAGGCGGCCAGCAGCAGCATCAGGCCGATCGCCGTCAGCGTGCCCTCCGACGTCTCCCCCACCGCGCCGAGCACCGGCCCGAAGGCGAAGGTCCCGAAGGTGGTGAACATCAGCATGATCGCGATCGACAGGCCCATGTCGCCGACCCGGTTGACCAGGAAGGCCTTCTTCGCGGCCGTGGCCGCGCTGGGCTTGTGCTGCCAGAAGCCGATCAGGAGGTAGGAGGCGAGGCCCACGCCCTCCCAGCCGAAGTACAGCAGCAGGTAGTTGTCGGCGAGGACCAGCAGCAGCATGGCCGCGACGAACAGGTTGAGGTAGCCGAAGAAGCGGCGGCGGCGCTCGTCGTGCTCCATGTACCCGATCGAGTACACGTGGATGAGCGTGCCCACCCCGGAGATCAGCAGGACGAAGGTCATCGACAGCTGGTCCAGCTGGAAGGCCAGGTCGGCCTGGAACCCCTCGACGGGGATCCAGGTGAACAGCCGCTGGTGCAGCGTCCGGTCGTCGGCGCCGCGCCCCAGCATGTCGGCGAAGAGCACGGCGCCGATCCCGAAGGAGACGGCCGCGAGCAGGGTGCCGATCCAGTGGCCGGTCTTGTCGAGGCGCCGGCCGCCGCACAGCAGCACCGCCGCTCCGAGCAGGGGCGCCGCCACCAGCAGCGCAATCAGATTCTCCACTGTGAACGCCCCTTACAGCTTCATCAGGCTGGCGTCGTCGACCGAGGCCGAGTGGCGGGTACGGAACAGCGACACGATGATCGCGAGGCCCACCACGACCTCCGCGGCGGCGACGACCATCGTGAAGAAGGCGATGATCTGGCCGTCGAGGTTGCCGTGCATCCGCGAGAAGGCGACGAAGGCGAGGTTGCAGGCGTTGAGCATCAGCTCCACGCACATGAACAGCACGATCGCGTTCTTGCGGATCAGTACTCCGGCCGCGCCGATGGTGAACAGCAGGGCGGCCAGGTAGAGGTAGTTGACCGGATTCACTTCGAGGCCTCCTCACGGCCGAGGCGCTCCGAGGAGGCCTGCTCCAGTGCCTTGAGGTCGGACAGCGCCTCGGCGGAGACGTCCCGGATCTGGCCGCGGGCCCGCAGGGTCTTGCTGACCGTCAGCTCGGACGGGGTGCCGTCCGGCAGCAGGCCGGCGACGTCCACCGCGTTGTGCCGGGCGTAGACGCCGGGCGCGGGCAGCGGCGGGAGCTGGACGCCCTCGCGGACGCGGCGCTCGGCCAGTTCGCGCTGGGTGGCGGCACGCTCGGTGCGCTCGCGGTGGGTGAGCACCATGGCGCCGACGGCCGCGGTGATCAGCAGCGCACCGGTGATCTCGAAGGCGAAGACGTACTTGGTGAAGATCAGCTGGGCCAGGCCCTCGACGTGCCCGGCGGAGTTGATCCGGCCGAGTCCGTTGAAGTGGGTGAGCCCGGCGTTGCCGATGCCGGCGATCAGCAGGATGCCGAAGCCGAGCCCGCACAGGACGGCCAGCCAGCGCTGTCCCTTGATGGTCTCCTTCAGGGAGTCGGCGGCGGTGACGCCGACGAGCATGACCACGAAGAGGAAGAGCATCATGATCGCGCCGGTATAGACGATGACCTGGACGACGCCCAGGAAGTACGCCCCGTTGGCGAGGTAGAAGACCGCCAGGATGATCATCGTCCCGGCCAGGCTGAGGGCGCTGTGCACGGCCTTCTTCATCAGGATCGTGGCCAGCGCGCCGATCACGGCGACCGTGCCCAGGATCCAGAACTGGACCGCCTCACCGGTGGAGGTGAGCGAGGTGGCGGCCGCGGCGAGCGAGGCGCTCATCGTCCGATCACCTCCTGCGAGGCGGGCTCGGTGGGACCGAAGTCGGAGGCCGCCTCCTGCGGGGCCTGGTCCCCCTCGGACGTCGCCGTCTGCCGGGCGGTCCCGGGGGCGGCCCCCGTCACCAGTCCGCGGTAGTAGTCGGTGTCCTCGGTGCCGGGGAACATCGCGTGCGGCGCCTCGACCATGCCCTCGGTGAGCCCGGCGAGCAGCTGCTCCTTGGTGTAGATGAGCGACTCGCGGCTGGCGTCGGCCAGTTCGAACTCGTTCGTCATGGTCAGCGCCCGGGTGGGGCAGGCCTCGACGCACAGCCCGCACAGGATGCAGCGGGCGTAGTTGATCTGGTAGACCCGGCCGTACCGCTCGCCCGGGGAGTAGCGCTCCTCCTCGGTGTTGTCCGCGCCCTCCACGTAGATGGCGTCGGCGGGACAGGCCCAGGCGCACAGCTCGCACCCGATGCACTTCTCCAGACCGTCGGGGTGCCGGTTGAGCTGGTGCCGCCCGTGGAAGCGCGGGGCGGTGGTCTTCGGCTGCTCCGGGTACTGCTCGGTGAGGCGCTTCTTGAACATGGCCTTGAAGGTCACGCCGAAGCCGGCCACCGGGTTCTGCCACTTCTCGTTCGGGTCGGTGTCAGCCATTCTCAGCACCCTCCTCTCGGTCACTCTCAGTATTCGCGCCACCACTGACAATCAGCTCCCGCTCGCTCCGCGGCCGTCGGCGCGGTACGGGTGCCAGGTGCTGGCCGGGCTTGGGCGGTACGGGGAACCCGCCCGCGAGCGGGTCGAAGGGCTCGGCCGCGGCGGCCTTGCCGGCCGCCTCGGCGGCCGCCTTCTCGCGTTTGTCGCGGAACAGGTCCGCGATGAAGGAGAGGAGCAGGATCGCCACGACGGCGCCGCCGACGTAGAGGACGATCTGGCTGAAGTCGTGACTCTCGTTGCGCAGCGCCCGCACGGTCGCGACCAGCATCAGCCAGACGACGGAGACCGGGATCAGGACCTTCCAGCCGAGCTTCATCAGCTGGTCGTAGCGCACGCGCGGCAGCGTGCCGCGCAGCCAGATGAAGAAGAAGAGCAGCAGCTGCACCTTGAGGACGAACCAGAGCATCGGCCACCAGCCGTGGTTCGCGCCCTCCCAATACGTGGAGATCGGCGCCGGGGCCCGCCAGCCGCCCAGGAAGAGCGTGACGGAGACCGCCGAGACGGTGACCATGTTGACGTACTCGGCGAGCATGAACAGCGCGAACTTGATGGACGAGTACTCGGTGTTGAAGCCGCCGACGAGGTCGCCCTCGGACTCCGGCATGTCGAAGGGGGCGCGGTTGGTCTCGCCGACCATCGTCACGACGTAGATGATGAAGGAGACCGGCAGCAGGATGATGTACCAGCGGTCGGCCTGGGCCTCCACGATCGCCGAGGTCGACATCGACCCGGAGTAGAGGAAGACCGAGGCGAAGGCCGCGCCCATCGCGATCTCGTAGGAGATCATCTGCGCGCAGGAGCGCAGGCCGCCGAGGAGCGGGTAGGTCGAGCCGGAGGACCAGCCGGCCAGCACGATGCCGTAGATGCCGACCGAGGCCACCGCGAGGACGTAGAGCATCGCGATGGGCAGGTCGGTCAGCTGCATCGTGGTGCGCTGGCCGAAGATGGAGACCTCGTTGCCCGGCGGGCCGAAGGGGATCACCGCGATGGCCATGAAGGCCGGGATCGCCGCGATGATCGGCGCCAGGACGTAGACCACCTTGTCGGCCCGCTTGACGATGACGTCTTCCTTCAGCATCAGCTTGACGCCGTCGGCGAGCGACTGGAGCAGGCCCCAGGGGCCGTGCCGGTTGGGGCCGATGCGCAGCTGCATCCAGGCGACGACCTTGCGCTCCCACACGATGGAGAAGAGCACGGTCACCATCAGGAAGGCGAAGCAGAACACCGCCTTGATGACGACGAGCCACCAGACGTCCCTGCCGAACAGGGTCAGGTCCTCGGCGGCAAGCTGTACCGCGTTCACGCGCCCACCTCCATGGTGGTGTCGCCGGTGCCGGCCGGGGTCGCGGGGCCGATCCGCACGAGGGTGCCCGGGCCGGCTCCGGTGTCGGCGAGGACCCCGGACCCGGTGGAGTTCAGCGGGAGCCAGACCACGCGGTCGGGCATTTCGGTGATCCGCAGGGGCAGTTCCACGGAGCCGGCCGGGCCGGTGACCGCGAGGACGTCCCCGTTCTTGACGCCCGTCTCGGCCGCCGTGGCCGCCGAGAGCCGGGCGCTCGCCTCGTGCCGGGTGCCGGCCAGTGCTTCGTCGCCGTCCTGGAGCCTGCCCTGGTCGAGGAGGAGCCGGTGGCCCGCGAGGACCGCCTCGCCGATGCCCGGGCGGGGCAGCGGCACGGTGTCCGCGGACTGCCGGGCGGCGCGCTCCCCGGCCCAGCCGCCGAGCCGGTCGAGCTCGCGGCGTACGGCGTGTACGTCGGGCAGCGCGATGGGCCGGTCGGCGGCGTCGGCCAGCATGTGCAGCACGCGGGCGTCGGCCGGGGCGAGGCGGCGGGTCATCTGGTCGGGCTTGAGCGCGGCCTCGAACGGCCGGACCCTGCCCTCCCAGTTGATGAAGGCGCCCGCCTTCTCGACCACGGCGGCGACCGGGAAGACCACGTCCGCGTGCTCGGTGACCTCGCTGGGCCGCAGTTCCAGGGAGATGACGAAGGCCTCCTGGAGGGCGGTCCGCGCGCGGGCCGGGTCCGGCAGGTCCGCGACCTCGACGCCCGCCACCACCAGGGCGGACAGTTCGCGGGTCGCCGCGGCCTCCACGATCTGGCCGGTGTCGCGGCCGTAGCGGTGCGGGAGTTCGTCCAGCCCCCAGGCGGTGGCGACCTCGTCGCGGGCCCGCGGGTCGGTGGCCGGGCGGCCGCCGGGCAGCAGGGACGGCAGCGCGCCCGCCTCGACGGCGGCCCGCTCACCGGCCCGGCGCGGGATCCACACCAGCGTCGCCCCGGTCGCGGTGGCCGCCCGTACGGCGGCGGTCAGCGCGCCCGGCACGGCGGCGAGGCGCTCCCCGACGACGATGACGGCGCCGCGCTGGCGCAGTGCGTCGGCGGCGTCCGCGCCGCCCGCTTCCAGGCCGGTCCGGGAGGCGAGCGCGTCCAGCCACTCGGGCTCGGTGCCGGGGGCGGCGGCCAGCAGGGTGCCGCCCGCCTTCTCCAGGCCCCGGGTGGCGAAGGGGGCCAGCGCGAAGGTCCGCTGCTTGTGCTTGCGGCGGGCCTTGCGCAGCCGCAGGAAGACCCCGGGGGCCTCCTCCTCGGATTCGATGCCGGCGAGCAGGACGGCGGGCGCCGCCTCCAGCGCGGTGTAGGTGACACCGCGGCCGTCGAGGTCCTTGCCGGTCCCGGCCACGGTGGCGGCCAGGAAGTCGGCCTCCTCCGCGCTGTGGACCCGGGCCCGGAAGTCGATGTCGTTGGTGTCCAGGACCACCCGCGCGAACTTGGCGTACGCGTAGGCGTCCTCGACGGTGAGCCGTCCGCCGGTCAGCACCCCGGCCCGGCCGCGCGCCCCGGCGAGGCCGCCGGCCGCGGCCTCCAGGGCCTCGGGCCAGCTCGCCGGCTCCAGGACCCCGGCGGCGCTGCGCACCAGCGGGGTCGTGAGCCGGTCGCGCTGCTGGGCGTAGCGGAACGCGAAGCGGCCCTTGTCGCAGATCCACTCCTCGTTGACCTCGGGGTCCTCCGCGGCCAGCCGGCGCAGCACCTTGCCGCGGCGGTGGTCGGTCCGGGTCGCGCAGCCGCCCGCGCAGTGCTCGCACACGCTCGGGGAGGAGACGAGGTCGAAGGGGCGGGAGCGGAACCGGTACGCGGCGGAGGTGAGGGCGCCGACGGGGCAGATCTGGATGGTGTTGCCGGAGAAGTACGACTCGAAGGGGTCGCCCTCGCCGGTGCCGACCTGCTGGAGCGCGCCGCGCTCCAGCAGCTCGATCATCGGGTCGCCGGCGATCTCGTTGGAGAAGCGGGTGCAGCGCGCGCAGAGCACGCACCGCTCGCGGTCCAGCAGCACCTGCGTGGAGATCGGGACCGGCTTCTCGTAGGTGCGCTTGCGGCCCTCGAACCGGGACTCGGCGTTGCCGTGCGACATCGCCTGGTTCTGCAGCGGGCACTCGCCGCCCTTGTCGCAGACCGGGCAGTCCAGCGGGTGGTTGATGAGCAGCAGCTCCATCACACCGCGCTGGGACTTGTCGGCGACCTCGGAGGTCAGCTGCGTCTTGACGACCATGCCGTCGGTGCAGGTGATGGTGCAGGAGGCCATCGGCTTGCGCTGGCCCTCGACCTCGACGATGCACTGGCGGCAGGCGCCGGCCGGGGAGAGCAGGGGGTGGTCGCAGAACCGGGGGATCTCGATGCCCAGCTGCTCGGCGGCCCGGATGACCAGCGTGCCCTTGGGGACCGACAGCTCGACCCCGTCGATGGTCAGCGACACCAGGTCCTCCGGTGGCACCGCAGCCTCCCCGCCACCGGCGGGAGCGTTCGTGGTGACGGTCATGCGTTCACCTCCGTGTCAGCCCAGAGGGTCGACTTCCTGGGGTCGAAGGGGCAGCCCTTGCCCGTGATGTGCTGCTCGTACTCCGCGCGGAAGTACTTGAGCGAGGAGAAGATGGGGCTGGCGGCGCCGTCGCCGAGCGCGCAGAAGGACTTGCCGTTGATGTTGTCGGCGATGTCGTTCAGCTTGTCGAGGTCGGACATGGCGCCCTTGCCGGCCTCGATGTCGCGCAGCAGCTGGACCAGCCAGTAGGTGCCCTCGCGGCAGGGCGTGCACTTGCCGCAGGACTCGTGGGCGTAGAACTCGGTCCACCGGGTCACGGCCCGCACCACGCAGGTCGTCTCGTCGAAGCACTGGAGCGCCTTGGTGCCGAGCATCGAGCCGGCCGCGCCCACACCCTCGTAGTCCAGCGGGACGTCGAGGTGCTCGTCCGTGAACATGGGGGTGGAGGAGCCGCCCGGGGTCCAGAACTTCAGCCGGTGCCCGGGCCGCATCCCGCCGCTCATGTCGAGCAGCTGGCGCAGGGTGATGCCGAGCGGGGCCTCGTACTGGCCGGGGCCCGCGACGTGCCCGGAGAGCGAGTACAGGGTGAAGCCGGGGGACTTCTCGGTCCCCATCGACTTGAACCAGTCCTTGCCCTTGTTCAGGATCGCGGGGACCGAGGCGATGGACTCCACGTTGTTGACGACGGTGGGGCACGCGTAGAGCCCCTCCACGGCCGGGAAGGGAGGACGCAGCCGGGGCTGGCCGCGCCGGCCTTCGAGGGAGTCGAGCAGAGCCGTCTCCTCGCCGCAGATGTACGCGCCCGCTCCCGCGTGCACCGTGATGTCGAGGTCGAGCCCGCTCCCGAGGATGTCCTTCCCGAGGTAGCCGGCCTCGTACGCCTCGCGCACCGCCTCGTGCAGGCGCCGCAGGACCGGTACGACCTCGCCGCGCAGGTAGATGAAGGCGTGCTGCGAGCGGATCGCGTAGCAGGCGATGATCATTCCCTCGATGAGGGAGTGCGGGTTGGCGAAGAGGAGGGGGATGTCCTTGCAGGTTCCCGGCTCCGACTCGTCCGCGTTCACGACGAGGTAGTGCGGCTTTCCGTCGCCCTGCGGGATGAACTGCCACTTCATGCCGGTGGGGAAGCCCGCGCCGCCGCGGCCGCGCAGGCCCGAGTCCTTCACGTAGGCGATGAGGTCGTCCGGGGTCATCGCGAGGGCCTTGCGCAGGCCTTCGTAGCCCTCGTGCCGCCGGTAGGTCTCCAGCGTCCACGAGGCGGGCTCGTCCCAGAACGCGGAGAGGACGGGGGCGAGGAGCTTTTCCGGACTCGTCCCTCCCCCAGCCTCCGGCTGGGCGGTGCCCCCATGACTTTCCTTGGATGACACGGACATCACTCCCCTCCCTCGGTGGTGGTGTCGCCACGGGACGCGCCGCCCGCCTCGCCGCGCGGGTGCACGATCGGGGTGCGCGGGGACTCGCCGCGGGCGATGCGCAGGCCGATCAGGGAGGCGGGGCCGGCGCCGCCGGTCGCCTCGACCGCGCCCTCGCGCTCGTCGGGGAAACCGGCGAGGATCCGGGCCGTGTCCTTGTACGTGCACAGGGGCGCGCCCCGGGTCGGCTCGACGGGGCGGCCGGCCAGCAGGTCGTCCACCATGGCCTTGGCGGACTCGGGGGTCTGGTTGTCGAAGAACTCCCAGTTGACCATCACCACGGGGGCGTAGTCGCAGGCCGCGTTGCACTCGATGTGCTCGAGGGTGACCTTGCCGTCGGGGGTGGTCTCGTTGTTGCCGACGCCGAGGTGCTCCTTGAGCTCCTCGAAGATGGCGTCGCCGCCCATGACCGCGCACAGGGTGTTCGTACAGACGCCGACCTGGTAGTCCCCGGAGGGCCTGCGCCGGTACATCGTGTAGAACGTCGCCACCGCCGTGACCTCGGCGGTGGTCAGGCCCAGCACCTCGGCGCAGAAGCGGATGCCGGTGCGCGAGACGTGGCCCTCCTGCGACTGGCACAGGTGCAGCAGCGGCAGCAGCGCGCTGCGGCTGTCGGGATAGCGGGCGATGACCTGCTTCGCGTCCGCTTCGAGGCGCTCGCGTACGTCGGCCGGGAAGTCGGGGGCGGGAAGCTGCGGCATGCCCAATGAGATGTCGGTCATCGGTCGACGCCTCCCATCACGGGGTCGATGGAGGCGACGGCGACGATGACGTCGGCGACCTGGCCGCCCTCGCACATCGCTGCCATGGCCTGGAGGTTGGTGAAGGACGGGTCGCGGAAGTGGACCCGGTAGGGGCGGGTGCCGCCGTCGGAGACGACGTGGACGCCGAGCTCGCCCTTGGGGGACTCGACGGCCGCGTAGGCCTGCCCGGCGGGGACCCGGAAGCCCTCGGTCACCAGCTTGAAGTGGTGGATGAGGGCCTCCATGGAGGTGCCCATGATGTTCTTGATGTGGTCGAGCGAGTTGCCGAGCCCGTCGGGGCCCATCGCGAGCTGCGCCGGCCAGGCGATCTTCTTGTCGGCGACCATCACCGGGCCCGGCTCCAGCCGGTCCAGGCACTGCTCGACGATCCGCAGGGACTGGCGCATCTCCTCCAGGCGGATCAGGAAGCGTCCGTAGGAGTCGCAGGTCTCGGTGGTCGGCGCGTCGAACTCGTAGTCCTCGTAGCCGCAGTACGGGTCCGACTTGCGCAGGTCGTGGGGCAGTCCCGCGGAGCGCAGGATCGGGCCGGTGGCGCCGAGCGCCATGGCTCCGGTGAGGTCGAGGTAGCCGACGTCCTGCATGCGGGCCTTGAAGATGGGGTTGCCGGTGGCGAGCTTGTCGTACTCCGGCAGGTTCTTCTTCATGGTCTTCACGAACTCGCGCAGCTGGTCGACGGCGCCCGGCGGCAGGTCCTGCGCCAGGCCGCCGGGGCGGACGAACGCGTGGTTCATGCGCAGTCCGGTGATCAGCTCGAAGACGTCGAGGATCAGCTCGCGGTCGCGGAAGCCGTAGATCATGATCGTCGTCGCGCCCAGCTCCATGCCGCCGGTGGCGATGCACACCAGGTGGGAGGAGAGCCGGTTGAGCTCCATCAGCAGGACGCGGATGACGGTGGCGCGGTCCGGGATCTGGTCGGTGATGCCGAGCAGCTTCTCGACGCCGAGGCAGTACGCCGTCTCGTTGAAGAACGGCGTCAGGTAGTCCATGCGCGTCACGAAGGTGGTGCCCTGCGTCCAGTTCCGGAACTCGAGGTTCTTCTCGATGCCGGTGTGCAGGTAGCCGATGCCGCAGCGGGCCTCGGTGACCGTCTCGCCGTCGATCTCCAGGATCAGGCGGAGCACTCCGTGGGTGGACGGGTGCTGCGGGCCCATGTTGACGACGATCCGCTCGTCGTCGGCCTTGGCCGCGGACCGGACGATCTCGTCCCAGTCGCCGCCGGTGACGGTGTAGACGGTGCCTTCGGTCGTCTCGCGCGCGGAGGCGTGCGATGCGTTCGGGGTGTTCATCAGCTGTACGACCTCCGCTGGTCGGGAGCCGGGATCTGGGCGCCCTTGTACTCGACGGCGATGCCGCCGAGCGGGTAGTCCTTGCGCTGCGGGAAGCCCTGCCAGTCGTCCGGCATCATGATCCGGGTGAGGGCGGGGTGCCCGTCGAAGACCAGGCCGAAGAAGTCGTACGTCTCGCGCTCGTGCCAGTCGTTGGTCGGGTAGACGGAGACGAGCGAGGGGACGTGCGGGTCGCTGTCCGGGACGGACACCTCCAGCCGCAGGATCCGGCCGTGGGTGAGCGAGCGCAGGTGGTAGACGGCGTGCAGCTCGCGGCCCTTGTCCCCGGGGAAGTGCACCCCGGAGACTCCGGTGCAGAGCTCGAAGCGCAGGGCGGGGTCGTCGCGCAGGGTGCGCGCCACCTGGACGAGGTGCTCGCGGGCGATGTGGAAGGTGAGCTCGCCCCGGTCGACCACGGTCTTCTCGATGGCGTTCTCGGGGACCAGGTCCTGCTCCTCCAGGGCGCCTTCGAGTTCGTCGGCCACCTCGTCGAAGTAGGAGCCGTACGGGCGGCTCGCCGCGCCGGGCAGGGCCACGGTGCGGACCAGGCCGCCGTAGCCGCTGGTGTCGCCGCCGCCCGCCGCTCCGAACATGCCCTTGCGGACGCCGATGACCTCGGGGCCGCTCGGGCGCGGGGCGGGGAGGTTGTTCCCGCCGTTGCCGTTGCCGTTGTCGCCGTTCTCCGGCTCTCGGGTCTCGCTCACCGGAGCAGCCCCTTCATCTCGATGGTGGGGAGGGCCTTGAGGGCCGCCTCCTCCGCCTCACGCGCCGCCTCTTCCCGGTTCACGCCGAGCTTCGAGCCCTGGATCTTCTGGTGGAGCTTGAGGATCGCGTCCATCAGCATTTCGGGGCGCGGCGGGCAGCCGGGCAGGTAGATGTCCACCGGGACGATGTGGTCGACGCCCTGGACGATCGCGTAGTTGTTGAACATTCCGCCCGAAGAAGCACAAACCCCCATGGAGATGACCCATTTGGGAGCCGGCATCTGGTCGTACACCTGCCGCAGTACCGGCGCCATCTTCTGGCTGACCCGGCCGGCCACGATCATCAGGTCGGCCTGGCGGGGGGAGCCCCGGAAGACCTCCATGCCGAAGCGGGCCAGGTCGTAGCGTCCCGCTCCGGTGGTCATCATCTCGATGGCGCAGCAGGCCAGGCCGAAGGTCGCGGGAAAGACGGATGACTTGCGCACCCAGCCCGCCGCCTGTTCGACGGTGGTCAGCAGAAAGCCGCTCGGCAGCTTCTCTTCAAGTCCCATGGGAAATTCAGCCCCTCAGTCCCATTCCAGGCCGCCGCGGCGCCACACGTAGGCGTAGGCGACGAAGACGGTGAGCACGAAGAGGAGCATCTCCACGAGCCCGAAGATCCCCAGGGAGTCGAAGGTGACGGCCCAGGGGTAGAGGAAGACGACCTCGATATCGAAGATGATGAAGAGCATCGCCGTCAGGTAGTACTTGATGGGGAAGCGGCCGCCGCCGGCCGGCTGCGGAGTGGGCTCGATGCCGCACTCGTACGCCTCGAGCTTTGCCCGGTTGTACCGTTTTGGGCCGATCAGCGTGGCCATGACCACGGAGAAGATCGCAAACCCTGCGCCGAGGGCGCCGAGCACGAGGATGGGCGCGTACGCATTCACGCTCCTCGCTCCTTCCAGTCGTCCTTGACCGTTGGACCGCTGCGCCGGCTGGGGGCACTTCCCAGCGGCAGCCGGGGCGTGCCCCGCCTCGCGAAGATCGCGCGTGGATCGAACGCATCCATGTGAGGCAGTTCACAAGCCGGACTCGTGCGCATCTTATGCCTGCTGCTCTGTGATCTGCGACACGGGTAACAACACCGAGTTTGTGATCTCCACCACCCGGCGAACGATCATCAAGTCCGATGAGTCGTGATCTTCGTACGCGAAGCATCCACATGATCACCAAAGGTGACATCCGGGCGGGTTGCCGCAGGTGGAAGAGGTGTCGCCCTATCAAATGATGGCCATTGCAAGCAAATTGGCGCTGCGTCCGTCGCGGTGGTAAAGGAACCGGCGTCGCCCGGTCGGGGGAGGTCGTGCGTACGGAGGTGGACGCGGCGGTCCCGGGACACCCCCCTGCGCGTGCATCCGTTCACGAACTCCGACAGCGAGTTCACGGCGAGGTCACGGAAGGCCCACAGCGTCCGCACAGCGTGACGCTCCTGTGACCTGCGCCACTCCCGTTTCGTGATGGGGAAAGAGGGCTTGGCCATCTGTGCGGAGGGATGGTAGTCCGAGGATCAATCCGGACTTATTGCTGAAACCCCATGATCACAGGCTTGTGACAGCGTGTCCGTTCTGTCCGTTACGGCGTCAATAAAAGGCGCGGCGCGCCCGGTTAGAGCCGTTCGCGCGCAACTGTGGCGCAAGCCACGTTTCTTGAAGGGAACCCTCGCACCCTGATAGCGGTTGTTCTCATGTCCCACACCGCTCACATACCCAGCCACCGGAAGCCCCGCCGCAGCGCCTCGAAGCTCGCGGTCCGCGCCGGAGTTGCCGGTGGCGTCCTCAGCACCCTCGCCATGGCCGGCACCGCGAGCGCGTCCCCCGCCGAGCCCGTGGCCGAGACGACGCTCGAAATGCCGGTCCTGAACCTGGACCTGGCCGCCGAGGTCTCCTCCGCCGTCGCCACCGCCGCCGAGAACACCCGCGCGGCCGCCGTCGAGGGCGAACTGACGGCCCAGGAGGAGAGCGCCCGCACCGGCGCCGCCGCCGAGGCCCGGCAGGCGAAGGAAGCGGCCCAGAAGAAGGCCGACGACGACGCCGCGGCCAAGAAGGCCAAGGAAGAGGCCGACCGCAAGGCCGAGGCCGAGCGCGCCAGCCGCAACAGCGCCCGCTCCGCGCTGTCGACGAAGTCCGCCGCGACCCCCAGCGACGGCTCCGGCGCCTCCGTGGCCGCCCCGGCGACCGGCTCCGCCGCCGCCATCGTGAACTTCGCCCGCGCCCAGGTCGGCAAGGCGTACGTGATGGGCGGCACCGGCCCGTCCTCGTTCGACTGCTCCGGCCTCGTCCAGGCCGCCTACCGCCAGGCCGGCATCAGCCTGCCGCGCATGTCCCAGGCGCAGTCCTCTGCCGGCACCTCGGTGTCGCTGAGCGCCCTGCAGCCGGGCGACATCCTGTACTGGGGCTCCAAGGGCAGCGCCTACCACGTCGCCCTCTACGTCGGCGGCGGCAAGTTCGTCGGCGCGCAGAACCCCAGCACCGGCATCGTCGAGCGCAGCATGAACTACGACAAGCCGACGGGTGCCGTGCGCGTCCTCTGAGCCGCCCGCACCGCCCGAAGCGGCGCAAGGGCCGGTACTCCCCCGCTCGGGGGTGGAGTACCGGCCCTTCGTCACGCCCGCATCCCGGGTCCTGCGAAGATGGCGGCGTGCACCCGAAGCCCTACGAGGAGCACGGCCCCGGCGACCCCACCGCCGCCCGGGCCGCGCTCGGGCTCGCCCTGCTCGCCGTCGGCGGCTGGCTGCTGACCACCGCCCGCCCCTGGCTGAAGCCCGGGCCCCCGCCGGCGCTCGCGCTCGGCTGGACCGCCTCGGGCGCGATGCTGGTGTGCGGGCTGCTCCTGCCGGCCCGGTGCGTGCGTACCGTGCACGCGGAGGCGGACCGGAGCGGGGAGACCCCGCCCGGCCCGCCGGACCGCGGCCTCAGGCCTTCGGGGCCACCTTCGACAGGCCGTTGATGATGCGGTCCATCGCGTCGCCGCCCGTCGGGTCGGTGAGGTTGGCCAGCATCTTGAGCGTGAACTTCATCAGCACCGGGTGCGTCAGGCCGCGCTGCGTGGCGACCTTCATGACCTTCGGGTTGCCGATCAGCTTCACGAAGGCACGGCCGAGCGTGTAGTAGCCGCCGTACGTCTCCTTCAGCACCTTCGGGTAGTTGTGCAGCGCCAGTTCGCGCTGGGCCGGGGTGGACCGGGCGTGCGCCTGCACGATGACGTCGGCCGCGATCTGGCCCGACTCCATGGCGTAGGCGATGCCCTCGCCGTTGAACGGGTTGACCAGGCCGCCCGCGTCACCGACGAGCAGCAGGCCCTTGGTGTAGTGCGGCTGCCGGTTGAACGCCATCGGCAGGGCCGCGCCGCGGATCGGCTGGGTCATGTTATCGGGGGTGTAGCCCCAGTCCTCCGGCATGGACGCGCACCAGGCCTTGAGGACCTCGCGCCAGTCCAGCTCCTTGAAGGCGGAGGAGGAGTTCAGGATGCCCAGGCCGACGTTGGACGTGCCGTCGCCCATGCCGAAGATCCAGCCGTAGCCGGGCAGCAGCCGGTCCTGGGGGCCGCGCCGGTCCCACAGTTCCAGCCACGACTCCAGGTAGTCGTCGTCGTGCCGCGGCGAGGTGAAGTACGTCCGCACCGCGACGCCCATCGGGCGGTCCTCGCGCCGGTGCAGGCCCATGGCGAGCGACAGCCGCGAGGAGTTGCCGTCGGCGGCGACGACCAACGGGGCGCTGAAGGTGACCGGGGTCTTCTCCTCGCCCAGCTTGGCCTGCACGCCGGTGATGTGGCCGGTACGGGGGTCGCGGACGGGCTCGCCGACGTTGCAGCGCTCGTAGAGGCGGGCGCCGGCCTTCTGCGCCTGGCGGGCCAGGGTCTCGTCGAAGTCGTCGCGCTTGCGGACGAGTCCGTAGTCCGGGAAGGAGGCGAGTTCCGGCCAGTCCAGCTGGAGCCGCTGGCCGCCGCCGATGATGCGCAGGCCCTTGTTGCGGAGCCAGCCGGCCTCTTCGGAGATGTCGATGCCCATCGCGACCAGCTGCTTGGTGGCCCGCGGGGTCAGCCCGTCGCCGCAGACCTTCTCGCGGGGGAACGCGGTCTTCTCCAGCAGCAGGACGTCCAGTCCGGCCTTGGCGAGGTAGTACGCGGTGGTGGAGCCGGCGGGCCCGGCCCCGACGACGATCACGTCCGCGGAGTGTTCGGAGAGGGGCTCGGTCACTGCGGGGTCTCCCGAAGGCTCGATAAAGGGTGCCCAACGGCACCGGACATGTGCAGTCTATGCAGCGAGAGAGATCGCGAACCGAAGGGCTGCCTCCTGTGACCACCTCGCCGACCCGGCCGCTCCCCGCCGTACAGATGCGCGTGCCCACCCACGAGGACGCGCACGCCTGGCACGGGGTGTTCGACGACCCGGACGTCATGGAGTTCCTCGGCGGCCCGGCGGAGCTCTCCTCTTACGTGGAGATCACCGCCCGCCAGCGCATGCACGACGCGCAGCTCGGCTACTGCCTGTGGACGCTGCTGGACGAGGAGGGCTCGGTCCTCGGCTTCACGGGAGCGCAGCCGTGGCCGCGGGAGAAGGAGTGGGGGCCGGTGGGGGAGATCGAGATCGGCGGGCGGCGGGGGCGGGCGGCGTGGGGGCGGGGCTACGCGTATGCCGCTGCGCTGGCGACGCTGGAGCGGGTGCGGGGGGCCGGGGTGCCGCGGGTGGTGGCGATGATCGAGGACACGAACGTGCGGTCGGTCGCGGTGGCGGAGCGGTTGGGCATGACGCTGGCGGAACGCTTTCTCCTGCCGGGGGGCTCGCGCTACGGCCGCCGCTACGAACTGAAGCTCGACCGCCCCTGACCCCCCGCTGCCCGGAGCCTGGGCGCCGCCCAGACCCGCGCCTCAAACGCCGGCGGGGCTGGATGTGCCCGGGCCCCGCGCACCGGCGCGGCCCAAAGACCTGGGGCTCCGCCCCAGACCCCGCGCCTCAAACGCCGGCGGGGCTGGTTGTGCCCCGGCGCGCGAAGCGCCGTGTAGGAAGCCGCACCGGCAACCTCCAGCCCCGCCGGCGTTTGAGGCGCGGGCGCGGAGCGCCGTGTTGGGAGCCGCGCCGGCGATGAGGCGGGAACGGTGGAAGGGCGGGTAGGGGACCGCTCCGCGCAGCGGGGGCCAGCGCACCGGCCCCGGCCCTGCGGCCCGCCCCAGGGCCCGGCGGACGGAGTCCGGCGAAGCCGGGGAGGGGGTACGGGGGCTCGGCTCGTCAGAAGACGGACAGGCCCGTCAGGGTCGTGAAACGGTCCAGGGCGGCCACGCCCGCGACCGAGTTGCCGTGCGGGTCCAACCCGGGGCTCCACACGGCCAGCACGCACTGCCCCGGCACGACGGCCACGATCCCGCCCCCGACCCCGCTCTTGCCCGGCAGCCCGACGCGGTACGCGAACTCCCCCGCCGCGTCGTACGTCCCACAGGTCAGCATCACCGCGTTGATCTGCTTCGCCTCGCTGCGCGTGAGCAGGCGGGACCCGTCGGCCCGCAGCCCGTGCCGGGCCAGGAAGAGCCCCGCCCGGGCCAGGTCGGCGCAGCTCATCTCGATCGAGCACTGCCAGAAGTAGTGGTCCAGCAGGGCCGGTACGGGGTTGTCGATGTTGCCGTAGGAGGCCATGAAGTGGGCCACGGCCGCGTTGCGGTCCCCGTGCTCCTGCTCGGAGGCGGCCACCTCCGCGTCGAAGGCGAGGCCCGGGTTCCCGCTCTCGGCGCGCAGGAAGTCGAGGAGTTCGCTGCTCGCGTCGCCCGTCAGGGTCTGCAGCCGGTCGGTGACCACCAGCGCGCCCGCGTTGATGAACGGATTGCGCGGGATGCCGTTTTCGTACTCCAGCTGCACGAGCGAGTTGAACGGGTTGCCGGACGGCTCCCGTCCGACCCGCTCCCACAGCCCGTCCCCGCCCTCCGCCAAGGCCAGCGCCAGCGCGAAGACCTTGGTGATGGACTGTGCGGAGAAGGGGACCTGCCAGTCCCCGACCCCGAAGACGTTGCCCTCGAGGTCGGCGACGGCCATGCCGAACTGGGCCGGTTCCACGGCCGCGAGCGCCGGGATGTACTCGGCGGGGGTGCCGCTGCCCACCAGCGGGGCGATGTCGGCCGCGATCTGCTCCAGCAGTGCCTGGTAGTCCACTGGTCCCCAGGCCTAGGCCTTGAAGCCCCGGTGCAGCGCCACGATGCCGCCGCTCAGGTTGCGCCAGGCGACCTTGGACCAGCCGGCCTTCTGCAGCAGGCCGGCGAGCTCGGGCTGGTCGGGCCAGTCGCGGATGGACTCGGCGAGGTACACGTAGGCGTCGGGGTTGGAGGAGACGGCCCGGGCCACCGGCGGCAGCGCCCGCATCAGGTACTCGGTGTACACCGTGCGGAAGGGGGCCCAGGTGGGCTGCGAGAACTCGCAGATGACGACCTGCCCGCCGGGCTTGGTCACCCGGTACAGCTCGCGCAGCGCGCCCTCGGTGTTCTGCACGTTGCGCAGGCCGAAGCTGATCGTGACGGTGTCGAAGACGCCGTCCTTGAAGGGGAGCTTCGTCGCGTCGCCCGCCGTGAGGGGCAGCCAGGGGTGCTTCCTCTTGCCTTCGCGCAGCATGCCCAGCGAGAAGTCGCAGGGCACGACGTAGGCGCCGGTCGCGGCGAAGGGCAGCGAGGAGGTCGCGGTGCCGGCGGCCAGGTCGAGGACGAGGTGCCCGGGGCGGGCGCCGACGGCCTTGGCGACCTCCTTGCGCCACAGCCGGGCCTGGCCGAGGGAGAGCACGTCGTTGGTGAGGTCGTAGTTCGCCGCCACGCCGTCGAACATCGAGGCGACTTCGTGCGGCTGCTTGTCCAGGGAAGCCCTTGTCACTGGTGTTCGCCCCTCGGTGTGCGCTGCGGATCGGCGGGTACCGCCCCATCCTCTCAGGCCGGGCCGCCGCGGATGGACGGGCCCCGGGCCGGGTGAACCGGACAACTGGCCCGGAGGACAGTTCCGCCCGGGCCCCGGGGCGCGTTGACTGGGGGCGGTGCGGCCCGGTGACGGTCACCCAATGGATCATGGGCCTTGACCAGCGGCCGGATCCGTGGCGGCCGCCACGAGCAAAGGGCTTCACGATGCCGGCAGGCCATTCCACCGGTCGCTCCCGCCTCAGCCCGCGCGCCAAGCGCCGGGCGGAGCGGCGCAAGCGGCTGCGGCGCACGATCATCCTCGGCTCGGTGGCCCTCGTCGCGGTCACGGCGACGGCGTACGCGATGGCCCCGGACGAGGACGGCGGTACGGCGGACGGACGGCCCTCGGCGGCCCGGCCCGGCCAGCAGGACGGCGAGCCCGCCGAGGGGTCGGAAGCGGCCGCGCAGGGCGGCAGACGCGACCCCGCCCCGGCCTCCCCCTCCGGCAGCCCGTCCCGGCCCGCCGGCTCGCCCACGCCCACCCCGGCCGCCCCCGCGTCGCCCTCCGCCCAGGTCCCGGTCTCCGGCCCGGGCACCTTCAAGGCCTCCGGCGCCGCCGGGGCGGCCCAGGGCAAGGGGAACGTGCGCCGCTGGCGGCTGGAGGTCGAGGAGGGCAGCGGGGTCGACCCGGACGCCGCCGCCCGCTCCGTCGAGGCGATCCTCGGGGACCCGCGCGGCTGGATCAAGAACCCGGCCTACGCCTTCCAGCTCGCCGGCCCGGGCCAGCCGGTGGACTTCACCGTCAAGATCGCGACGCCCAAGACCACCGACCGGCTGTGCGAGGTGGTCACCCCCGAGCTGATCGGCGAGACCAACTGCCGGGCCGGGCACACCGTCGTGGTGAACCTCAAGCGCTGGCAGGAGGGGTCACCGCAGTTCAGCGGCTCGGTGGAGGAGTACCGGGCGCTGATCGTCAACCACGAGGTCGGGCACGAGCTCGGCCACTCGCACGAGGGGTGCCCGGGCGCCGGACAGCCCGCTCCCGCGATGATGCAGCAGATCAAGGGACTGAACGGCTGCAAGTCCAATGCCTGGCCGTACGACGCGAACGGAACCTATCTGTCCGGTCCACCCGTCCTATAGGGCGAGAGCCGGCACCGGACGGGCCGGCCAGGGGCGAGGAGTGGATACCGTGCGCGTCGTCAGCTTCAGCGTCCCCGCGTGGTTCCCCGCGTACGACGCCTCCCCCGCGGACGGCGTGCGCCCGCCGGCCCAGCTGACCGACCAGGAGTCCGCGGTGTTCCTGTGCCTGGCCACCGGCGCCTCCAACGCGGAGCTCGCCGCCGAGCTGCAACTGTCCGTCAGCACCGTCAAGTTCCACGTGGGCAACATACGGACCAAGCTGGGCGGGATCAGCCGCCTCCAGGCCTGCCTGCTCGCCGCGCTCGCCCGGGAGGACCCGCGGCTCAGCGACGGCGGTGTAGCAGCCGGCCCCCGATGACCGTGGCCACGCACGTGGTCGCGCCGTCCACCGGCAGCGCCTGCAAGCCGGCGACCGCGAACACCGCGAAGCGGGCCGGGGCGCCCGGCTCCAGGACCCCGTGGAAGGCCTCCTCGGCCGCGTCCCGGTGGGCTGCGAACGGGTCCAGGGCGGGCGTGCCCTCGTACGGGGCGGGCGGCAGGATCGCGAGGCCCGAGCGGGCCACCGCCGTGCGCACCGCCGGGATCGCGAAGCGGCCGGCGACCGCCACCACCCCGCGCGCCAGGAGCTTCTGGGTGCCGCGCCGGGCGCTGTTGCCCCACCGCGCCTCGGTCAGCTTCAGCGCCTCGAGCGCGTCCTGCCCGCTGATCGGCTCGGAGCCGAGCTCGGCGGTCTCGTACGGGTCGTCCGGGTAGTAGGTCCGCTCCAGGAGCGTGTCCGCCCCGCGCACCAGCAGCCCCGGGGTGAGCACCCCGGGCCAGCACCGGGCCCGCGCGTGCGGGTGGGCCGCGGCGAGGTCCTCGTACGGTCCCACGCTCGCGATCCGGTCGCCCTCGACGAGGACCGCGCCGCCGGGCAGCGGCGCGGATCCGGCCCCGGGGACGAGGAGTTCGGCGGAGTGGAGCGTCAGCATCAGTTCGTGGAGATGAGCTTCAGCTCGGGGTGCGCGGTGCCGCCCTCGATGGCGGTGGAGGAGATGTGCGAGACGACGCGGTCGTCGGCCGGGTCGTTCGCCGGGTCGTCGTGCACCAGGAGGTGCTCGTACGTCGTGGCGCGCTGCGCGGGGGTGCGGCCCGCCTTGCGGATCAGGTCGATGATCTCCTGGCGGTTGGAGCGGTGCTTGGCACCGGCCGAGGAGACGACGTTCTCCTCGAGCATGATCGAGCCGAGGTCGTCCGCGCCGTAGTGCAGCGAGAGCTGGCCCGCCTCCTTGCCGACGGTGAGCCAGGAGCCCTGGATGTGGGCGATGTTGTCGAGGAACAGGCGCGCGATCGCGATCATGCGCAGGTACTCGAAGATCGTCGCCTGGGTGCGGCCCTTGAGGCGGTTGTTCTCGGGCTGGTAGGTGTACGGGATGAAGGCGCGGAAGCCGCCCGTGCGGTCCTGCGTGTCACGGATCATCGCGAGGTGCTCGATGCGCTCGGCGTTGGTCTCGCCGGTGCCCATCAGCATGGTGGAGGTGGACTCCACGCCCAGCCCGTGGGCGATCTCCATGATCTCCAGCCAGCGCTCGCCGGACTCCTTGAGCGGGGCGATCGCCTTGCGCGGGCGCTCCGGCAGCAGTTCGGCGCCGGCGCCGGCGAACGAGTCGAGACCGGCCGCGTGGATGCGGCGGATGGCCTCCTCGGCCGTGACGCCCGAGATGCGGGCCATGTGCTCGACCTCGGACGCGCCGAGGGAGTGGATGACCAGCTGCGGGAACGCCTTCTTGATGGCGGAGAAGTGCTCCTCGTAGTACTCCACGCCGTAGTCCGGGTGGTGCCCGCCCTGGAACATGATCTGCGTGCCGCCGAGCTCCACGGTCTCCGCGCAGCGGCGCAGGATGTCGTCGAGGTCGCGGGACCAGCCCTTCTTCGTGTCCTTGGGGGCCGCGTAGAAGGCGCAGAACTTGCACGCCGTGACGCACACGTTGGTGTAGTTGATGTTCCGCTCGATGATGTACGTGGCGATGTGCTCGGTGCCCGCGTAGCGGCGGCGGCGCACCGCGTCGGCCGCCTGGCCGAGGGCGTGCAGCGGCGCGTGCCGGTAGAGGTCGAGCGCCTCTTCCTTGGTGATCCGGCCTCCCGCGGCGGCGCGGTCGAGGACAGACTGGAGAGCGGCCTGGTCGGTCACCGGTGCGTCACCTTTCGGCGGTGTGTCAAGGTCCGGACCGATCCAGCCTACGCCAGGGCCCGCGGCTCCCCGTCACGGGCTTCGGGTGAGGTCGCCCTCCGGGTTTCCGGCCGGGACGTCGCCCGACTCGTAGTGCAGGGTGCCGTTGTCGTTGAGGGTGAACCGCTCGTCGGCGGAGCCGCCCGAGCAGATACCGGGAGCCGGGTTGGGGCCGCCCGAGGTGTCCAGGACGAGCGAGCGGTCGGTGGCGGAGGCGAGCTTCCAGTCGCCGCTGCAGTCGGTGCCGAGGAGGGCCAGGACCGACTTGTCCCGGCCGACGACCTCGCCCACCTTGCCGGCCTTGATGGTGATCTCGAACTCGGCGGCGACGCCCATGCGGGCGGTGGTGACGGTGCCCTTCCAGGTGCCGATGAGCTCCTTGGGCACGTCCTGGCGGGTCCCCTTGGGGGCCTGCGTCGTCCCCGCGGACGGACCGGTGTCCGAGTCCGGGGGCGAGGCCGGCGCCGAGGTCCGCGGGCCGTCGCCCGCCACCGCGTCCCGGCCCTTGTCGCCCTGGCCGGGCAGCAGGCCCGCCCCGTACAGCCCGCCGGACACGGCGGCCAGCACGGCCGCCGCGGCGAGCACGAGCGTGCAGCTGAAGCGGCGCCCGGCCGCGCTGACGGTGACCTGCCGCCCGTCGGGTGCGGTCCGGGGCCCGGGCACACCGCCGCCTGTGTCGGCGGGCGCTCCGTAGGGGCCGTACGGGCCGCCCGTGGCGGCAGCCGCCCCCAGCGGTCCGGGCGCGGAGCCCGACGGGCCGAAGCCCGGCCCGCCGGGTGCGGAGGGGCCGGCGGCGGCGCCCGCTCCGCCCGCAGCCTCGGCCGGGCTCCCGTACGCGCCGGCGCCCGCGCCCGCGGAGCCGTACGGGCCGTGGCCGCCGTACGACGGGGCGGGGGAGCCGAAGCCGGCGCCGGCCGGGCTGCCGTAGGCGGGGGCGGTGAAGGGGACCGGGCCGGACGGGGCGTCCGGGACCACCGCCCCGCCCGCGGCGGGATCCGCGTCCAGGTCGAGCAGGGCGACCGCGGCCCGGCTGGCCTCCTCGACCAGGGGCGCGGGCAGCCAGCCCGGGGTGAGCAGGGCCCCGTCCAGAGCCGCCGCGACCGCCTGCGGGGTGGGCCGGGCGGCGCCTGTCTTGGCCAGGCAGGCCTCGATCAGCTCGCGCAGCGGCCCGGCCGGGACCGCGCCGAGCTCGGGCGGCTCGTGGACCACCTTGTAGAGGAGGGTCGCCGAGTTGTCCCCGGTGAAGGGCGGCCGCCCGGTCGCCGCGAAGGCCAGCACCGCACCCAGCGAGAACACGTCGGAGGCGCCGGTGACGCCCTTGCCGAGGATCTGCTCGGGGGACATGTAGCCCGGCGAGCCGACGGACACCCCGGTGGAGGTGAGCGAGGCGGTGCCGTCCGTGGCCCGGGCGATCCCGAAGTCGATCAGCCGCGGCCCGTCGAGGGTCAGCATCACGTTGGACGGCTTCACGTCGCGGTGTACGAGGCCCAGCCCGTGCACGGCCACCAGGGCGCGGGCCAGGCCGGCGCCGACGGCCCGTACGGAGGCTTCGGGCAGCGGCCCGTGGGCGGCCAGCGCCCGGTCCAGGGACGGGCCGGCCACGTAGCCGGTGGCCACCCACGGCACCGGGGCCTCCGGGTCCGCGTCGAGCACGGGCGCGGTCCACTCTCCGCCCACCCGCCGGGCGGCCTCCACCTCGCGGCGGAACCGGGCGCGGAACTCCTCGTCGGCGGCGAAGTGCGGGTGCACGATCTTGACCGCGACGGTCCGGCCGCCGGCACTGCGCCCCAGGTAGACCCGGCCCATGCCGCCCGCGCCGAGCCGGCCCAGCAGCCGGTACGCGCCGATGGTCCGCGGCTCACCGGCTTCCAGCGGCTGCATCGCGTCCCCCCATCCCCCGGGATCCGGGGCCCTCGTGTCCGCCCCGGCCAAGCAGCAGGTTAGAGGGTGGGTGGCGTGGGCGGGCCGCCTTTCCCTTCCCGACCGGTGACGGGAAGGGAATGGGAGACCGAATTCAACGGAAACGGCATATCCGTCGTTCCCGGACCCCGAATCCGATCACCCTTCGGCGGCGGCCGGCGTCAAGAGCTCCATGGCCACTTCCGCGGGATACCCCGTCGTGGGTCCGGTGCGGCGGGCGAATTCCCTCACGCCGGCGATCTGTTCCGGTCCGAAGCGGAAGTCGAGCGTGGTGAAGTACCGCTCGAGCAGCTCCGCGTCGAAGGCCTCCCAGCGGGCCGCCTGCTCGGCGACCTTGGCGACCTCCTCCAGGGAGACGTCCCGGGAGGCGAGGAAGGCCTCGTGGACCTTCCGGACGACGTCGGGCTCGCGGGCGAGGTAGTCCTTGCGGGCGGCCCAGACGGCGAAGACGAACGGCAGTCCCGTCCACTCCTTCCACATCTGCCCCAGGTCGTACACCGTGAGGCCGAGCCGGGGGGCGTCGTGGAGCGAGGCGCGCAGGGCGGCGTCGCCGATCAGCACGGCCGCGTCGGCCTCCTGCATCATCACGCCCAGGTCGGGCGGGCAGGTGTAGTAGTCGGGCTGGACCCCGTACTGCTCGGAAAGCAGCAGCTGGGCGAGGCGTACGGAGGTACGGGAGGTCGAGCCGAGGGCGACGCGGGCTCCGTCCAGCCGCTCCAGCGGGACCTGCGAAACGATCACGCAGGACATCACGGGGCCGTCGCAGCCGACCGCGAGGTCGGGGAAGGCGACGAGCCGGTCGGCGTTGCGGAGGAACTCCACGAGGGTGATCGGGGCGATGTCGAGCCGGCCCGCGACGAGGCTCTCGCTGAGCTTTTCGGGGGTGTCCTTGGTCAGCTCCAGGTCCAGCAGCGTGCCGGTTCTGGCCAGGCCCCAGTAGAGGGGAAGGCAGTTCAGGAACTGGATGTGGCCGACGCGGGGCCGGCTGCGATAGACGTCCACATCGCGAGACTAGCCCCCGGTGTCACGTCAGCCTCGCCGCGGGTCTCAAACGTCCGAGTGACGTGATCTTTCCCTCTGGTCTCCGCCGTGGGGTGCGTGCTAGGCTCGACGCAAGTTGCAGTTTGGTTTCCCTTGCAGTACGAGGCCTGCGGAGAATGTGACCCGCAGGCTTTTGTAGTTTTCAGACTTCTTAGCAGGTTCTGGAGCAGGGCGACCCTTTGGCCCATAGGAGGGCTCATGGCTACCGGAACCGTGAAGTGGTTCAACGCTGAAAAGGGCTTCGGCTTCATCGCCCAGGACGGCGGCGGCCCGGATGTCTTCGTCCACTACTCCGCGATCAACGCCTCTGGCTTCCGCTCCCTCGAGGAGAACCAGACGGTGAACTTCGACGTCACGCAGGGTCCGAAGGGCCCGCAGGCGGAGAACGTCACCCCGGCCTAATCGCCTGGGCCAACCTTAATCGCGGTTGGAAAAGCAGTACCCAAGGAGCCCTGTCCCCTTCTGCGCGAGCGGAACGGCAGGGCTCCTGCCTGTTCCCTCCCGGGGTGGGTGGCGGGGAACGACGTGGGGCCCGCACCGTTCGCACGGTGCGGGCCCCACGTCGTTCGGGCCGGCCGAGGCCGGGCTGACGGGTGCGGGCCGGGGCCCGCGCCGGGTGCCCGAACGGGCCGGGGCCCGGTCCGGCCCGGCGCGCACCCCGGGCGGGCCAAGGCCCGGGGTGCGGGCCAAGGCCCGGGGTGCGGGCTGGGGCCCGGGGTGCGGGCCAAGGCCCGGGGCCCCGGCGGGCGGGGTCCGGGGTGCGGCTGAGGGTCAAGACCCGGCGGCCGTGGGCTAGGACCCGGCTCGGGGAGGCGGGCCAAGGCCCGGGGCCCCGGTGGGCGGGGTCCGGGGGGCGGTTGCGGGTCAAGACCCGGCGGCCGTGGGCTCGGCCCCGGCCCGGGGGTACGGGTGTGGCCGGGAGGGCCGGGCTCGGTGCGGGCTGGGGTCCGGGGCGGGTCGGGCCGCGGGGGCGTGTGCGGGTCGAGGGCCGCGTTGTTCCGGGCGGCCTGAGCTGGAGCGGCCCTGTCGGGGTGTGGGGCGGGGTCCCTCCGGAGTGTCTCCTCGGCTCGCGCACCGAGCCGCGGCTGCGGAAGACCGAACCCGGGTTGCGCGCTCGTCCTGCGGGGACCCTCCTGCGGGCCCCCACCCCACCGCCGGGCTTCGTCAGCCGAGGGGTGTGGGGCCGTGCAGGGGTGTCCCCGCAGGACGAGCGCGCAACCTCGGCCGAGCCTTCGGACGAGGCTCAGTGCGCGAGCCGAGGAGACACCCCGGAGGGGCCCCGCACCCCGCCCCTCACCGACCAACCCCAGCCCCGCCGGCGCCTGAGGCGGGGGGCCTGGGCGGAGCCCAGGCGTTTGAGCCCTGCCGGGGCTCGGGCGCGGGGCGCGGAGCCCCGGTCCTCGAGCCCCGCCGGCGTTTGAGGCGCGGGGCAGCCCCGGAGGGGGCCACCCCTTGGTGGCAGGGCCCGGCGTCGGATTAGGGCTTCGGGGTCGGGGTCGGGGCGGTGATCTTGAGGTCCAGAAGGAGGGTGGTCTTCTGGGGGGTCGTCAGGCGGAGGGTGTACGTGCCCGGCGCGAGGTCCGCGTCCGTGAACAGGTCCGGGAGGACGATCTTGCCGTCGGCGCCCGACTTGAGCAGCGGGAGCCGGAAGGTCTTCTTGCCGGCCTCGTCCTTGAAGTACGGGCCCTTCGCGGTCTCCGGGTCCACCGGGACCCACGCGCCGTCCGCGTCCTTGACCACCAGTTCGGCGAGGACCTCCGTGCCCTCCACGGCCTTGCCCGCGGCCGTGGCGAGGACCGTGATGTCCTCGAGGCTCTCGCCGGCGACGGCCTCCAGCGGCTTCGCGCCGTCCGGGCGGGCCAGCCGGTCGGCGACCGGCTTCGGCTTCGCCGAGACCGTGCCGGTGAAGGCCGTCTGGACCCTGCCCGTCGTGTCGGTGGCCGAGACCCGCAGGGTGAAGGTGCCGGCCTTGGGCCCCGCCGTGAGGCCGGGCGCGGCCGCGATGCCCTCCGCGTCGGCCACGACCACCAGCGAGTCGGTCGGGGCCTTGGGGAAGGCGGTGCCCCCGGTGGCGTCGGCCTCGACCGCGAAGACGACCTGCTGGCCGGCGGCCGGCTTGCCGTCGCTGCGGACCACCTTGACCCGCGGGACCTCGGCGAACGCCGCCCCCGCCTCGGCGGTGAGAGCCGGGCTGCCGAGCACCGACACGTCGGTCAGGTGCGGGGCCGGCGGCTTCGGCTTCTCGGGCGTCGGGGTCGGGGTCGGGGTCGGCGTGGGGGTCGGGGTGGGCGTCGGCGTCGGCTTCGGCTTCGGGGCCGGAGTGGTCTTGGCCGGCGTCTGCGGCGTGGGCAGGGTGCTGCCCGGCGTCTCGATCGGGTAGTCCCCGGCCGGCGGGTTCGCGACCTCGCCGACGCCGTTCTGGTACTCCCGCATGAACCCGAGCACGGTGTTCACGTACTCACGGGAGTTGTTGTAGCTGAGGACCGCCGAGTCGAGCTTCGCCGCGACCGAGAGGTCGCGATCGCCCGCGCACAGGTAGAGGCCCGCGCCCAGCGCCGCGTCGTAGATGTTGTTCGGGTCGCGCTTGGCGTCGCCGTTGCCGTCGGCGCCCCACGTGGCCCACGTGGAGGGGATGAACTGCATCGGGCCGATGGCCCGGTCGTACTCGGTGTCCGCGTCGAACTCGCCCTTGTCGGTGTCGCGGATCTCCGCGAAGCCGTTGCCGTCGAGGCGGGGACCGCGGATCGGCTTCTCGGTGTAGCCGTCGGTCTTGAGCCCGTAACCCGAGGCGTGCACGGACTCGACCCGGCCGATGCCGGCGAGCAGCTGCCAGGGCAGGTTGCAGCCGGGCAGCGCCGCCGCCACGGCCACCTCGGCCCGCCGGTAGGCGTCGAGAGCGGTGGCGGGTATGCCGCTGGCCCCTTCGGGTACGGTCCCGCCGGCGGCCGGCTGCGGGTCGGCGACGATGTCGGGCAGGTCCAGCCGGGCGTCACCGCGGTCGGTGGCCTGCGGACTGTCGGGAGTCGGCTCGGACTCCCCCGCGTCGGCGGTCGACGGGTTGGTCACGACCGCGGCGGTGGTCAGACTGGCCGCGAGTGCCGCGGTGCACAGGACCTTGCGCGAGGTGTTGACGAGGTGACGGTGAAGCGGCTTCACAGTGCGGCGATCCCCCCAGGAGCCGTCATGGGTGCACGGCCGGTCGGGCCGTGAATATCCACTGTCTATCAGGTATTCGCAGGAGACTCGCCGTCACCCCGGCAGATGTGACGGACCATTCGTCTCGCCTTCACCGAAGTCTCATGGCCGAACGGACACAGAACCTGAGTCCCTGACCGTATTGACCATATGCCCCCCGCTTTCCACCAGTTCGCCCTCTTATCCTGGCCTTTATGGCCACCAGCACCCAGAAGGAACAGCGCCGCGAGGCCCGGGAGTGGCCTACCTGCCGTGGGTGGAGAAGGTCGGCCAGGCCTTCTACGACGAGGGCAGCAACGGCATCCCGGCGGTGTTCATCGAGGGCAAGAAGATCACCGTGAACTCGGGCAAGGGCATCGAGTCCATCACCCCGGACGCCTTCAAGCGGCTGATCGCGGACCACCGACGGCGCTGACCGGGGCCCGCCGGGGGCGTTACGGCGTGCTACCGACCTCCGCCCACACCGTCTTGCCGGGGCCCCGCGCCGCCACCCCCCAATCCCGGGCCACGGCGGCCACCACCAGCAGCCCGCGCCCGTCCTCCGCCGACCACGGATCGACGGGCGCGGGCGCGTCCGGCGGCCCCGTGTCGCCGCGGGTGTCGCTGACCATCACCCGCACGCACCCACCTCCGTACTCGAGCCGCAGCTCGAAGTCCCGCCCGGGCAGCCGCCCGTGCAGCACGGCGTTCGCGGCGAGCTCCCCCACGACGAGCCCGACGTCGTCGGACAGCTCGCACCCGTAGGGAATGCCCCAGATGTCCAACTGCGCCTGCGCGAGCCGCCGGGCGAGCCGGGCTCCGCGCCGCGTGGAGCTGAACCGCTGTGCCATGTCACTCTTTTCAGTCGTCACCTCACCGAGCGTGTCGACCGCGCTCTACGCTTTCCAGTAGTCGCGGCGTGACGCAGATCCGCTGTAGGGGCGCCGACGTCTGTGTGTACGGCTTGTACGGACGAAGGCGGTTCAGCCGATGAACGACATGTCAGATCGCGAGGAACGGCCCGAACGCCCCGTGGAGGCGGACGGCACGGCCCACCTGTTCCGGGCGCTGGGCAAACAGATCAAGGCGCTACGGGAGGCGGCCGGCCTCCACCAGAAGGAACTGGCCGCGCTGCTGCACGTCAGCGAGGACCTGATCGGCGCGATCGAACGGGGCGTCCGCACTCCGCAGCCGGACCTGCTGGAACGGGCCGACGGGGTGCTGGAGGCGCGGGGCGTTCTGCGGGTGGCGATCCCGGACGTGAAGGACGCGCTGAAGCGGGCTCGGACCAGGCATCCGGACTGGTTCCGGAGTTACGCGGAGGCCGAGGCAAACACCCAAGCCGTCCATGCATACGCGCACCAGGGCGTACCAGGGCTCTTGCAGACGGAGCGTCACGCACGCGAGGTCTTCACCCAGCGCCGCCCGTTGCTGGATGAGGCGACGATCGAAAAGCGGGTGCAGGACCGACTGTCCCGCCAGCAGATCTTCGAGCGCTGGCCCTCTCCCACCTTCAGCTTCATCCTCGACCAGAGCCTGCTGGAACGGCAGGTGGGTGGCCCGGCCGTCCACCGTGAGCAGCTTCAGCGCTTCCTGCACATCGGGGGGTTGCGTACGGTGGAGCTCCAGGTGATGCCGTATAGCCGTGGCGCACACACCGCAATGGGAGGCTCGTTCACCCTGCTCCATCCCAAGGGCCGCCAGCAGATCGCCTACCACGAGGCCTACGGCCGTCCTCACCTGATCACCGACCCCGATCAGGTACGGATCATGGCCGAGCGCTGTGGGATCATCCGGGCACAGGCACTCGCGCCCCACGAGTCCCTCGCCTTGATCGAGAAAACGCTGGGAGAAGTCAGATGAAGACCACCGGCCTAGCCTGGTTCAAGAGCAGTTACAGCGACGGCGAGGGTGGCGACTGCGTCGAGGTCGCGCTGGCCTGGCACAAGTCGAGCCACAGCAGCGGCGAAGGCGGCCAGTGCGTCGAAGTCGCCGCCTGCCCCACCACCGTCCACGTCCGGGACTCCAAGGTGACCGCCGGTCCCGAGCTGGCCGTGGCGCCCGCGAGCTGGAGCGCGTTCCTGTGCGGGATCACCGCCGCCCCGTGATGCCGCCCGCCGCGCGGGGGGCCGCGTACCCGGCCATCATGGTGGGGTGAGGCGTACTCGTACGGTGCTGCTCTGCATCGCCGGGCTGGTCGCGGCCACCCTCCCCGCCGGAGTGGCGGGCGCCGCGCCGGCGGGCTGTGTCAGCACACCCGGGCCCCTCCAGGGCCAGGCCGCCGACGTGCTCGGGATCGCCGAGCGGGCCAAGCGGGAGCTCGGGCTGAACTCCGTGATCCTCCGGGTGTCCCAGGACGGCAAGGAGATGGTCACCGCCGCGCTCGGCGAGTCCGTGACGGGCGTCCCGGCCGATCCGGCGATGCACTTCCGCTCGGGGTCGGTGGCGATCGCGTACATGGCCACCGTGCTGCTCCAGCTGGTCGAGGAGGGCAAGGCGGGTCTCGACGACACCCTCGACCGCTGGCTGCCGGACGCCCCGCACGCCGAGGAGATCACCCTGCGCCAGCTCGGCAACTCCACCTCGGGCCTGCACGACTACGTGACGGATCCGAAGTTCCTCGCCGAGCTGGAGGCCGCGCCGTTCCGGCACTGGACCTCCGCGGAGGTCATCGGCATCGCCGCCGCCCATCCGCTCTGGTACGAGCCCGGCACCAACTTCAGCTATTCGCACGCCAACTTCCAGCTGCTCGGCGCCGCGCTGGAGAAGATCAGCGGCGTGTCCCTGGAGCGGCTGCTCCAGGAACGCGTGATGCGGCCGCTCGGGCTGAGCGAGACCGCCAACGGCGCCACCCCCGAGATCCCGGTGCCCGCGCTGCACTCCTTCACCTCGGACCGCGGCATCTACGAGGAGTCCAGCTACTGGAACCCCTCGTGGACCACCGCTCCGGGCGCCGTCCTCACCACCGACATCTGCGATCTGGAGCGGTCCGCACGCGCCGTCGGCACGGGCGAGCTGCTGTCCGCGGAGTCGTTCCGGACCCAACTGGACCCGGGCACGGTGGGGCTCGGCACCACGACGGACGGGTGTCCGGCCACCGTGTGCCTGAAGAACACGCGGGAGGCGCACTTCGGCTTCGGGATCCTCGTCGACAACGGCTGGATCGAGCAGAATCCCTCGTTCTCCGGGTACGCGGCCATCCAGGCCTACCTCCCCGCCGAGAAGCTGGCCATCGCCGTCAGCGCGACCAAGGGCCCGAAGACCCCGGAGGGAAACCAGGCCCAGACCGTGGCCGAGCGGATCTCCGCCCTCCTGGCCCCGGACCGACCTTTGAAGTCGAAGCACCCGCACTCCTAGGGAGGGCTCAGGCTCCCGGTCCCGCCCAAAGGCCGTCCTCGGTCAGCCCCAGCAGGCCGATGGCGTTGCCGCGCACGATGCGGTCGACCACGTCGGGTGCCAGGTGTCCCATCTGGGCCTCGCCGACCTCGCGGGACTTGGGCCAGGTGGAGTCCGAGTGCGGGTAGTCCGTCTCGTAGAGCACGTTTCCGGCGCCGATCGCGTCCAGGTTCTTCAGGCCGAAGGCGTCGTCGAAGAAGCAGCCGAAGACGTGCTCGGCGAAGAGCTCCGACGGCGGGCGGTGGACCTTGTCGGCGACGCCGCCCCAGCCGCGGTTCTCCTCCCAGACCACGTCCGCGCGCTCCAGGATGTAGGGGATCCAGCCGATCTGGCCCTCCGCGTACATGATCCGCAGGCGGGGGAAGCGCTCGAACTTGCCGCTCATCAGCCAGTCGACCATCGAGAAGCAGCAGTTGGCGAAGGTGATGGTGGAGCCGACGGCCGGCGGGGCGTCCGCCGAGGTGGACGGCATCCGGCTCGACGAGCCGATGTGCATGGCGATGACCGTGCCGGTCTCGTCGCAGGCCCGGAGGAAGGGGTCCCAGTAGTCCGTGTGGACGGAGGGCAGGCCCAGGTGCGGGGGTATCTCCGAGAAGGCGACCGCGCGGACGCCGCGGGCGGCGTTGCGGCGGACCTCGGCGGCCGCGAGGTCGGCGTCCCACAGCGGGATGAGGGTCAGCGGGATGAGCCGGCCGCGGGCCTCCGGGCCGCACCACTCCTCCACCATCCAGTCGTTGTACGCCCGCACGCCGAGCAGCCCCAGCTCGCGGTCGGACGCCTCCGTGAAGGTCTGGCCGCAGAAGCGGGGGAAGGTCGGGAAGCAGAGGGCCGACTGGACGTGGTTGACGTCCATGTCCGCGAGGCGTTCGGGAACCGAGAAGGACCCCGGGCGCATCTGCTCGTAGGTGATGACTTCCAGTTTGATCTCGTCGCGGTCGTACCCGACGGCGGTGTCGAGTCGGGTGAGCGGCCGGTGCAGGTCCTCGTACACCCACCAGTCGCCGATCGGGCCGTCGTCGCCCTTGGCCCCCATCACGGGGGCGAACTTGCCGCCGAGAAAGGTCATTTCCTTCAAGGGGGCGCGGACGACGCGGGGGCCGGTGTCCTTGTACCTGGACGGGAGGCGGTCCCGCCAGACATGGGGGGGCTCCACCGTGTGGTCGTCCACCGAGATGATCTTCGGGAAGGTCTCCATACCCGATACCGTAGCGCCGATCTGACGAACCGTCAGCTAGTTGGTTGCCGATCGGGCCCGGATCAGGACCGGATCAGGAAGGACTCGGTCCGGGACGGGCTGACGTGTACGCGCAAGACAGGGCAGACTGACCCTTACACCGACGGAAGGCAGGGGGACGACAGATGGACGGCGTACCGGCCATCCCGCAGCCGCGGAAACACCCCGAGTCCCTTGCGGCCACCGCCGCACGCACCACCCCCGCGCGCACCACCGCCGCGGGCACCGCGGTGGCCGCAGCCCGCGCACCCGAGGCCGCCGAACGCACGGCGGGCGCATCGCGGTTCGCCGTGCTCGGGCCCATCCGCGCCTGGCGCGGGGGCGACGCGCTGCCCTCCGGGACGCCCCAGCAGCGGGCCCTGCTCGCCACGCTGCTGCTGCGCGACGGGCGGACCGCCACCGCGCCCGAGCTGATCGACGCCATCTGGGGCCAGGACCCGCCGCAGCAGGCCCTCGCCACCATCCGGACGTACGCCTCCCGGCTGCGCAAGGTCCTCGACCCCGGGCTGCTCGTCTCCGACGCCGGCGGCTACGCCATCCGGCTGCGCTCCACCGCCACCCTCGACCTGGGCGTCGCCCGCAGCCTGGCCGCCGATGCCGAGACCGCCCGCGAAGCCGGCGACCGGACCCTCGCCCGTACGCTGCTGGCCCGCGCCCTCGACCTGTGGGACGGCGAACCCCTCGCCGGGGTCCCCGGCCCCGCCGCCGAGACCGAGCGCACCCGGCTCGCCGAATGGCGCCTCCAGCTGGTGGAGACCCGCCTCGACCTGGACCTGGAAGTCGGCCACCACGCCGAGGCCGTCTCCGAGCTGACCGCCCTCACCGCCGCCCACCCGCTGCGCGAACGCCTGCGCGAGCTGCTGATGCTCGCCCTCTACCGCAGCGGCCGGCAGGCCGAGGCCCTCGCCGTCTACGCCGACACCCGCCGGCTCCTCGCCGACGAGCTCGGCGTGGACCCGCGCCCCGAACTCGCCGCCCTCCAGCAGCGCATCCTGAACGCCGACGCCGACCTCGCCCGCGCCGAGGACCCGGCGCCGGCCGCCGCCACCGTCCACGTGCGGCCCGCCCAGCTGCCCGCGACCGTCCCCGACTTCACGGGCCGCGCCAGCTTCGTCGACGAGCTCGGCACCATCCTCTCCGGCGGCGCCGAGGGCCAGGTCATGGCCGTGTCCGCGCTCGCCGGGATCGGCGGCGTCGGCAAGACCACCCTCGCCGTGCACGTGGCGCACACCGCCCGCCGGCACTTCCCGGACGGCCAGCTCTACGTCGACCTCCAGGGCACCGAGCCCCGCCCGGCCGAACCCGAGGCCGTCCTCGGCTCCTTCCTGCGGGCCCTGGGGACCCCCGACACCCTCATCCCCGACTCCCCCGCCGACCGGGCCGCGCTCTACCGCTCCACCCTGGACGGCCGGCGCGTCCTGGTCCTGCTCGACAACGCCCGCGACGCCGCCCAGGTCCGCCCGCTGCTGCCGGGCACCGCGGGCTGCGCCGCCCTGGTCACCAGCCGGGTCCGCATGGCGGGCCTCGCCGGGGCCCATCTCGTCGACCTCGACGTGATGAGCCCCGAGGAGGCCCTCCAGCTCTTCATCCGGATCGTCGGCGAGGAGCGGGTGCGCGCCGAACGCCAGGCCGCGCTCGACGTGGTCGGCGCCTGCGGCTTCCTGCCGCTCGCCATCCGCATCGCCGCCTCCCGGCTCGCCGCCCGGCGCACGTGGACCGTCTCCGTCCTCGCCGCCAAGCTGGCCGACGAGCGCCGCCGCCTCGACGAGCTCCAGACCGGCGACCTCGCCGTCAAGGCCACCTTCGAGCTGGGCTACGGCCAGCTGGAGCCGGCCCAGCAGCGCGCGTTCCGCCTGCTCGGCCTCGCCGACGGACCCGACATCTCCCTGTCGGCGGCCGCCGCCGTACTGGACCTGCCCGAGCACGACACCGAGGACCTCCTCGAAGCCTTGGTGGACTGCTCGCTCCTCGAATCCGCCGCCCCCGGCCGCTACCGCTTCCACGACCTCGTACGCCTCTACGCGCGTGCCTGCGCCGAGCGCGACGAGCAGCCGCCGAGCGGGCGCGACGCCGCCCTGGACCGGCTCCTGGACTTCTACCTGGCCACGGCCTCCGGGGTCTACGCCCTGGAGCGCCCCGGCGACCGGCTCCCGGCCCACCTGTCCGACACCCACTACCCGGGGCTCGTCTTCGGCGAGCCGCGGGCCGCCCTGGACTGGCTCTACGCCGAGGCCGGCCCGCTGCTGGCGTGCGTACGGCAGGCCTCCGTACGGGGCGGCGAGACGCTCGTGCTGCGGCGGGCGGTGGACCTGCTGTGGGCGGCGAAGGACCTGGCGGAGTCGGGGGCCAACTCCAAGCAGTACGAGTCGGCCGCCGTCGCCCTGCGCGACGCCGCGCAGGCCGCGAAGGACCCGTACGCCGAGGGCCGGGCGCGCACCACGCTCACCAACGTGCACCTGGTCGCGGGCCGGTTCGCCGAGGCCGACGACGAGGCCCGCCAGGCCACGGCGCTGGCCCGGGAGGCCGGCGACCCGCTGCCCAGCTGCTGGGCGCCCAACGACCGCGGGATCATCGCCCTCTACCAGGGCCGGTACGCGGACGGCGAGCGCTACCTGCTGGAGGCCATCGAGGGCTTCCGCGCCGACGCCAACAACGTGGGCGAGGCGAGCGCGCTGTGCAACCTCTCGCGCATCCACGTGGAGCTGGGCCGCCTCTCCAGCGCCATAGACCTCGCCCAGCAGGGCATCGCCATCTACGACCGGATGGGCCTGACCCTGCGCCTGGCCAACGGCCGCTACGCGCTGGGCATCGCCCTCACCCAGGCGGGCCGGCTCGGCGAGGCCCTGGCCCAGCTCACGGAGGCGCTGTCGCTGTTCCACGACAACCGGCAGCCCCTGTGGGAGGGCGTGACCCACTTCCGGCTGGCCGAGGCCCATCTGGCGGCGCGCCGTCCGACGTTGGCCGCCTCGCACGCGGAGCAGGCGATCGCGCTGCGCGGGATCGGCGGCGAGTGGCGGCGGGCGACGGTGCTGACGGTGCTGGGCAAGGCGCTGCGGCGGCTGGGGCAGACGGACCGGGCGCGGGCGTGCTGGCGGGACGCGGAGGCCGTCTTCGCCCAGCTGGGTTCGGCCGAACTGGCCGAGGTGCGGGCGCTGCTGGCGTCCGAAATCGCAGCCTGACGTCGGTGACCTGCAGTGACGTCCGATGAACGAGGCGTTCATCGTTCGTTTATCGCCGCGCGCCACTATTGGTGCATCGACCCGGTGCGTCGGGGGGCAACCGGGTCGGTTGGAGGACCACCCGTTCGGCGGTCCGCGGGGGAATCGCCGAACGGGCCCTACCCATCCGACAGGAGATCCGATGACGACGAACGAGAACATCCTGCCGAACGACGGCGACATCAAGCCGCTCGACAATCACGCCTCGGGCGTCGAAATCGAGACTCTCGACAACCACGCGTCGGGGATCGAGGTCAAGCCCCTCGACAACCACGCGTCGGGCGAGGAACTCCAGACGATGGACAACCACGCGTCCGGTCCGCGCCCGTAAGGCACAGCCGCACACAGCACCACGAACGTACGGGGGACGTACGGGGGACGTACGGGGGACGTACGGGGGACACGGGGGAGCACGGGGGGGGGGGACGGCGGGCGCGGGGGCCCGGAGGGGGAGCCACCGCGACCGCCGTCGCATGCCCGCGTACGGATGCGGGTGCCCCTACGCTGGGGGTGTGTTCACCAGCCACGGGCCCGGCGTCCGCGAACTCGCCGTGCAGGCCCTGTCCTCCGTCGAGCGCGGCTACGACCTGCTCGCGCCGAAGTTCGACCACACGCCCTTCCGCACCCCGGAGCGGATGCTCGACGCCGTCGAGGAGACCCTGGCCCAGCGGGAGGGCTCCTTCGGTGCCGGGCTGGACGTGTGCTGCGGCACGGGCGCGGGGATCGGCATGCTGCGGAGGCTGTGCCGGGAGCGCGTGACCGGGGTGGACCTGAGCGCGGGCATGCTGGCCGAGGCCCGGCGCGCGCATCCGGACCCGCGCGTGGACTTCGTACGGGCCGACGCGCGGGCCCTGCCGCCCGAGCTCGCGGCCTCCTACGACCTGGCCGTCAGCTTCGGGGCCTTCGGCCACTTCCTCCCGGCCGAGCGGCCGGCCCTCTTCGCCGGGGTCCACGCGGCGCTGCGCGAGGGCGGGGTCTTCGCCTTCCCGATCGGCGCGCCGATCCCGCCGAGCCACCCGCTGTGGTGGGCGGTGGCGGGCTTCGACGCGGCGATGCGGGTGCGCAACGCGGTGTGGCGCCCGCCCTTCGTCATGTACTACCGGACCTTCCCGCTGAGCGGGGTCCGCGCCGACCTGCGGGCGGCCGGCTTCACGGTGGAGACCGCCGCGCTGGAGCACTTCGGCCGCCGGCCCTCGGGCGCTCCGCGCTGGCGCCTGGTCCTGGCGCGCAGGTCAGCCCGACCGCACCGAGTACACGTGCGCGAGGGGCTGGGGCCAGTAGGCTGATTCGGCACCTCTGGAGGAAATCATGGCAGCCGAGCTCCCCGAATGGATGCTTCCACCCCGCCCGAGCGGCTGGGAAGCGGACGACCTCGATCACTGGCCGCAGGCTCCCCGGCACACGGAACTCATCGACGGGGCACTGATCTTCATGATGTCCCCGCAGCGGTCCTGGCACGCCCGCCTCGTGGAGAACCTGACCTTCAGCCTGCGCCAGGCCGCGCCCGACGGCATCGAGATCGAACGGGACATGACCGTCCGGCTCGACAAGAGGAGCCGCCCCGAACCGGACGTCCTGGCCGTGACGGTCGCCTACGACCCCGACCGCACCCGCTTCCTCCCGGACGAGGTGGCCCTCGCGATCGAAGTGGTCTCCGAGGAGTCGGCGGAGCGTGACCGCTCCATCAAGCCGTTCAAGTACGCCCAGGCGGGCATCCCCCACTTCTGGCGGGTCGAGGACGAGGCGAGCGGGCCCGCCGTCCACGTCTACGAACTGGACACCGTCACCAGGTCGTACGTCCCCACCGGGATCCACCGCGAGTGGCTGAAGGTGTCGGTGCCGTTCCCCGCGGCCATCGACCTCGGCAAGCTCGTCCCCTGATTCGTCCCCTGACTCAGCGGGCCCTCAGTTCGCGTTTGAGGATCTTGCCGCTCGCGTTGCGGGGGAGTTCGGTGACGAACTCCACGGCGCGCGGGACCTTGTAGTTGGCCATCTCCCGCCGGGACCAGGCGATCAGGTCGTCGGCGGTGAGGGTGGAGCCGGGGCGGCGGACGGCGTAGGCCTTGCCGACCTCGCCGAGCCTCGGGTCCGGGACGCCGACCACCGCGACGTCGGCGATGTCCGGGTGGAGGCCGAGGAGCTGCTCGATCTCGGCGGGGTAGGCGTTGAAGCCGCCGACGATGAACATGTCCTTGATCCGGTCGGTGATGCGCAGGTTGCCGTCCTCGTCCGTGAACCCCACGTCGCCGGTGAGCAGCCAGCCCTCCGGGGTGATGGCCTTCGCCGTCTCGTGGGGGTCCTCGAAGTACCCCCGCATGACGTGGTGCCCGCGGACGGCGATCTCGCCCACCCGGCCGGCGGGCAGGGCCCGTCCCTCCGCGTCCCTGATCATCACCTCGGTGTCCGGGATGGCCCGCCCCGAGGTCTCGGCGATGGTCCGGGCCGGGTCGCCGCGGCGGCACATGGTGACGACGCCGCTGGCCTCGGAGAGCCCGTAGGCGGTGAGGACGGTGGCGATGCGCAGTTCGCCGCGCAGCCGCTCGACCAGCTGGAGCGGGACGACGGCCGCGCCGGTGACGACCAGGCGCAGGGCGGAGAGGTCGTGGTGGGCGCGCTGGGGGTGGTCGAGCAGGGCCTGGTGGAGGGTGGGCGGCCCGGGGAGTACGGAGATCCGCTCGGCCGCGATGTTGGCGAGGACGGTGTCCACGTTGAAGACGGGCTGCGGGATCATCGTGGCCCCGCGCATCAGGCAGGCGATGATTCCGGCCTTGTAGCCGAAGGTGTGGAAGAAGGGGTTCACGATCAGGTAGCGGTCGCCCTCGCGCAGTCCGGCGAGCTCGCTCCACACGTCGTAGCAGCGCAGGGACTGGGCGTGGGTGATGACGGCGCCCTTGGGGCTGCCGGTGGTGCCGGAGGTGTAGATGATGTCGGAGGGGGCGTCGCCCGGGATCGCCGCGGCGCGCTCGCGGACGGCGCGGGCCGGCACGCGGTCCCCGCCCGCCAGGAAGTCCTTCCAGGTGCGGAAGGACTCGGGGGCGTCCTCGGCGAGGACGACGACCTGCTCCAGGTGCGGCAGCCCGGCCAGCGGGCCGGCGCCGGTGCCCTCGGCCGCGGCGCGGCGCAGCGAGGCGACGTAGGAGGTGCCGAGGAAGGTGCCGGTGACGAAGAGCAGCCGGGCCCGGCTGCGCCGCAGGACGTACGCGGCCTCGGTGCCCTTGAAGCGGGTGTTGAGGGGGACGAGCACCGCGCCCGCGGAGACGGCGCCGAGGGCGGAGACGATCCACTCCAGGGTGTTGGGGGCCCAGACGGCGACGCGGTCGCCCGGTTCGACCCCGGCGGCGATGCAGGCGGCCGCGGCGCGCTCGACGCGCTCGCCGAGCTGGGCGTAGTCGAGCCGGACCCGGCCGTCGACGACGGCCTCGCGGTCGGCGTAGCGCGCGGCGGCGTCGCGCACGAGGCCGGCGATGCTGCCCCACCGCAGGTCCCCGCGCGGGTCGGTGTCCCCCTCCTGCGCCGCGCCCCCGTGACCGTTCACCGATCCGCCCGCTCCCGCACCCGGTCCCCGTCCCGCTCCCGCACCCTCGTCCACGCCCTCGTACATCGCACGCCCCTCCCTGCGATCCCAGTAGCTGACTATGCGTCAGATTAGCTGTAGCCTTCGCGGCTGTCAGTACTGATACACCTCCGGAGGTGGCGATGGCGGCAACGCTCAGGGACGCGACAGCGATAGTCGGCATCGGCCAGACCGCCTTCGCCAGACAACTGCCGCAGACCGAGAAGGAATTGGCATGCCGGGCCATTCTGGCAGCCCTCGCCGACGCGGGGATAGAACCCGCCGAGGTCGACGCCTTCGCCTCGTACACCATGGAGGAGACCGACGAGGTCGAGGTCGCCAAGGCCATCGGCGCCGGCGACGTCACCTTCTTCTCCAAGGTCGGCTACGGCGGCGGCGGCTCCTGCGCCACCGTCGGCCACCTGGCCTCCGCCGTGGCCACCGGCCAGGCCACGGTCGGCGTCGCCTGGCGCTCGCGCAAGCGCGGCTCCGGCCCCCGCCCCTGGAAGAACACCGCCGTCCAGCTGCCCACCCCCGGCCAGTGGACCCGCCCCTTCGGGCTGCTGCGCCCGGCCGACGAGATCGGCATGCTGGCCCGCCGCTACATGCACGAGTACGGCGCCACCCGCGACCACCTCTTCAACGTGGCCATGGCCTGCCGCAACCGGGCCAACGAGAACCCGGCCGCGATGATGTACGAACGCCCGCTGACCCGCGAGATGTACATGACCTCCCGCATGATCAGCGACCCGCTCTGCCTCTTCGACAACTGCCTGGAGACGGACGGGGCTCTGGCCTGCGTGATCGTCTCCGCCGAGCGGGCCCGGGACTGCCGCCAGAAGCCCGTCTACGTGCACTCCGTCGCCCAGGGCCTGCCCGCCCAGCACCACGGCATGGTCAACTACTGGAACGACGACCCGCTGTCCGGGCCCGCCTGGACGGCCGCCCGGCACCTGTGGAAGCAGGCCGACTTCGGGCCCGAGGACGTGGACGTCGCCCAGATCTACGACGCCTTCACTCCGCTGATCCCGCTCTCGCTGGAGGGCTACGGCTTCTGCGGGCGCGGCGAGGGCGCCGCCTTCACCGAGGGTGGCGCCCTGGAGATGGGCGGCCGGCTCCCCATCAACACCGGGGGCGGCGGACTGTCGGAGGCCTACGTGCACGGCTTCAACCTGATCAACGAGGGCGTCAAGCAGCTGCGCGGCGTCTCCACCGCCCAGGTGCCGGACGCCGCGACCTGCCTGGTGACGGCGGGCGAAGGCGTCCCGACGTCCGCGATCCTGCTGCGCGCCTGAGCGGCCGACGCGGAGCGCCGAGCCGCCGAGCGCCGAGCCGCCGAGTCCTGAGCCCCGAGGAGGGCCACGCCATGACCACCACCGAGGAATCGCTTCTGCTCCCCGTCCCCGACGAGGACGGCGCCCCCTTCTGGGAGTACGCCGCCCGGGGCGAACTGCGCGTCCAGGCCTGCACGGCCTGCGGCAGACTCCGCTTCCCGCCGCGCCCCTGCTGCCCGCACTGCCAGTCCTTCGACTCCCAGTGGCGCCTGACCAGCGGCCGCGGCCGCATCTGGTCCTACGTCCAGCCGCATCCGCCGCTGCTGCCCGCCTACGCGGCGCAGGCCCCGTACAACGTGATCCTCGTGGAGCTCGCCGACGCCCCGCACATCCGGCTGGCCGGCAACCTGGTGGCCTCGGCCGACGCCCCGCTGAACTCCGTGGACCCGGCCCGGCTGCGCATCGGGGCGCGGGTGCAGGCGGTGTTCACCGAGACGGGCGGGGTGGCGGTGCCGCGCTGGATCCTGGAGAAGCCGTGACGCTGCGGGTGGAGCGGGACGGGGCGGCCGGGGTCGCGGTCGTCACCCTGGACCGGGAGCGCAGGCACAACGCCATCGACCTGGCGACGGCAGCCGAACTGGCCGCGGTGTGGCGGCGGTTCCGGTTCGAGGACGAGGTGCGGGCGGTCGTGCTGACGGGCGCCGGGACGGCCGCCTTCTGCACGGGCATCGACCGGGGGGCGCTGGTGCCGCAGCCGGGGTCCCCGTACTCGGTGGACGATCCGCTGGTCGCCATCGGCCCCAAGGCGAACGACCTGTGGAAGCCGGTGATCGCCGCGGTCAACGGCATGGCCTGCGGCGGGGCGTTCTACCTGCTGGGCGAGGCGGAGTTCATCGTCTCCTCCTCATCGGCCACCTACTTCGACCCGCACACCGCCTACGGCATGGTCAGCGCCTACGAGGCCGTGTACATGGCGCAGCGGATGCCCTTCGGGGAGGCCGCCCGGATGTCCCTGATGGGCACGGCGGAACGGCTCTCCGCGCGGCGGGCGTACGAGATCGGCCTGGTCTCCGAGCTGGCCGAGCCCGGGGAGCTGCTCGGGGCGGCCCTGCGCGCGGCCGGGACGCTGGCCGGCTTTCCGACGGAGGCCGTGCAGGGCACCGTACGGGCCTTGTGGTCGGCGAAGCAGGCGGCGCTCCAGCAGGCCCTGGCGCAGGCCCCGGCGCTGATCGCGCTGGGCAACCTGCCCCCGGACCGGCAGGCGGACCTGTTCGCGGCCCGGCCGCCGGGCAGGGAGTTCAGGCTGCGCTGACAGGCCCGTCAGCGGGGCTTGCGGGACTTGCTCGCTTTCGGTGCGGGCGTGCTCTTGGACCCGCCGGAGGTCGGGGCGGAGGTGGCCTTCGGCGTCGCGCTCGCGGTGGAGCCGCTGGTACCGGGCGTGCCGAGGCGGCAGTTCCTGACCTGCGCGGCGCGCGAGGGGTCGTCGAGGGCGACGTCGACCGTGCGGGTCTCGCGCGCTCCCAGGTCCACCCGGACCACCGTGGACTCGACGGCGGCTGCGCCGGCGCCCTCCCGGTGGAGGTCGACCTCGAAGGTCGCCCTGCGGTCGAGCCGCGAGGTGAAGCGCAGCGTGGTGACCGGCGTGGCGGAACCCGTACAGGTCACCACCACGACGGTGGCCGGGTCGCCGGTCGGGCTCGCGGAGGACGCGGCCGAGGCGGAGGCCGTACTGCCGCCGTGGCTCTTCTTCTTGCTCTTGGAGCTGGAGCAGCCGCCGCCGCTGCTCTTGCTCTTGCCCGAGCTCTTGCCGCCGCCGCTGCCTCCGCCGCTCGACGAGAAGCCCGTCAGCGCGAACACCACGGCCACCAGGACCGCGGTCAATCTGATGTGACGCCCAGCCGCCATGACCCGCACCCTCCCCCTTGGACAGACGGCCGGTCACGCTACCAGGCGTGCCCGCGAACGCCGGCGGCCCCGGCCCCCGGGAGGGGGCGGGGCCGACCGGCCGTACGGGCGGGGTGGGATCAGGCGGCGTCGACGACGCCCGAGGCCGCGATCTCGACCTTGCCCTTGGGGGCGCCGGACTGGGAGCCCAGGGCCTCGATCTGGTCGACGAGCTCCTGGCCCGAGACGACCTCGCCGAAGACGACGTGCTTGCCGTCGAGCCACGGGGTCAGGACGGTGGTGATGAAGAACTGCGAGCCGTTGGTGTTGCGGCCGGCGTTCGCCATCGACAGGAGGTACTTGCGGTCGTGCTTCAGCTGGAAGTTCTCGTCCTCGAACTTCTCGCCGTAGATGCTCTTGCCGCCGGTGCCGTTGTGGTTGGTGAAGTCACCGCCCTGCAGCATGAACTGCGGGATGACGCGGTGGAAGCCCGAGCCCGCGTAGCCGTAGCCGTTCTGGCCGGTGCACAGCTCGCGGAAGTTGCGCGCCGTCTTCGGGACGACCTCGTCGAAGAGGTTGAAGACGATGCGGCCCGCGGGGGAGCCGTTGATGGTGATGTCGAAGTAGACGTTGTCGCTCATGGGGTCCATCCTGTCACTCCCGGTGCGTTCCGCTACCGGGAGGGGGGCCGAGTCGCCTCAGCCGCTCGTACGGGTGCCGGTGCCCTTCGCCGCGTCCAGGGCGTACACGCAGCGGTCCTTGCTGCACGCGTAGACCACGCCCGCCTCCGCCACCGGGGCGCCCGTGATCTCGCCGCCCGTGGCCAGCTTCCAGCGCAGCTGGCCGCCCGCGGCGTCCAGCGTGTACAGGCAGTGGTCGGCCGAGCCGAAGTGCACGCGGCCGTCCGCGACGGCCGGCAGGCCGGTGATCTCGCCGCCCGCCGCGAACCGCCACTTCGGGGTGCCGGTGACCGCGTCGAGCGTGTACAGGGCGCTGCCCGCGCCCAGGTGGACGTTGCCGTGCGCGACGAGCACCGGGTCCGAGGAGGTGCGCGCCTCGGTCGCGATGCGCCAGCGGTCCTGGCCGGTGGCCGCGTCCAGGGCGTAGACGGTCCCCAGGTAGTCGGCGAGGTAGACCCCGCCGCCGGTGACCGCGGCGCCCGGCGCGAACGCCGGGGGCGCCAGGAAGACCGCGGGGGCCTCGAAGTGCCAGCGGACCCGGCCCGAGGCCCGGTCCACGGACAGCACGCGGGTGCCGGCGGCGACGTAGACGTTGCCGTCGGGGGCCGGGGTGACCCGTACGGGGACGTTCCCGCAGGAGGCCGCGTCGCCGACCGGGTAGGACCAGGACTCGCGGCCGCTGCGGGCGTCGAGCGCGCGCAGCCGGGCGTCCTGCCACACGTACACCGTGCCGTCGTGGAGGACGGGGGCCGCCTCCGGGGTCTCGAAGTCGGTCTGCGCGCCGGTCAGCTCCCACAGCTTCTGGCCGCCGGAGGCCTCCCAGCCCTGGACGCCCCCGCCGCGGGTGGCGGTGACCACCGTGCCGCGCTCCGCGCGCAGCGCGTACACCCAGGCGTCGGCGGACACCCGCCACCGCTCGGAGCCGTCGGAGGCGTCGAGCGCGAAGAGGGAGGGGCCGTCGGAGGCGTGGATGCGTCCGTCGGCCACGGCCATGGACCAGGCGACGTCGCGGGTCTTGAACTGGCGGCGGCCGCTGGCCACGTCCAGGGCGTGCACCTCGAAGGAGGTGACGTAGAGCAGGTCGCCGGCGACGGTGGGCGTGCCCCAGACGTCGTTGGACATGCGGAAGCGCCACGGGCGCCAGCGGCCGCTGTCCGGGGCCGGGCCGGGAGCCGGTACGGAGGCCACCGCGGCGGGGGCGGCCGCCGAGCCGCCCGGCGGGCGGATCCAGCCGGTCGCCGAGTCGGCGGCGGCGTGCGCCGCGGGCGCCGCTGCGGTCGCCCGCGGCCCGGGCCCGATCGGCACCGGGGAGCCGCCCAGCAGGACGGGCTCGCCCGACGGGGCCGGGGCCCTCGGCGGGTGGTGCGGGCGCTGCGGCACGGCGTGCCCGGTGCGCGGGTCCACCCACGCCTCGGCGCCGCGCTGGCGGCGGTGCGTGGCGGGGCCCGAGATCGGCCCCCGGGACCCCGCTCCGGCGCCGCCGCCCGGGCCGTGGCCGGGGACCGGCACGGCGGCGGCCGGCGTGCGGTTGCCCGCCCGGCGGGCCTCGATCATCGCGACGGCCCGCCCGGGCAGCCAGGCCGAGGCCGTCCCGCTGTCGTCGCCGCCGTCGAAGAGGTGCGGGGCGAGCTGCGCCTGGAGGTCGGCCGGGGTGGGCCGCAGCGCGGCGTCCATCTGCATGCAGGACTCGATCAGCGGCCGCAGCTCGGGGGGCAGGCCCTCCAGGTTGGGGCCCTCGCGCAGCAGCATGAAGACCGTCTCCACCGGGTTGGCCCCGTGGTAGGGCGGGTGGCCGGTCGCGGCGAAGACGAGGGTGGAGCCGAGCGAGAACACGTCGCTGGCGCCCTTGACGCTGCGCGAGTCCTTCGCCTGCTCGGGCGACATGTAGGCGGGGGTGCCGACGGCGACGTTCGTCATGGTCAGGCGGGTGTTGGAGACCCCGCTCGCGATGCCGAAGTCGATCACCCGCGGACCGTCCTCGACGACGAGGACGTTGGACGGCTTCAGGTCGCGGTGGACCAGGCCCGCGCCGTGGATGGACTGCAGGGCCTCGGCGATGCCGGCCGCGAGCCACCGCACGGCCTGGGCGGGCATGGGCCCGCACTCGTTGACGATCTCCTCGAGGGAGGGCGCCGGCACGTAGGCGGTGGCCAGCCACGGCACGGCGGCGCGCGGGTCGGCGTCGACCACGGCGGCGGTGTAGAAGCCGGACACGGCGCGGGCCGCCTCCACCTCGCGGGTGAAACGGACCCGGAAGAGCTGGTCCTCGGCGAGCTCCGTGCGCACCGTCTTGATCGCGACCCGCCGCCCGGACGCGGACCGCGCGAGATAGACCAGCCCCATGCCGCCGGCGCCGAGCCGTCCCAGCACCTCGAAGGGGCCGATCCGTCTCGGGTCGTGCTGCGTCAGCTGCTCCACCACTCGCCTCCACACCTCCCCGTACGGGCCCTCGCCGGACCCGCTTCCACCAGCACGCGCCGCCGCCGCGGGGCCCCTGCCCCGTGCAGCGTCTCACCCCGGGCGCGGCCCGGGTCGTGCAACACCGATTCTGTCAGGCCCGCGCCCGGTCCGGCCCCGGCACGGCGCAGGGCCGCGGCGGGGTCTTGGATCCTGGAACGCCGGGCCGCCGGGCGCCGGGCCCCGGGGGCCTCAGGCGTCCGGCCTGGTCCGGGGTTCCGACAGCAGCCCGAAGACCGCCCCCTGATTGTCGGCGACGACCGCGATCCGGCCGTACGGGGTGTCGAAGGGATCGGCGGTGACCCGGCCGCCGAGCCGCCGCACCATGGCCACGGACTGGTCGCAGTCGGGTACGGCGAAGTAGGCGAGGAAGTGCGCCGGCATGGCCTCCGGGAAGGCGTCGGTGATCAGGCTGCGGCCCATGACGGCGGTGCCGGTGCCGGGCGCGGCGCCGGGCGGGGACCACACGCGGTACTCGACGCCCGCGTCGTCCTGGTCCTGCGGGACGTAGCCGAAGACCTTGGCGTAGAAGGCGTCCACGGCGTCGCGGGCCCGGGTGTAGACCTCGGTCCAGCAGTAGGTGTAGGGCTCCTGCTGCGCGTCGAAGCCGTGGTGGGTGCCGGGCTGCCACAGGCCGAAGACGGCCCCGCCGGGGTCGGCGGCCATCGCGGCGGTGCCGTACGGGCCGACCGGCATGGGGTCCATCACCATCTGGCCGCCGGCGGCGCGGATGCGCTGGGCGCAGGCGTAGGCGTCGGTCGTGTAGAGGTAGATCCCCCAGACGGTGGGCATCCGGCCGTCGGGCTTGGGGGCGAGGGCGGCGACGTTGCGGCCGCGGCTGTAGGCCTGGGTGTAGTGGCCGTAATCGGCGCCGGCGCTGTCCCCGAAGGTCCACCCGAAGAGCTCACCGTAGAAGCGCTTGCCCGCCTCGACGTCCGGAAGTGAGGCGTCCACCCAGCAGGGTGCGCCTTCCGCGAATGCGGCCATGAGCCCGGTTCCTTCCGTTGTGCGGGGATGTGTACCGTCCCACCTCTCCCACGCGTCCCACCTCTCCATGGCCATGGTCCGCCCGAAAACTTGTCCACAGCCTGTTGATAAGACTATTCGGGGGAAACGCCGAGAAAGCGGGCGACCCGCCCGGAAGGGGCGCCGGGCCGCGATCCGGCAGCGGGCGGCTCCCGTGTCGGGCCGATGCCCGGGGCCGCGCCGGGCCGGCCTCCGCCCGTGTCCGCCCGTGTCCGCCCGTGTCCGCCCGGGCTCCGGCGGACATCCGGCGGACCTCCGGCCGGATTCCGCCCCTGCGGCCGTGCGGGACCGGCTTCCGCCCAGGCCAGGTACCTCGTAACCCCATTTGCAGGCGGCCGAATAGCGCGCCGATCACCCCTCGGTAAGCTGACGGCATGACAGGACAAGTACGCACCGTCGACGGGCGTGTCGCCGGCCGGCGCGGCCAGGCGACGCGGCAGAAGCTGCTCGACTGCCTCAGCGAGATGCTCAGCTCCTCGCCGTACCGCGACGTCAAGGTGATCGACGTCGCGCGCAAGGCCGGTACCTCCCCCGCGACCTTCTACCAGTACTTCCCGGACGTCGAGGGCGCCGTCCTGGAGATCGCCGAGGAAATGGCCACCGAGGGCGCGCAGTTGACGCGGCTCGTCGAGGGCCGCACCTGGGTCGGCAAGTCCGGATGGGCCGCCGCCGAGGAACTCGTCGAGGGCTTCCTGGACTTCTGGCGGCGCAACGACGCGATCCTGCGGGTCGTCGACCTCGGCGCGGCCGAGGGGGACAAGCGGTTCTACAAGATCCGCATGAAGATCCTGAACTCCGTCACCAACTCCCTGACGGAGTCGATGAAGGAGCTCCAGGCCAAGGGCAAGGTCGACAAGGACGTGAGCCCGGCGGCGATGGCCGGCTCGCTGGTCGCGATGCTGGCCGCGGTCGCCTCGCACCAGAAGGGGTTCCAGACCTGGGGCGTCAAGCAGGCCGAGCTGAAGCCGAACCTGGCACTGCTCGTCCACCTCGGCATCACGGGCAAGAAGCCGACCAAGTGACGGCGGGCCCTGGAGAGGGTCCGCCGCCCCGGCACCGGCCGCGCGTCCGCCCGCCTGTGATCAGCGACGCTCCAGGCGGAACAGCCGGATCTCGCGCTCGACGCGCGCCTGGTACGTCGCGTACGGCGGCCAGAATCCCAACGCCGCCCGCCACGCCTGCGCACGCTCCTCCCCCGCCAGAAGCCTTGCCCGCACGGCGATCTCCCGGCCCTTCCAACTGACCGACGCGTCCGGGTTCTTGAGCAGGTTTCCGGTCCATGCCGGGTGCCCGGGCCGGCCGAAGTTCGATCCGATCAGCAGCCAGCTCACGCCGTCCTCCTCCGGCATGCAGGCGAGCGGGGTGGTGCGCGGCTCGCCGGTCTTGGCGCCCTTGGCCGTGAGGATCACCCCGGGCAGCATCCGGGCGCTGAGGATGACCTTGCCGCGGGTGAGCTTGTGCACGGCCTTGTCCATCGCGGGGATGAAGTGCGGTGCGATCTTGGCGAACAGCAGGGTCGAGGAGACCTTCTGCATCAGCTTGACGCCGGGTGCCACGCGAGCCATCAGACGGCCACCTTCTCCGGTGTTGCGGACGGGGTGAACAGGCCCGCGCGGTCCGCGGCGTGCGCCCGCAGCCGGTGGACCGGGCCGAACAGCAGCTCGTCGGCCGCCGCCCGCTTGAAGTAGAGGTGCGCGTCGTGCTCCCAGGTGAAGCCGATGCCGCCGTGCAGCTGGATCGCCTCGCCCGCGGCCATCCGCAGGGCCTCCAGCGCCTGGGCGAGGGCGAGGGCGCCCTGCCGCGGGTCCCAAGCGGCGTAGTAGACCGCGGACCGGGCCGCCTCCACCTGCACGTACAGGTCGGCGAGGCGGTGTTTGACCGCCTGGAAGGAGCCGATCGCCCGGCCGAACTGCTCGCGCCGGCGTACGTACTCCACGGTGCGGGCCAGCGCCTGGCCGGCCGCGCCGACCGCCTCGGCGGCGAGGACGCAGGCCGCGGTGCGGCCGGTCGCGGCGAGGGCCTCGAGGACGCCGGCGGCGTCGGCGCCGTCCTCGCCCAGCAACTCGGCCGGCACGTCCCGCAGTTGGATCCGGGCCTGGGGGCGCGTCTCGTCCAGGGTGGTCTGCCGGGACCGGACGAGGCCGGGGGCGTCCTCCCGTACGAGGAACAGGAGGGTGCGGCTGCGGGCGAAGCCGCCGGTGTGCGCGGCGACCAGCAGCAGCGGGGCGCTGTGCCCGTCGAGCACCTGGGCGGCCTCCCCGTACAGCCGCCAGCCGCCCTCCGCGGCGGCGGCGCGGGCCTGGACCCCGCCCGCGCGGCCGCCGCCGGACCACGGGCCGGCGGTGTTGTCGCCGGTCAGCGCGAGGGCGGTGGCCAGGGCCGGGCCGGGAACGGCGAGGGCGGCGGTGAGCCCGCCGGCGGCCAGCGGCGGGAGCAGCGCGGAGCGCTGGGCGTCGGTGCCGAGGGCGGTGATCAGCGGCACGCAGAGCGCGGCCGTGGCGAGCAGCGGCGAGGGCAGCAGCGCCCGCCCGGTCTCCTCGCAGGCCAGCGCCAGGTCGGCGGGGGCGCAGCCGACGCCCCCGTACTCCTCGGCGACGGCGAGGCCGGGCAGTCCCAGCCGCTCGGCGAGCTGCTGCCACAGCCCGCGGTCGTGTCCGGCGGTGGTGCGGACGGCGGCCTTGACCTCGTCGGGGCCGCAGCGTTTGCCCAGGATCTCGCGCAGGGTACGGCGTATCTCTTCCTGCTCCGCGGTGAAGGCGGCATCCATCGTCGGGCTCCTCCCCGTATCTGACGGGGCGTCATGCTAGGGCGGGTGGGCGCAGATGCCCAGGGGTCGGGGGCAGGGGGGCTAGAAACTGACGCATCGTCAGCTGTACGGTCCTCCCATGCCTGGACTCACACCCGGACCCGTCCCCGCACACCCCCGCCGGAGGGTCGCGGTGGTCGGCGTCGCGCTCTCCGACTGCGGCCGGGTCGACGGCCCCACCCCGTACGCGCTGCACGCGCAGGCCGCCCGGCGGGCGCTGGCCGACTCCGGCCTCGACCGCTCCGTCATCGACGGCTTCGCCTCGGCCGGCCTCGGCACCCTCGCGCCGGTCGAGGTGGCCGAGTACCTGGGGCTGCGGCCCACCTGGGTCGACTCCACCTCGGTGGGCGGCTCGACCTGGGAGGTCATGGCGGCCCACGCGGCGGACGCGATCGCGGCCGGGCACGCGGGCGCCGTCCTGCTGGTCTACGGTTCCACGGCCCGCGCCGACATCAAGGCCCGGCGGCGCACCTCGAACCTGTCCTTCGGGGCGCGGGGGCCGCTGCAGTTCGAGGTCCCGTACGGCCACACGCTGATCTCCAAGTACGCCATGGCCGCCCGCCGCCACATGCACGAGTACGGGACGACGCTGGAGCAGCTCGCCTCGGTGGCCGTGCAGGCTCGGGCGAACGCCGCGACGAACCCGGACGCGATGTTCCGCGACCCGATCACGGTGGACGAGGTCCTGTCGGGCGAGATGATCGCGGACCCCTTCACGAAGCTGCACTGCTGCATCCGCTCGGACGGCGGCTGCGCGGTGCTGCTGGCGGCGGAGGACTACGTACCGGACACGGCCAAGGCCCCGGTGTGGGTCCTGGGATCCGGCACGTCCGTCTCGCACACGGCGATGTCCGAGTGGGAGGACTTCACGGTCTCCCCGGCGGCGGTCTCGGGCCGCATCGCGTTCGAACGGGCGGGGCTGACCCCGGCGGACGTGGACCTGGCCGAGATCTACGACGCCTTCACGTACATGACCCTGGTGACCTTGGAGGACCTCGGCTTCTGCGCGAAGGGCGAGGGCGGCGCCTTCGTGGACAAGGGCCGGCTGCTGCGCGACGGCGAACTCCCGGTCAACACGGACGGCGGCGGCCTGTCGGCCTGCCACCCGGGGATGCGCGGCCTGTTCCTCCTGGTCGAGGCGGTCCGCCAGCTCCGCGGCGAGTGCGGCCCGGGCCAGGTCCTCAAGCCCGGCGGCCGCCTCCCCCGGGTGGCCCTGGCCTCGGGCACGGGCGGCTGGTTCTGCTCGTCGGGGACGGTGATCCTGGGCCGGGACTGAGGCCCGGCCGGGCGGACGCCCGCGCGAGCCCGTGGTGTTCCATGGTCGGCATGAGCCGTGAGATCAGCAGTGACGAGTTCCGCGAGGCCCTGCACTCCCTGCGCGTGTGGGACGTCCCGCTCCCCGGATTCGAGACCGGGGAGGCGCCGGAGGAGCCGGTGGGGCTGTTCCGGGAGTGGTTCGTGCAGGCCGTCGGGGCCGGCCAGCCGGAGCCGCACACCATGAGCCTGGCGACCGTGGACGCCGAGGGGCGGCCCGACGTGCGGACGCTGATGCTGCACGACGCCGACGAGCGCGGCTGGCACTTCGCCTCGCACGCCACCAGTGCCAAGGGGGTGCAGCTCGCCGGGCAGCCGGCGGCCGCGCTCGGGTTCTACTGGCCCTCGGTGGGCCGCCAGGTGCGCGTGCGGGGCCGGGTCGGGGCGTGCGGGCCGCAGGAGAGCCGGGCGGACCTGGCGGTCCGCTCCCGCGGGGCGCTCGCCGCCGCGCTGACGGGCCGCCAGAGCGAGGTGCTGGGCTCGCGCGAGGAGCTCGTACGGGCGTCCGCGGCGGCCTGGGAGCGGGCCGGGGCCGAGCCGGACGCCCCGGTGGCGACCTGGACGCGGTACGTGCTGGACGCGGACGAGGTCGAGTTCTTCCAGGGCGACACCGCGCGCAGGCACGTACGGCTGCGCTACCGGCGCGACCCGGCCGGCGGGTGGACCCGCGAGCTCCTCTGGCCGTGAGGCGGCCGCCCCGCCTCAGCCCTGGGCCGGGGCCGGTTCGAAGACCGGGATGCGGAGGCCTTGCCCCGCCCCGCGGAAGGCGACCCGCAGGGACATGCCGATGCGGAGGTCCGCGGGGGCGCAGGCGACGACCTCCGTCATCATCCGCGGGCCCTCCGCCAGGTCGACCACCGCCGCCGTGTACGGGACGCGCGTCCCGAACGGCGGGAGGTCGTTGCGGTGGATCACCGACCAGGTGTAGAGCGTGGCGCGGCCGCTCGCCGCCTCCCACGCCACCAGGTCCTCGCCGGCCCAGCAGAACGGGCAGAACTCCCGCGGGTAGTGGTGCGCCCGCCCGCACCGCGCGCAGCGGCGCAGCAGGAGCCGGCCCTCGGCCGCCGCGTCCCAGTAGGGGCGGGTGAACTCGTCCGCCTCGGGGAGGTCGTACCGCACCTCGTTCACAGGAAGAGTCCGATCGCCGCGTCGAGGGACCAGGTCTGCCAGGACATGGCCAGGAGGGCGACCAGCGAGATGAGCGCCATCATCGCGTTCTGGCCCTGCTCGGCCCAGTCGTGGATCATCAGCACCAGGTAGAGCAGGTTCAGCAGCAGCCCGCCCACCAGCGCGACCGGGGTGAGGAAGCCGAGTACGAGGCCCAGCCCGAGGGCGAGTTCCGCGTAGACGACGATGTACGCCATCAGCTTGGGGCGCGGCTTCACGACCAGCTCGAAGCCGCCCCTGACGAAGGTCCAGCGGTGCTTGCCCGCGACGTCGGCGGCCCAGGCGATGCCGGTGCCGCGTTCGAACCAGCCCTTCTTGTCCTTGTGCCGCCAGCTCTCCAGCCACCACAGGCCGAGGCCTATCCGGAGCACGGCGAGCCATTCGGCCCCACTGAGCCAGACGGTCTGCATCGGCGGCCCCACCCCTCTCGCGATCGACACACACAATCTGACGGAACGTCAGTTCAGCGGATGGGCGGCGATCGCGCAAGGGCCCGGGCGGCTCCGGCTCCCCCGACCCGCCCCCCCCACCGGCGGCCGGACCCGGCCCGCCGCCGGGGCCGCCGCACAGGCATCCGTGATCGATCCGCAATCGATTCCCCGCTCGACCGAGACCCATCAACTCAGCGTGGCGATACGATCACACCTCATGCCAGGAGTCCCCACACCACCCGACATGACCACCCAGCCCCGCCCCGTGTACGTCATCGGCGGCGGCCCCGGCGGCCTCGCCGCCGCCGCGGCGCTGCGCGCCCGCGGGGTCCGCGCCGTGGTCGTCGAGAAGTCCGACGACGTCGGAGCGTCCTGGCGGCGGCACTACGACCGGCTGCGCCTGCACACCACGCGCCGGCTCTCGGCGCTCCCCGGCCTGCCCATGCCGCGCCGCTTCGGCCGGTGGGTCGCGCGCGCCGACGTGGTGCGGTACCTGGAGAGGTACGCCGAGTTCCACGAGCTGGAGATCGTCACCGGCGTCGAGGTCACCCGCCTGGAGAGCGACGGGAACGGCGGCTGGACGCTGCACGCCACCGGCGGGCGGGTGCTCACCGCCGCGGCCGTGGTCGTCGCCACCGGCTACAACCACACGCCCGAGCTCCCCGACTGGCCCGGCCGTGACGCGTACCCCGGCCGGCTGCTGCACGCCGCCGACTACCGCGACCCCGCGCCGTACGCCGGCCTCGACGTCCTGGTCGTCGGCGTCGGCAACACCGGCGCCGAGATAGCCGTCGACCTCGCCGAGGGCGGCGCCGCCCGGGTGCGGTTGGCCGTGCGCACCGCCCCGCACATCGTGCGCCGCTCCACGGCCGGCTGGCCGGCCCAGCGCACGGGGATCCTCGTACGCCGGCTGCCCGTGCGGCTCGTGGACCGGCTGGGCGCGCTCGTCGCCAAGGTGGCCGCCCCGGACCTGTCGGCGTACGGGCTCCCGCGGCCCGCGACGGGGCTGTACAGCAGGGTCCGGGAAGGGGCGATCCCGGTGCAGGACGTCGGCCTGATCGACGCGGTCCGCGCGGGGCGGGTGGAGCCGGTGGCCGCCGTCGAGGGCTTCGAGGGCCCGGAGGTGCTCCTCGCGGACGGCTCGCGGATCACCCCGGACGCGGTGGTCGCGGCGACCGGATACCGCCGCGCCCTGGAGGGCCTGGCGGGCGGGCTGGAGGGGGTGCTCGACGAGCGCGGGGAGCCCCGCGCGCACGGCGCCCGGACTCCCGCGCAGGCCCCCGGCCTGTACTTCACCGGCTTCACCAACCCGATCAGCGGGATGTTCCGGGAGATGGCCCGGGACGCGGAGAAGATCGCCCGGGCGGTGCAGCGGCACCTGCGGACCGCCCGGAGCTGAGGCGCGGTTCCGGCCGGAATGGCACTCTGGACCGCTCCCGAGGGGATCTGACACCGTTCCACACACCACCTCCACCACCTTTCCTGCGCAGCCCTGTTCCTGACGACACGTCAGTTCAGTAATCTGACTACACGTCAGTTATCGAGTTCCATCGAGGTTCATCGAGCAGGAGCGGGCGGAACGATGCTTGGATCTACTCACGGCACCCTCACCACCGACTTCCGCGCACGTGTCGAGGCCTGCGGCGAGTCCCCCAGAACGGCCGTCCACTCCTCGGCGCCGCCGTCCCCCGAGGACACGGCCGCCCTGGACGTCAGCGGACGGCCGCTGCACGCCGACGTCCCCGACCTGGACCGGTTCTTCCGGCCCGAGTCGGTCGCCGTCATCGGCGCCTCCGACACCGAGGGCAGACCGAACACCGGCATCACCCGCCAGCTGATCACCTGGGCGCAGCGCGTCGGCGCACGCATCCATCCGGTGCACCCGGCCCGCGAGAGCGTCTTCGGGCTGCCGTGCGTGCCCTCGGTCGCGGACCTGCCGGAACAGGTGGACCTCGCCGTCCTCCTCGTGGCCGACCCGCTGCCCGTCATCGAGGAACTCGCCGAGACCAAGGTGAGGTTCGCCGTCGCCTTCGCCTCCGGCTTCGCCGAGACCGGGGACGCCGGGGCCGCCGCCCAGGCCCGCCTCGCGGCCGCCGTCGGCCGCTCAAACCTGCGCCTGCTGGGCCCCAACACGAACCTCAACGCCTTCGAGGAGTTCCGGGAGGACCTGACCGGGCCGGCCATCGCGCTGATCACCCAGTCCGGCCACCAGGGACGGCCCGTCTACACCCTCCAGGAGCTGGGCATCCGCCTCTCCCACTGGGCGCCGACCGGAAACGAGGCGGACCTGGAGACCTCCGACTTCATCTCCTACTTCGCCGAGCGGCCCGAGGTGGGGGCCATCGCCTGCTACGTGGAGGGCCTCAAGGACGGCCGGTCCTTCCTGCTCGCCGCGGACCGGGCCGCGCGCAACGGTGTCCCGGTCGTCGCCGTCAAAGTCGGCCGCACCGAGACCGGCGCCCGGATGGCGGCCTCCCACACCGGCAAGATGACCGGCGCGGACACCGTCGTGGACGCCGCCATGCGCCAGTTCGGCGTGATCCGGGTGGACGGGCTGGACGAACTCCAGGACACGGCCGCCCTGCTCGCCCGGGCCCGCAGGCCGAAGGCCGAGGGCGTCGTCGTGTACTCCATCTCCGGCGGCACCGGAGCCCACTTCTCCGACCTGGCGACCGAGGCCGGGCTCAGCCTCCCGACCCTCTCCCGGGCCAAGCAGGACGAGCTCCACCAGTGGATCCCGGAGTACCTGAACGTCGCCAACCCCGTCGACAACGGCGGGCACCCGGTCGGCGACTGGCGCGGCCGCAAGATCATCGACGCGATCCTCGCCGACCCCTCGGTGGGCGTGCTCATCTGCCCGATCACCGGCCCCTTCCCGCCCATGAGCGACAAGCTCGCCCAGGACCTGGTGGACGCGGCCGAGCAGAGCGACAAGCTGATCTGCGTGATCTGGGGCTCCCCGGTCGGCACGGAGGACGCCTACCGCGAGGTGCTGCTGGGCTCCTCCCGCGTGGCCACCTTCCGCACCTTCGGCAACTGCATCACCGCCGTCCGCGCCTACCTCGGCCACCACCGCTTCACCACCGGCTACCGCTCCCCCTTCGACGAGGCCCCCCGCACCCCCTCGCCCTCGTACCGCAAGGCGCAGGCCCTGATGCGGCCCGGGCAGCAGCTCAGCGAACACGCGGCGAAGCAGCTGCTGCGCGCGTACGGGATCCGGGTGCCGCGCGAGCAGCTCGTGACGAGCGCGGCGGCCGCCGTGCGCGCGGCGGGCCTGGTCGGCTACCCGGTGGTCATGAAGGCCTCGGGCCCCCAGCTGGGCCACAAGACCGAGCTGGGCCTGGTCAAGATCGGGCTCACCTCCGCGAGCCAGATCCGCGACGCGTACCGCGAGCTCACCGACATAGCCCGCTACGAGAACGTCCCGCTCGACGGCATCCTGGTCTGCCAGATGGTGGAACGCGGGGTGGAGATGGTCGTCGGCGTCACCCAGGACGACCTGTTCGGGCCCACCGTCACGGTGGGGCTGGGCGGGGTGCTGGTGGAGGTCCTCGACGACGCGGCGGTCCGCGTGCCGCCCTTCGGGGAGAACCAGGCGCGCGCGATGCTGACCGAACTGCGGGGGCACGCGCTGCTGGAGGGCGTACGGGGGGCTCCGCCGGCCGATGTCGACGCCCTGGTGGAGGTCATCCTGCGGATCCAGCGGATGGCGCTGGAACTGGGCGACGAGCTCTCCGAGCTGGACATCAACCCGCTGATGGTTCTCCCGAGGGGGCAGGGGGCGGTGGCGCTGGACGCGCTGGCCATCTGCCGCTGAGGCTGCGCCGGCCCGGCCATGTCCCCGTACCCCCCTCCGCAAACGCCCGAGGGGGCCGCACGTACCACTGCGCGTGAGGGAGCGGGGGCGGGGTGGGGTGTCGGCCGGGACTGAGACGAGATGAATCCGGCGCAGGACAGGGTCCCGCCGGCAACCCGGCCCAGGGCGCCGGACATCGAAGCCCGTCCCGGCCGACACCCCACCCCGCCCCGCCCCCGCCCGCGCACACCCACCCCCGAACCCCGAACGGGAGTTCCGCCATGACCGAGGCTCCGGACGCTCCGGACACGATCCTGCACCGCACCGCCGGCAACGTCTCCTGGATCACCCTCAACCGGCCGGACGCCATGAACGCCCTGACCTGGGACCAGCGCGAACGCGTCATCGCGCTGCTCGCCGACGCCTCCGCCGACCCCGACGTCCGGGCCGTCGTCCTCACCGCCACCGGCAAGGGCTTCTGCGCCGGCGCCGACCTCCGCGCCGCCGGCGCACCCGCCACACCCGCCCAGACCGCGCCCGAGCGCATCGCCGGAGACGTGGCCCGCATGATCCGCCTCGGCGCGCAACGCCTGATCACCGCGGTCCTCGACTGCGAGAAGCCGGTCATCGCGGCCGTCAACGGCACCGCCGCCGGCATCGGCGCCCACCTCGCCCTCGCCTGCGACCTGGTCATCGCCGCCGAGGAGGCCCGTTTCATCGAGGTGTTCGTCCGCCGCGGGCTGGTCCCCGACGGCGGGGGCGCGTACCTGCTGCCCCGTCTGGTCGGCCCCCAGAAGGCCAAGGAGCTGATCTTCTTCGGCGACGCCGTCCCCGCGGCCGAGGCCGAGCGCCTGGGCCTGGTCAACAAGGTGGTCCCGGCCGGGGACCTGCAGGCCGCCGCCCGGGAGTGGGCGGAGCGCCTCGCGCAGGGCCCGACCCGGGCCCTCGCCCTGGCGAAGCAGCTGGTCAACGCCTCCCTGGACGGGGACCGGGCGGCCGCGCTGGCCGCCGAGGCCACCGCCCAGGAGATCAACATGGGCACGGCCGACGCGAACGAGGGCGTGGCGAGCTTCGTGGAGCGCCGCCCGCCCAAGTACACCGGCCGCTGACGGCCGGCCGGCCGCGCCCACGGCCGGCACGGCCACGTCCGGCGCGGGCCACACCCAGGGCCGGCCACAGCCGGGGCCGGCCACCTCGGGGCGGGGCTGCATCCGCGGGCCGCCCACATCCGGGGCCGGGCTACATCCGCGGGTCGGGCTTCAGCAGCGCGAACACCGCGCCCGCCGGGTCGGCGGCCCAGGCGATCCGGCCGACGCCCGGCACGTCCACCGCGGGCATGGTCACCGCACCGCCGTTCCCCTCGACCGCGGCGGCGGTGGCGTCCACGTCGGCCACGTTGAAGTACGGCACCCAGCGCGGCACCCGCGCCGACCCGTCGCCCGCGCCCGCACCCTCACCCCCGCCCTGTTCCGCCACCCCGCCGAAGGAGGCCTGCTGCTGGTCGCCCTCGGCGGTGCTCAGTACCCGGTACGCCATCCCGGGCCCGGTCATCTCCTGGTGCCGCCAGCCGAACACCCCGTGGTAGAAGGCGAGGGCCGCGAGCGGGTCGGGTACGTGGAGCTCCACCCACACCAGGCTGTTCTCGACGGAGGTCAGCCCCAGACCGCCGGTCTTGCCGGGCTGCCAGCACGCGAACTGCGCACCCTGCGGGTCGGTGAACTGGGCTAGCCAGCCCTCCCCCATGACGTCCATGGGCTCCATCCGCACCTGCCCGCCGCCGGCCCGGACGGCCTCGGCGGTGGCGCGGGCGTCGGGGGTGTTGAAGTGGACCATCCAGGCGGACCTGGCCCCCTCCTCGGTGAGCGGGCCGAGCGCGGCGACGGTCTTCCCGTCCACCTGCCAGAAGCCGTACCCGCCCGCCTCCGGCCCGGCGGAGACGAAGGTCCAGCCGAGGACGGCACCGTAGAACGCGGCGGCCACCCCGGTGTCGGGGCTTCCGAGGTCGATCCAGTTGGGTGATCCGGTACGGAAGTCGGTGCCGAGCATCAAGTGCCTCCTACGGGTCCGGCGGTACGCGTCCGCCGGCCACGATGCCGAGCCGCCGCGCGCCGGCGGGCGTACGGCCTCCTCCCGGGGCCGGGATTCACCCGTCCGGGGGCAGGGTTCGTACGGCCGCTCCTGGCCGCTCCGCTTCAGCTGCCGGTCCGGGCCGGGGTGCGTTCCAGGGCGGGCAGGAACTGGTCGTAGAAGTCCACCTTGATCCGCAGGGAGCGCTCCTCCATCTCCCGGAAGGAGTCGGCCGCCGCCGCGCCCCCGTTGCCGAGGTAGGCCCGCACCCTGGTGGCCAGGCGGTCGGAGTGGGTCGTGCCCAGGAGGTGGGCGGTCGCGAGCGACCCGCACTTGGCGTCGTGCTGGTGGTGCGGGTAGTAGAAGCGCGAGACGTTCTCCCCGTCCTGGTCGAACCGGGGTTCCATGCGCTCCCACAGCCGCCCGTACTCGACGGAGACCAGGATCTCGCCCCAGAACCGCAGGATGGTCAGCACCCGCAGGTCGGCGTCGGCGTGGGTGCCGGCGTCGGCGATCAGGTCGAAGGTGGCGTCGACGGCCAGCTTGGTGGCCGCGGTCGGCCTGGTGTGGACGAGGGCCTCCCGGGAGACCCCGAGCCGGATCATGTCCGCCGTCATGTCCTCGCGGTGGGACCGCGTGTCCCCGTGGCTGTCCGGGTACTCCTCGCGCAGGATGACCCGGGCGATCCGCAGCCCCTCCTCGTCGTTCAGGAGGTCGATCGCCAGGTCGTAGGCCGGGGTGAACGCGAGCGAGAGGAAGCGCCGCTGGAGGAGGACGGCGGCGAAGTCCTCCTCGGGGAGCCGCGCGACGTTGGCGAGTACCGGGTGCTGCGCGTACCGCTCGATCAGTTCGTTCTCGAACCGGTCCAGTTCTTCCACGGCCGTTACCTCTAATTCATGGTGTCGATTGATCTCTGCCAGTCGCGGAGGTCGACCTCGCGGCCGATGCCCCACAACTTGTCCAACTCTCCTTGGACTTCCCGGCCCATCGCCGTATCGCACCCGTCGATCTCGAGCTGAGTGGACTGGATGGCGAGCCGGCCGTGCAGGAAGGAGCTGACCAGGTAGCGGTCGTCCGCCTTGTACACGGCGATCGACGGCAGGGAGTTGTACACCCGCACCTGGAGCCTGTGCCGCAGCTGCGGCGGAACCTCGTCGTGGACGGATTTGAGGATCTGCAGGCTCCCCCGCACGTCCACGGCCCGGCCGGGCTCCCCGGTCCGCAGTGCCCGGTCGCGCAGGTCCGCCACCAGGGAGGACGGGTGCAGCAGCAGGATGCGCACCTCGGTCCGCCGTTCGGTGACGGCCCTGGTCAGCTCGGTCTTCAGCTGCTCGAGGTTGGGTATCCAGGTCTGCAGGATGGACACCTCCCACCGGGCGTTCTTCAGCAGCTCGATGAAGGCTGCCTCGGGGAAACTCGGGTGCACCCTGGTCACGCCGTCGTAGCGCTCGCGCCGCAGCTGGCCCTCGATGCCGTCGATGTCGAGCCGGGAGACCTGCGCGTTCATGGTGTCGAGCACCTTCAGGCGGTCGAACTCCATGAGGAGGAAGAGGGTGACGGTGCTCAGGATCAGCAGGGTGATCTTCGGGAGTGTTCCTCCGGGGGCCATCTTGTCGAGCCACCCGAGGAGGTCCGCGAGCAGGACCCCGACGCCCGCCGTCGCCATCGCACCCAGTGCGATCCGCTCGGCCCGGTTGCGAAAGCCATTCGCCATACCCACCCCAGCCCCCGACGTCCCTGTCGTTGGCGACGACTGTACACACGCGCCGCCGCTCACATGACGCAGGGTCATGTCTCGTTTGTCAAAGGGCAGTTCAGAACCCAATCAGGCCTTTCTCAGTAGCCACAGGGCTCCCTGATCGGGGTCTCCGTACAGCTGGAACAGCTCGGGTTGCCCGGCGCTGCCGGCCACCTCCCAGGCCTCCTCATAGCCGTCGCAGTCGCGCACGGTCAGGTCCACTCCCGCCCGCCGGGCGCGCTGGGTCCCGGACGGCCGCTCCACCCAGGTCCCCGTGGCGGTACAGGTCGCCGCGCCGCCGCGGAAGGCGTCCATCGGCACGCCGTCGACCCGCGCCGTGCCGTCCTCCCGAAGCCGGACCGTCCCGCCGGCCGCGCCGCGCCATTCGCCGACGTACGCCGCCCGCCCGAGCTCGGGCGGCTCGTAGCCCTCCGGCGCGCCCTGACCGGCTACGACGGCCACCGCCGCGGCGAAGGCGATCAAGCCGGTCGCCAGGCCCGTCCGCGCCACCACGGACGCCGGCGCCCTGCCCGTGCGCAGGGCCCGGCCCGCGACCCCCAGCGGAAGCACCCCGGCCGCCGTGATCCAGAACCAGGAGTCAACGTACGGGGCCCCGTACGCCCAAGGCGCCAGCGCACCGAGCGCCGACGCGGCGTGCAGCCAGACCACGGCGGCCCACGGGCGGCCGGTCCGCTCCGCCAGTGCGAGGGCGGGGCGGGTGAAGAGCATGGCGTGCAGGAACGCACCGCCCAGGAGCAGCAGCCCGCCGACCACGCACACGATGGGCATGAAGAAGAGGAGGGCTACTGCGGTGACCCCTGTGTCCCGGCCGTAGGGATCGCCGGCGTCCGGCAGGGCGATCCACAGGGCCAGTCCGACCAGCGCTTCGCCGACGAGGACCGCCTCCGCCCCCGGGGCGGCCGCCCACCAGCCCGGCCGCGCCGTCTCCGCCGCGTGTGCCGTGCGCTCCGCGTACGTCGCCCGCGCCATTCCGCCCACCCCCGCCTTGAACGTGTTCAACACCCTCGGAACGGGACCCTACACCCCTCCTTGAACACGTTCAATACCCGCCCCGGACCCGCACCTCCCTTCCCATCTGACGAGCCGTCAGGTTCAATCGGAGGTGTGATGGGACACGCAGGGATGGCGGCCACCGTCGTCCGATACCTCAGGTCAGTCGGCTCCCCCACCTCCGCCTCGGCGGAGCAGGGGCCCGAGCCCGTCGACGCCCTGCCGCGTCCCGATCTGCGGGCCGTCGGCGCGGACGAGCGCGCGCCGGTCTCGCCCGCCGAGTTCCGGGCCGTGCTCGGGAACTTCGCCAGCGGGGTCACCGTCATCACCGCGCCGCCCGGCGAGGACGAGCAGGGCCCGGCCGGCTTCGCCTGCCAGTCCTTCGCCTCGCTGTCCCTGGACCCGCCCCTGGTCACCTTCATGGTGGCCCGTACGTCGACCACCTGGCCCCGGATCGCCCGCGCCGGGGTGTTCTGCGTGAACATCCTCGGGGCCGAACAGGGCGAGCTGTGCCGGTCCTTCGCCGTCAGCGGCGCGGACAAGTTCGCCGGGGTCACCCACAGCCCGGCCCCCGTCACCGGGTCCCCCCAGCTCGACGCCGTGCCCGCCTGGATCGACTGCCGGATCCACGCCGTCCACACCGGCGGCGACCACCTCATCGTGGTCGGGCGGGTCGTGGCCATGGGCGCGGCGGGCGAGGGCGGTCCGCTCCTCTTCCACCAGGGCCGCTTCGGGCGGCTGGCGGACTGAGCGGGCGGACGGACCGGCCGGCCCCACCGACCCGGCCCCGCCCGCCCGCGCCCCCCAGAACGTGAGGACCCCCCGCGCCACCCGGCCGTGGTGGGCGTCGTCCGCCGCCTCGGCGAAGTCCTCCACCGGGTAGACCTCCGTCACCAGCTCGTCGAGCAGCAGCCTGCCCTGCCGGTAGAGCTCTGCGTACAGCGCGATGTCGCGCTGCGGGCGCGCGGACCCGTACCGACAGCCCATGATCGTCTTGTCCAGGTACATGGACGAGACGAGGAAGGACGCCTCCTCCCGGAAACCGGGCACGCCGAGCAGGACCGCCTGCCCGTGCCGGTCGAGCAGGTCGATGGCCTGGCGGATCAGCTTCACGCTGCCCACGCACTCGAAGGCGTGGTCCGCGCCGGTGGGCAGGATGTCCTTGACCGCCGCCGAGCAGTCCGGGACCGCCGAGGCGTCGATGAAGTGGGTGGCCCCGAACTGCCGGGCCACCGCCTCCTTCGCCGGGTTCGCGTCGACCGCCACGATCGTCGTGGCCCCCGCGATCCGGGCCCCCTGGAGCACGTTCAGCCCGATCCCCCCGGTGCCGATCACGACCACCGACTCGCCCCGGTCGACCTTCGCCCGGTTCAGCACCGCCCCCACACCCGTCAGCACCCCGCAGCCGATCAGGGCCGCCGAGGTCAGCGGGATGTCGGCCGGGATCTTCACCGCCTGCACGGCCTTGACGATCGTGCGCTCCGCGAAGGCCGAGTTGGAGGCGAACTGGAAGAGCGGCTTCCCGCCCCGCGAGAACGGCTGCCCGGGCATCCCGATCGCCTTGCGGCACATCGTCGGCCGGCCCCGGTCGCAGTCCGCGCACGCCCCGCAGTTGGCGAGGGTGGACAGCGCCACGTGGTCGCCGGGCGACACGTGCGCGACCCCCGCGCCGACCGCCTCGACCACCCCGGCGCCCTCGTGCCCGAGCACGACCGGCGGCGGGAACGGGATCGTCCCGTCGATCACCGACAGGTCGCTGTGGCACAGCCCGGCCGCCCCTATCGCGACCAACACCTCCCCCGGCCCCGGATCCCGGATCTCCAGGTCGTCGACCACCTGGGCCTGCTTGCCGTCGAACACGACGCCTCTCACCTGGGCTCCTTAGGCAGGCCGAGCACGCGCTCGGCGATGATGTCGCGCTGGATCTCGTCCGAACCGCCGTAGATCGTGTCGGCACGGGTGAACAGGAAGAGCCGCTGCGCCTCGTCGAGTCCGAGCTCGTACGGCAGTCCGGGCGCCCACGGCTCCGCACCGGCCGCGGCCGCCGCGCCGCGGACCTCCACCGCCAGCTCGCCGAGCCGCCGGTGCCACCCGCCCCACAACAGCTTGGCCACGCTCGGCGCACCGCCGCCGGCCCCGCCGCTCCCGCCGCCGGCACCCGCGCCACCGGCACCGCCGCCGGCACCCAGCGTCCGCAGCGCGTTCCACCGCATCGTGCGCAGCTCGGCCCACTGCCGTACGAGGCGCCCCCGCACCACCGGATCGGGGGCGCCGGCGGCCGCGTACGCCGCCAGCACGCGCTCCAGTTCCGCCGCGAAGCCGATCTGCTGGACCAGTGTGGAGACCCCCCGCTCCAGGGCGAGCAGGCCCATGGCCACGCGCCAGCCGTCGCCCTCGGCGCCCACGACCTCGGCGGCCACCGCCCCGTCGAAGAACACCTCGTTGAACTCCGAGGTCCCCGACATCTGCCGGATCGGCCGCACGTCGATCCGGCCCGGCTGGTCCATCCGTACGAGCAGGAACGACAGCCCCCGGTGGCGCCGGGACCCCGGCTCGGTGCGGGCCAGCACGAAACACCAGTCGGCGTCCTGGGCCAGGGAGGTCCAGATCTTCTGGCCGGTGACCCGCAAGAGCCCGTCGGCGGCGTCCCGTACCGCCGCCGTACGGATCCCCGCGAGGTCGGAGCCGGCGCCCGGCTCGCTGTACCCCTGGCACCACAGCTCCTCGCCGCGTGCGATGCCGGGCAGGAAGCGGTCGCGCTGCTCCCGGGTCCCGTAGGCGATGAGCGTGGGCGCGAGGAGGTTCTCCCCGATGTGGCCGACCCGGCCGGGTGCGCGCAGCGCCGCGTACTCCTCGGCCCACACCACCTGCCCGGTCAGGGAGAGCCGGCGGTTCCCGTACCCCTCGGCCTCCCAGCCCTGCCCGATCCAGCCGCCCCGGCCCAGCTCGCGCTCCCAGGCCCGCCGCGCCGCGACCCCCTCGTGCTCGCTGCCCGGACCGCCGAGGCCCCGTGCCCGCGCGTACGGGCCCACGAGGTGCTCCGCCAGCCATGCGCGGGCGCGCCCGCGCAGCTCCTCGTCCTGTGCCCCGAAGCCGAAATCCACGCCGGTCTCCCTCGGTCCTAGGCGTTGGGCCGGTCCTTGGCGGCCGCCGCCTTGGCCATGGCCTCCAACTGGGCGAGCATCGGCATCGGGTCCTTGCCCACCGTTCCGGGCAGGAAGTCGGCGATCTTCTCCGGGGTCCAGGAGCCCTCGGCGTACCCGGCGCGCAGTTCGCGCGGCTGCGCCCAGACGGCGATCTTCGGGCCGGCGATCGTGTAGACCTGCCCGGTGATGTCCTGCGCCTTGGCCCGGTCGCTGAGGAGGTAGGTGACGAGCGCCGCGACGTCCTCGGGTTCGCCGATCTCCTTGAGCTCCATGGGCACGTTGGCGGACATGCGGGTGCGGGCGACGGGTGCGACGGCGTTGGCGGTGACCCCGTACTTGGCGAGGCCGAGCGCGGCGGAGCGGACGAGGGAGATGATCCCGCCCTTGGCGGCGCTGTAGTTGGCCTGGGCGACGGAGCCCTGGTGGTTGCCGCTGGTGAAGCCGATGAGGGTGCCCGAGCCCTGCCTGCGCATGACGGCGGAGGCGGCGCGGAAGACGGTGAAGGTGCCCTTGAGGTGGGTGGCGACCACCGGGTCCCACTCCTCCTCGGACATGTTGAAGAGCATCCGCTCGCGCAGGATGCCCGCCACGCACACGACGCCGTCGATGCGCCCGAACTGCGCGAGCGCGGTGTCGACGATGCGCCGGCCGCCGGCCATGGTGGAGATGTCGTCGGCGACGGCGACGGCTTCGCCGCCCGCGGCGAGGATCTCCCTCACCACGGACTCGGCGACCTCACTGGTGGGCTCCCCGCCCCCTATGCCCACTCCGTAGTCGTTGACGACGACCTTGGCTCCCTCGGCGGCCGCGGCGAGTGCCACGGCCCGCCCGATGCCCCGGCCGGCGCCGGTGACGGCGACGACCTTGCCTGTCAAGAAGTTCCCCACGCCCGGCCCCTTCCCGCGTTTTCTGACGGACCGTTAGATTCTATGGGCAGTCAGATGTCCCCGCACAAGCCCTCGTTGCCGTTTCCCACCAAGGAGCTGTTGAGGCCCATGTCACTGCCGGCCGAGTTCCACGACATCGCCAAGCGCGTCAACAACTGGGGGCGCTGGGGCGCCGACGACGAGATCGGCACCCTGAACCTGGTGACCGACGAGGTCGTCCGGGCGGCCGCGGCGGAGATCCGCACGGGCCGCCGCGTCCCGCTGGCCCTCCCCCTCGAGGAGGACGGGGTGCAGGCCGGGATGATCCCGGGCCGGATCAACCCGTTGCACACGATGGTGCAGATCAACCAGGAGCTCTTCGGGCCGGGCACGGTGGCGTGCAGCGACGACGCCGTGACCATGGGCCTGCAGGCGGGCACCCACTGGGACGCCCTGACGCACGTCTCGCACTCGGGGAAGATCTACAACGGCCGCCCGGCCTCCTCGATCACCGCCCACGCCCGGTCGGAGTACAGCGGCATCGACAAGGCCGGGCACATCGTCTCGCGGGGCGTCCTGCTGGACGTGGCGCGCGCCAAGGGCCTGGACCGGCTGCCCGGCGGGCACCCGGTGACCCCGGAAGACCTGGCCGAGGCGGAGGAGTTCGGCGGGGTCGCGGTCCGCGCCGGGGACATCGTCCTGGTGCGCACCGGCCAGGTCCAGGTCTACCTGGCGGGCGACAAGCACGGCTACGGCTTCCCCTCCCCGGGGCTGTCCGTCCGCACCCCGGAGTGGTTCCACGCGCGGGACGTGGCGGCGGTCGCGAACGACACGCTCACCTTCGAGATCTTCCCGCCGGAGGTCGAGAACCTGTGGCTGCCGGTGCACGCCCTCGACCTGGTCGAGATGGGCATGCTCCAGGGCCAGAACTGGAATCTCGAAAAGTTGTCCACAGCCTGTGCGGAAGAGAGCCGGTACGCCTTCCTCCTGTCGGCCATGCCGGAACCGTTCGTCGGCGGCACCGGCACCCCGGTGGCCCCGGTGGCCGTCCTCTGAGGTCAGGGCCCCGGGACGGGCCGGGGGCGGGCGGGACGCCGCATCCCGCTACAGCGGAGCCCCGTCCCCCGCCGGGAACGGCCGCCCGTGCCCCGGGACGATCACGTCGGCCGCCCCGAGGACCCGCAGGCGCGAGCCGCGCAGGAGGTCGCGGTCCGGCGCCATCGGGTCTTCGGCCGGGCCGTCCGGACGCCACCACAGGTCCCCGACGAAGGCGACCACGCCGTCGGCGGTGCCGGCGAGCAGGGTGATGTCCTCTGGGCTGTGGCCCGGGGTGCGGATCAGACGCAGGGAGCCGGTGAGTTCGTACCCCTCGGCGTCCCGGTCGGTCCACTGGTCGTCCCGGTACTCCGCCTTGTGGTCGTGGACCCGGGCCCGGGCGAACAGCCCCACGTTCATGGTGTTGTCGGGGTGGTGGTGGCTGAGCACGACGTCGGTGATGTCGTCGGGCGCCAGGCCCAGTTCGGCGAGCGGGCCGAGGATCCGGTCGCGGTGGGCCACCATGCCGGGGTCGACGATCACGTGCCGGTCGCCGTCGGTGACGTACGAGACGGTGGCGGCGACCCCCGGTCCGGTGGAGGTGGTGTAGCCGGTGGTCAGGACGGTGAACTCGGCGCTGCGGCCGGTGGGCTGGTCTGTCATGCCCCTACCTTCGCGCCCGGCCCCGTACCCCCGCGAGTGGCTCTTCTGCCCGTGATCGCGGGTTTCGTGCCACGCCCTGTCGGGCCGGCCGCTCGGCCCCGTCTCCCAGCATGCGGACCAGGGTGATCCGCTCCTCCGCCCCCGTGGAACCATGAGGTGTCCATGACGCGTCCCTGTTCGCGCCGCTTCGGACGCCGGACCGGGTCCCCGACACCGGACCCTCCCCAACCCTCACCTTCACGCCAGGAGACAGCCCCCATGGCCAACCCCTACCAGGCCGCGCCGCCCCCGTTCCCGCCCCCGCCCCAGCCCCCCGCGCGCCGCTCGAACGGCGGCGTGGCCGGCTTCCTGGCCGTCGCCCTCGTCATCGCCGGCATCTACGGCGCCTCCCAGTGGCTCGGCAACGACGACGGCAAGCCCAAGGGTTCGGCCTCCGCCACGGCGTCCCCGTCCGCCAAGCCCTCCGCGAAGCCCTCGGACCCCGGCAACCCCGAGTCCTCCTCCGACACGTCCAGCGCGTGGAAGGTCGGCGACTGCGGCGGCCCCGACCCGGACAACAAGCCCGACGGATACCGCCCGCAGAAGTGCTCCGCCTCCGGTGCCACCTTCAAGGCGATCGACATCAAGGAGGCCAGCATCCTCCCGGGCTCGATCCAGTGCCCGCCCGGCACCGACCTGATGATCGAGGTGAGCATCTCGTACGGCAGCGGCAAGACGAGCGGCATACCCACCAACACCGTCTGCGGCCGGAACCTGTCCGACGACCACCCGGGCGACGCGGGCGCGGGCGGCGGCCAGCTGGTGAAGGGCGACTGCGTGACCGACCAGGCCCAGGAGGTCGCCTGCGCCACGGCCGGCTCGTACAAGGTCCTCGGCCTGGTCAAGACGAAGAGCGAGTGCCCGTCGGGCACGACCGAGCCGATGGAACTGACCATGGCGATCGGCCGCCCGTACGACGTGATCTGCGCCGACAAGTAACGCCGCGCCCACGCCGCACAGCCCCTCTGCACCGGCGGGGGGGCTGTCTTGTTCTGCGCTCCGCCCGTGCGAGGGGTCAAAGACGCCGCGAAGGGAAGGCGATGCTCACTAGCATCGCCTCCCATGATCACAGTGGTCGTCACCATCGCGCTGGCGTTCGTCGGCTATGCAGCCACCTATCTCAACGGCTTGCGTCTGGCGCAGCGCCAAGAACGCCTCGCTCACTTGAACCGGCAGCTCAGCGACTTTTACGGACCGCTGTTCGCCCTCACGGAGGCCAACAGCCGCATCTTCGGCGCGTTCATGGAGCGCAACGCTCGTCCTGACGGCAGGTCGCCCTTCGTGCATGAGATACCGCCCTCCCCCGAGGAACTCGCCGAGTGGCGGTTGTGGGTCAGGTCCGTCTTCCTCCCCAACATTCAGGCGATGCGCGACCTCGTCATCAAGCACACCGACCTCTTGAGCGAACCAGAGATGCCGCCGATTCTGCTTCAGCTGTGCGCCCACGTTTCCGGCTACGAGATCACGGCCGCCCGGTGGGAGCAGGGGAGCTATGACCAGCACCTGTCCGTGGTGCCCTTCCCCAGTGAGGAGCTGGCCGCATACGCGCGGCACGGGTTCGCGGGCCTGAAGCAGGAGCAGGGCCGTTTGCTCGGGCGACGGCAGGACGGCTGACCAAGAGAAACGACCTGGGCCGCACACCGCGATCTCGCACAGGAAATGCGGGAGACGACAAGGAAGACCTGCGGGTGGCGGCGGTGCGCGTGCACGCCCCGAGCGCGGCACGGCAGCCGCCACCCCGCGACCCGCACTCGTCAAGGCGTGCCCTTGGCGTCCCCTCGCGTCGAATCGCTCCACACCAGGGTGATCAAGATGTGACGGAACGTCAACACCTCGTTAGAGGTACACGCGCGGTTCCCGCATCGAGGGGTGAATTTCCGGCGGCCCGTCCGTGGCTCCGTCCGACGTCGATTTCTCCGCGCGGTCGATCTCGCACCAGATCCGCTTGCCCGCCCCCTCGCGCTGCCAGCCCCAGCGGTCCGCGAGGCCGTCGACCAGTTCCAGGCCGCGCCCGTTGGTGTCCTCGCCGCCCGCCTGCCGGCGCGCCGGCGCCCGGTCGCTCGCGTCCGCGACCTCGACCCGCACCCCCGGCCCCCCGAACAGCATCCGCAGCACCGCCGGACAGCCCGTGTGCACGACCGCGTTCGTGACCAGCTCTGAGATCAGCAGGATCAGCGTCTCCGCGAGCGGTTCGTCATCCCCTATGCCCGACCCCGCCAGCCGCGACCGGGCCCACCGGCGTGCCCGGCCGACCTCGGCCGGGTCCGGTCCTACCTCAAGCTGAACCTGAAGCACCTGCACCGCTCACACCATCCGAACCGGCGGACACTTCGCCTCGCGACAGGATGGGATCACCCACTGTGATCCCCTTGCGCAGCAGCATGGTTGACGTACAGTCACCACAACAAGCGCTTCGGGCATATTCCCGTGCGAAGGAGTGGGCGTGGTGCATACTGTGCGACGCCTGCGCCGCTCAACCGCTCGCATTCGTGGGAGCGTACCGGAGCGACCCCCGGACTCCGGGCCCTAAGGCGGAGGGCGAAGGACACAAACGGATATCAACTCTCTGTAATCGGACATGCGTCCCGCGCCTTCCCTCCCGTAACAGCCGGCTACGGCGCCGAGCCCAGCAGTTCAGCCGCCAGCAGCTCCTCCGCCTCCGTCGCGGTCCGCCACTGCTCCGCCCGCACCCACGCCCGCTTCAGGTGCAGATGGACGTCCGCCTCCCACGTGAAGCCCATCCCGCCGTGCACCTGGAGGCAGTCCCGGGCATTGGCCACCGCGGCCTCGTCCGCCAGCAGCTTGGCCGCCGCGATCTCCGACGAACCCGCCGCGGACCCCTCCCCGGACGCCGAAGCCACCGCCGCCGCGTAGACCGCCGTACGGGCCACCTCCGCCCGCACCAGCATCTGCGCGCACAGGTGCTTGACCGCCTGGAACGCCCCGATCGGCTGCCCGAACTGCTCGCGCTCCCCCGCGTACCGCACCGCCAGCTCCAGCGTCCGCAGCGCACTCCCGACCTGCAGCGCGGCCGTCAGCACCGCCCCCTCGGCGGTGTACGAGGACACGTCCGCGCCCGCCGGGACCCGGTGCAGCGGCGTCAGCGGGTCCGCCGAGCGGACCGGGGAGCCGGCGGGCAGCCCCGGGGCGCCCAGTACCGCGTCCGCCTCCCCCAGGTAGGAGACCAGGCCCCCGCCCAGGTCGAACGCGGTGACCACCGCGGTCCCGGACGCCGCCCCCGGGACCACCCCGGCGGCCAGGTGCGTGGCCACCAGCGGCCCCGGCAGCAGCGCCCGCCCGGCCTCCTCGAAGACGATCACCGCCTCCGCCAACCCCAGCCCGACCCCGCCCTCGGACTCAGGCAGCCGCAGCGCGAAGAAGCCCGCCCCGCCCAGCTCCCGCCACAGCCCCCGGTCCACGCACACCCCCGAGTCCACCGACGCCCGCAGGGCCTCGCGCCCGTAGCGGCCCGCCAGGAGGTCCCGTACGCCCGCCCGCAGGTCCCGCTGCTCCTCGGTCGGCTGGAAGTCCATGCCCCTCACCGGCCCTTCGGGAGGCCGAGGATCCGCTCGGCGACGATGTTCCGCTGGATCTGCGAGGTGCCCGCCGCGATCGTGTAGGAGAGCGAGGAGAGCCGGTCCAGCGTCCACTCCTCCTCCAGCGACAGGGACAGCGGCCCCAGCACCTGCGCCGCCACCTCGTACAGCTCCTGCCGCGCGTGCGAGTAGGCCAGCTTGAAGACGGAGCCGCCGATACCGGGGACCCCGCCCGACCGCTCCGACTCGCTCACGTTCCACTGCGTGAGCCGCCACAGCGCGCCGAACTCCCCGTACAGCCGCCCCAGCCGGCGCCGCAGCACCGCGTCGTCCCAGCGCCCGTTCGCCTTCGCCGTACGGGCCAGCTCGCCCAGGGTCCGGCGGCAGGCGACGACCTCCCCGACGAAGGCCGTGCCCCGCTCGAAGGACAGGGTGACCATGGTGACCCGCCAGCCGTCGTTCTCCGCCCCGACCCGGTTGGCGACCGGCACCCGCACCTCGTCCAGGAACACCTCCGCGAACTCCGTGGACCCGGCCAGCGTGCGCAGCGGCCGGACGGTCACCCCCGGCGCGTCCATGGGCATGGCCAGCCAGGAGATCCCGCGGTGCTTGGGGGCCTCGGCGTCCGTCCGTACGAGCAGTTCGCACCAGTCGGCGACCTCCGCGTGCGAGGTCCAGATCTTCGACCCCGTGATCACGTACGCGTCGCCGTCGCGGACCGCTCGCGTGCGCAGGGAGGCCAGGTCGGAGCCGGCGTCCGGCTCGCTGAAACCCTGGCACCACACCTCTTCGCCGCGCAGCACCGGCGGCAGCCAGCGCGCCCGCTGCCGCGCCGTCCCCTCGGCGGCGATGGTCGGGCCGGCGTGCAGCAGCCCGACGAAGTTGGCGCCGACGTACGGGGCCCCCGCGCGCTCGGTCTCCTCCAGGAAGATCAGGTGCTGGGTCGGGGTGGCCCCGCGGCCGCCCGCGTCCACCGGCCAGTGCAGGCCCGCGTAACCGGCCTCGTACAGCCTGCGCTGCCAGCCCAGGTCGTACGCCCGCCGCCCGGGCCAGTCGTCCGGCGAGGGCCTGGCGGGCAGCTCGGGCAGCACCTTGCCGAGCCAGGCGCGCAGTCGCGCCCGGAACTCCTGCTCCTCTTGCGTGTAGGCCAGGTCCATCAGCGGCCCTCGACCCGGTCCCGGTCGAGGTCCAGGCCGAGCATGCGGATGGCGTTGCCGCGCATCAGCTTGTAGACCGTCTCCTCGTCGAGGCCACCCACGTGGTCGAGGGCTACCTCCTTGGTGTGCGGGAAGGTCGAGTCCACGTGCGGGTAGTCGGTCTCGAACGTCGCGTTGTCCCGGCCCACCACGTCGAGGGAGGCGATGCCGTGCTTGTCGCGGAAGAAGCAGCAGAACATCTGCCGGTAGTAGTACGTGGACGGCGGCTCGGGGATCAGGTCGCGGACCCCGCCCCAGGCGCGGTGCTCCTGCCAGACGTCGTCGGCGCGCTCCAGGGCGTACGGGATCCAGCCCATCTGCCCCTCGCTGTAGGCCAGCTTGAGCGTCGGGAACTTCACCAGCACCCCGCTGAACAGGAAGTCCATCATCGAGGCCATCGCGTTGTTGAAGCTGAGCGAGGCCTGGACGGCGGGCGGCGCGTCGGGGGAGGCGGCGGGCATCTGGGAGCTGGACCCGATGTGCATGTTGACCACCGTGCCGGTCTCCTGGCAGACGGCGAAGAAGGGGTCCCAGTAGCCGGAGTGGATCGACGGCAGCCCGAGGTGGGTCGGGATCTCGGAGAAGGTCACCGCGCGCACGCCGCGGGCCGCGTTGCGCCGGATCTCGGCGACCGCCAGGTCGATGTCCCACAGCGGGATGATGCACAGCGGGATCAGCCGGCCGCCGCTGTCCCCGCACCACTCCTCGACCATCCAGTCGTTGTAGGCGCGCACGCAGGCGAGGGCGACCTCCTTGTCGTGGGCCTCGGCGAAGGTCTGGCCGCAGAACCGGGGGAAGGTCGGGAAGCACAGCGAGGCCTCGACGTGGTTGAGGTCCATGTCGGCCAGGCGTGCCTTGGGGTCCCAGCAGCCCCGGCGCATCTCCTCCCGCGTGATCCCCTCCAGCGTCATGTCGTCGCGGTCGAATCCGACGGCGGCGATGTTGCGCTTGTACGGGAACTGCAGGTCCTCGTAGATCCACCAGTCGGTCGGCGGGCCGTCGGGGTCCATGGTGATCACGTACTTGCCGCCGGTGTACTCCAGCTCGCCGATGCCCGCGGTGAGCGGCTGGGGGCCGCGGTCCCGGTACTTGGCCGGGAGCCAGACGTCGAAGAGGTGCGCGGGCTCGATCACGTGGTCGTCGACGCTGATGATCCGTGGCAGTTCCAGTCCCATGCCGTCTCCCCAATCTGATGGATCGTCAGAAACAAGCTAGCTCCGCCACCCCTGGACCGACAAGCGCCGGCGCTCTACGCTCTCCGCTTGATCTGACTATCCGTCAGTTAACTGGGGCAGCCATGGGAGGTCTGGGATGACGGACACGACGACCGGCACCGCGAAGGAGCTGAGCCGGTCCGCGACCCTGTGGGAACTGATCGCCCGCCGCGCCGCCCTGACCCCGGACACCACCGTCCTCATCGAGGCCGCACAGCACCCCGCCGACGACCGCCGGCTGACCTTCGGGGAGCTGCGCGACCGCTCCGAGCGGGCCGCCGCCGGCCTGTACGCCATGGGCGTGCGCCCCGGCACCGTCGTCGCCTGGCAGCTGCCCACCCGCATCGAGACCGTCCTGCTCTCGGCCGCCCTCGCCCGGATCGGAGCCGTCCAGTCCCCCGTGATCCCCTTCTACCGGGACCGGGAGGTCGGCTTCGCGCTCCGCGAGTCCAAAGCCGAGTTCTTCGCCGTCCCCGGCGTCTGGCGTGGCTTCGACCACCCCGCGATGGCCGAACGGCTCGGCGCTCGCGGCGTCTTCGAGGCGTACTCCGCCCTCCCGGACGGCGACCCCTCCGTCCTGCCCCCGCCGCCCGCCTCCGGCACCGATGTCCGGTGGATCTACTGGACCTCCGGCACCACCTCCGACCCCAAGGGCGTCCTGCACACCGACCGTTCGCTGATCGCGGGCGGCTCCTGCCTCGCGCACGCCCTGCACCTGACTCCGGCCGACGTCGGCTCGATGGCCTTCCCCTTCGCGCACATAGCCGGGCCCGACTACACCGTGATGCTGCTGCTGTACGGCTTCCCCGCGGTCCTCTTCGAGAAGTTCGCGATGCCCGACGCGCTGGACGGCTACCGGCGCCACGGGGTCACCGTGGCCGGCGGCTCCACGGCCTTCTACTCCATGTTCCTCGCCGAGCAGCGCAAGGACCCCGCCACGAAGCTCGTTCCCACCCTGCGGCTGCTCGCCGGTGGCGGCGCGCCGAAGCCGCCGGAGATCTACCACGCCGTCGTGCGGGAGATGGGCTGCCAGCTGACCCACGGCTACGGCATGACCGAGGTCCCGATGATCACCATGGGCTCCCCGGACGACACGGCGGAGCACCTGGCCACCACCGAGGGCCGGCCCCCGGCCGGGATGTCCATCCGCATCACGGGCCCGGACGGCGGGGCGCTGCCCGCGGGGACGGACGGGGAGGTCCGGCTCCGGGGGGAGGCGGTCTGCCAGGGGTATCTCAACCGGGACCAGGCGCCGGGCGCGCCCGAGGTCTTCGACGCGGAGGGCTACCTGATCACCGGGGACCTCGGGCACCTCACCGAGGACGGGTACCTGGTGCTGACCGGGCGCAGCAAGGACGTCATCATCCGCAAGGGCGAGAACATCTCGGCGAAGGAGATCGAGGACCTGCTGCACGAACTGCCGGGGGTCGCGGACGTGGCGGTGATCGGGCTGCCGGACGCGGAGCGGGGGGAGCGGGTGTGCGCGGTGGTGGAGCGGCCGGCGGGTTCGGCCGCGCCGCCGACCCTGGCGGAGGTGACGGCGTACCTGCGGGGGGCGGGGCTGGCGACGCACAAGCTGCCGGAGCGGTTGGAGGTGGTGGATGCGCTGCCTCGTAACGAGGCGCTGCGGAAGGTTCTGAAGTACCGGCTCAGGGAGCGTTTCGCGTAGCCGTGGCGGGGGCGGGTGCCGCTGCGCGGAGCCGTTCCCCGCCCCGCCCTTTCTCCGTTTCCCGGGGGCTCCGCCCCGGGCCCCGCTTCGGGGCCTCCGCCCCCGCACCCCCGCGCCTCAAACGCCGGCGGGGCTGACCTTCCGGCCCGGCCGGCGTTTGAGGCGCGGGGGTCCCCCCGACGGGGGCTGGGGGAGGGTCTGGGGCGGAGCCCCAGCAGGCGGCCCGCAGGTCACATGCGGCTCAAGGACGCGGCGGCGAAGAGGACGTCGCGGATGGCTTCGCGGTCGCCGTGCTGGCCCGCGGCCGCCTCCTCCGGGGAGATGTGCCCGGCAGCCAGCTGGCAGAACTCGACGCGGTCCAGCGCGATCTCCGCCACCGTCCGCTCGACCGACGGCACGGCCCCCGGCGAGTCCAGCGCGATGTCCCACCCGCCGCCGCCGGCGCCCTCGATCTCCAAGTGCAGCGTCCGTCCCGGCGCACCCGCCGCGACCAGACCCCGCGCCGGCGCCGCCAGGCCCGCACGGCGGCGCTGTGCCAGCGCGCCCGGGAGCAGGCGGGCCGCCAGGTCGATCATCCGGTGCAGGTGCGGCCCGGTCGGCGGCTCGTACGGGTAGTCCACCGCCTCCGCGATGTCCCACGCGTGCACCCAGCACTCGAAGGCCCGCTCCAGGAACGCGTCCCCGAGCGGAAGGGCGAAACCGCCGTAGTCCACCGCCAGTTCCGCCACACCTCGCCCGGCGAAGGAGACCGTACGCACCAGCGTGTGCCCCTGCTCCCGCCACGGCTCGCGGACCTGCCGCGTGGTCGGGTACGCCGACGCCTGCCAGAAGTGCTCCGACCGTTCGGCCGGGCCGGCGCCCGGCCGCACCTCCTTGCCCAGCGGATCGTCCAGCCCCAGCGCGGTGGCCACCAGGCCGTCCACCGCCAGCAGGTGCCCGATCACGCCCGCCACCGTCGTCCGCTGCGTCTTGCGCCGCTCGTCTTCGAACCACTTCAGCCGGACCGGGGTGTGCCACTCCGAGTCCCCGAAGTCCTGGAGCAGCGCGTCGAGCCGCGCGGTCTCGGTGTCGTACGGGTTCGCCCACACCGGCACCGGGATCCGGGCCGGCCGCTTGCCCAGGCAGTCCTCCAGCACCCGGGAGCGCAGCAGCGGCCCCAGGTCGAGGTTCTCCTCCGGGTGCAGCAGCCCCACCGCGTCGCGCAGCCGCAGCGCCTCCTCCGCGCAGGGCGCGCACTCGGTGAGGTGGTCCTCCACCGCCTGCGTCTCCTCGGCGGAGCACGCGGCCAGCGCCCACGCGCCGAGCAGCGACTTCAGCACGGCGTGCGAGGGCGGTTCCGCGGCCGGCGGCGGCAGCGGCAGCAACGGCGGCGCGTGCCGCGGGTCGAAGTCGTCGGCGGCGCCGCGCGGGCCCGGTATCCGGGCCGGGCCCGCGGGGCGCTCGTATCCGTCCTCGGGCCACTCGGCGGGGCCGTTCATCGCGACGTTCCATATCCGGGCTGGGCGGAGTCCTCCTGCGGGAGGGCGTTGGCGGTCGACAGCAGCTGGAGCCCGAGCCTGAGCCGGCGGCGCGCCTCGTCCTCGCTGATCTGGAGGTCGGCGGCGGCCTGCCGGTAGTCGCGCCTTTTGAAATACGCGAGTTCGAGCGCGGCACGCAGCGGCGCGGGCATGGAGGTGACGATGTAGTCCGCGCGGGCGGCGGCGTTGGCACTGCGGACCTTCTGCTCGAGCTCCTCGCGCGAGCCGCGGCCCAGCTCGGCCTGGCGCAGCCGGGCCACCGCCTGGCCCTGGGTGATCCGGGCGACCCAGGAGCGCATGGAGCCCTGTTTGGGGTCGTAGGCGTCCGGGTTCTCCCAGATGTAGCCGAAGACCTCGCGGGTGATCCGGTCCGCGGCCTTCTCGTCGCCCAGGACGCGGTGCGCCAGGCTGTGCACGAGCGAGGCGAAGCGGTCGTACAGCTCACCGAGCGCGGCGGCCTCGCCGCGGGCAAGGCGTTGCTGCATGCGGCGGTCCCAGCGCGGTGATACGTCCTTAGGCATAGTGCCCCCAGCCGTGTGTCGACGCATCGAATGTAATGGGCACCCGGCCCATCGCGCCCGTTTTGCGGGAAGGTCACCCTGGAAGTGAGCCCTCCGTGATAGGGGCGTGGCGGTGTGTGAACCGTGGTGACGACGGCGGCACATGGGGACAGGTGTACGCGCCCCGCCGCGCTCCCCGTGCGCGGGTTCGATGCGTTCGCGCCCTTGACCGGTTCGCTTAACGCACAGGCCACCGAGGCCTTACGCTCCTGCCTTGTCTTGATCTGAACCCACCGCACACGTGAAGGCGGAACGCCGAACATGGACAGCGCAGAATACGAGCGCAAGATCGCCGCCCGATTCGCCACCTTCGACCAGGACGGGTCCGGGTATATCGACCGGGAGGACTTCAGCGCGGCCGCGAAGGCCGTCCTGGCCGAATTCGGCACCACGGCCCGGTCGGACAAGGGCCAGACCGTCTTCGCCGGCGCCGAGGCGTTCTGGCAGGGCATGGCCGGAATCGCGGACGTCGACGGGGACCAGCGGGTGTCCCGCGAGGAGTTCATCACCGGCGCGGCGAAGCGGCTGCGGGACAACCCGGACCGGTTCGCGGAGATCGCGCGGCCGTTCCTGCGGGCCGTTATCGCGGTGGCGGACGAGGACGGCGCGGGCGCGACCCCGGCGGCCGCGGCCCGCGTCCTGCGCGTCCTCGGCACCGCGCCGGAGCTGGCCGCGCGGGTGGCCGCCGCCCTCGACACGGACGGCGACGGCCGCATCTCGGAGGAGGAGATCCTGACGGCGTTCGCGTCGTACTGCGGGGTGGAGGCGCCCGACGCCTGACCCCTGCGGGGGGCTCGGCCGCCTGGTGGGTGCCCTTTGCCGGCGCGGCGCGGTGTCCCCTGCCGGGGCGGGCCTTGCTCCCGTGCCGGGGGGCCTTGTTCCCGTGCCCGGGCTGCGGTGTCCCGTGCCGGGGCGGGCCTTCCTCCCGTGCCGGGGGGCCTTGTTCCCGTGCCCGGGCTGCGGTGTCCCGTGCCGGGGGCTTCGCTTGGGCGGGCCTTCTTCCCGTGCCGGGGCGGGCCTTGGCCCCTGACGGGGGGGCCTTGTCCCGTGCCGCGGGGCGCCGGCCTGGGCCCCTGCCGGAGGGCCTTGGCCCGTGCCGCGGCTTCGCTTGGGCGGGCCCTCTTCCCGTGCCGGGGCGGGACTTGGCCCCTGCCGGGGGCTGCGGTGTCCCCGGCCCGGGGCGGGCCTGACCCCCTGCGGGGCTGGGGCGTGTCCTGCCGGGGCTTCGCGGGCGGGCCTTGCCCTGCCGGGGCTGGGCCGGGGCTGCGTGGGGACGGGGGCGGGGTGGGGTGTTGTCCGGGACTCATGATTCATGGCGCCTTGGGCGGGGCTGCGTTGGCGGCCGCTGCTGCCGCGCCAACAAATCACGTTTTACGTCCCGGACAACACCCCACCCCACCCCGCCCCCGTCCTGGCCGGCCCCGGCGCACGGGCTGCTCGCGCCGTGCCCAGGAGGGCTACGCGAAGACGACCGTGCGGGAGCCGTTGAGGAGGACGCGGTGTTCGCTGTGCCACTTCACCGCGCGCGCGAGCGCCTGGCACTCCACGTCGCGGCCCACCGCCACCAGCTGGTCGGGGGTCACCTCGTGGCCCACCCGCTCGACCTCCTGCTCGATGATCGGCCCCTCGTCGAGGTCCGCCGTCACGTAGTGCGCGGTCGCGCCGATCAGCTTCACACCCCGGGCGTGCGCCTGGTGGTACGGCTTCGCGCCCTTGAAGCTCGGCAGGAACGAGTGGTGGATGTTGATGATCCGGCCGCTCATCTCCTTGCACAGGGTGTCGGACAGCACCTGCATGTACCGCGCGAGGACGACCAGCTCGACGTTCTCCGCGCGGACGAGCTCCAGCAGCTGCGCCTCCGCCGCCGCCTTCGTGTCCTTCGTCACGGGGATGTGCACGAACGGGATGTCGTACGAGCCCACCAGCTCCGCGAAGTCCGTGTGGTTGGAGACCACGGCCGCGATCTCGACCGGCAGGGCGCCGATGCTCGAGCGGAACAGCAGGTCGTTCAGGCAGTGGCCGAACTTCGACACCATCAGGATGATCCGCATGCGCTCGTCGGAGCGGTGGATCTGCCAGTCCATCCTGAACGAGTCGCCGATCGCGGCGAAGCTGGCGCGCAGCTTCTCGACGGTCACCGCGGGCTCGGCCTCGAAGTGCACCCGCATGAAGAAGAGTCCGGTCTCACGGTCTCCGAACTGCTGGCTGTCCACGATGTTGCAGCCGGTCATGAAGAGGTAACTCGACACGGCGTGCACGATGCCCTGCTTGTCGGGGCAGGACATGGTCAGGACGTACTGCGGGGGCTGGGGCTGTGCCTCGGGCTGCGGGTCGCTCATGACCGCATAGCCTTTCACACCGCGCGGGTGAGGATCCTCAACACTTCCAGCGACCGCGGCCGCACGTCGGGGTCGTCCCCGTCAGCCGCGGCCAGCCGTACGTGCGCCTCGCGTGCGGCGCGCACCGCCTCGGGCCAGGCGTGGTGCTCCAGGTAGGCGGAGACGGCCGCGTCGGGGCCGACCTGGTGCATGATGCGGAGCACGCGCAGCACGGCGAGGTCGACCAGGGCCGCCTCCTGGGAGTCCCGGAAGATCGTGCCGACGTACTTCTCCGCCGACCAGCTGTCGAGCCAGGTGTCCTCGACGAGCCGGTACACGGCGTCGGTGACGTCGCCGTACCCTTCGGCGCCGGCGAGCCAGGTGTCCTCGTGGAAGGCCGGATCGGAGAGCATGTGCAGCGCCGAGCGCACGTTGCTGCGCCAGCGCCACCACGGCATGTCGTTCAGGGGCATGCCGCCCATGGTGGAGGAGCGGCCGCCGCGACGGGAAGAGTTCTTCGAACCTTGGGCGAATGTCACGCCGTCGATCGTACGTTCCCGCTCTCCGCGATCTTCAGGCGCGTGTGAATAACCGGAGGATGATATTCCCCCCGGTAATTCACTTGCACGTCACCGGATGTTGCGGACCCCTCACTCTTCAGTTACCCGTGGAGCGGAATGGTGCATGGACATGACCGCTTGGCGACACACAGCGACCCTCTCCCGCACCTTCCTGGCCACGGCGATCGGTGCGTGTCTCGTCGCCGGGTGCGGGGTGCTCCCGGGCGACTCGGAGGGTTCCGGGCAGACCCTCACGGTCATGACGTTCGCACCCGAGGGCACCAAGGCGACCAACATGCCCGGAATGACCGGCATGGCCAAGGCGTACGAGCGCTGGGTCAACGCCAAGGGCGGCCTGAGCGGGCGCAAGCTGCGTGTCCTGACCTGCAACGAGAACAACACGCCCAGCGGCGCGGCCGACTGCGCCCGCAAGGCCGTCGACGAGAAGGCCGTCGCCGTCGTCGGCTCCTACAGCCAGCACGGACGTGCCTTCATGGCCCCGCTGGAGGCCGAGGGCATCCCGTTCATCGGCGGCTACGGGGTCTCCTCCGAGGAGTTCCAGTCGGTCCTCTCCTACCCGGTCAACGGCGGCCAGCCCGTCCTGCTGGCCGGCGCCGGCCACCAGCTGGGACGCGCCTGCGACGAGGTCGCGCTGGTCCGCCCCGACACCCTCGCGGGCGACTCGATGCCGATCCTGCTGAACGCCGGGCTCAAGGCCAACAAGATGGCCGAGGCCTCCGACATCCGGGCCGCCGAGGACTCCGCGGACCTGTCGACGCAGGCCCGCGAGGCCCTCGCCGGCACCACCACGAGCGCCGCCGCCGACAGCAAGGACAAGGCGAGGCAGAAGGCCAAGAGCTGTGTGACCGCCGTGCTCGGCGAGCGCACCGAGACCTTCTTCGACGCCTTCCGCCGCGCCGACTCCCAGAACAAGAAGCCGCAGATCTCCTCGGTCCTCGGCAGCGTCAGCCAGTCCCTGGTGGACCGCACCGGCGGCAAGGAGAGCCCCTTCGAGGGCGCGTTCCTGACCAGCTGGTACCCGGTGGCGGCCGACCCCCTCTGGGACCCGATGCGCAAGGTGATCGCCGACCACGCCTTCGGCGACGACGGGGTCGACCCCGACGACAGCGGGACGCAGACCACCTGGATCGCGTACACCGTGCTGAACGAGGTCGTGAAGCGCTTCAAGCCGGACGAGAACATCACCGCCCGCAAGGTCACGCGGTCGCTCAACCAGGCGGAGGGCGTCACCACCGGCGGCCTCACCCCGGACCTGAGCTGGCGCTACCAGGACATGCGCGCCGTCGCGGGCTTCCCCCGCATCGTCAACGGCCGGGTCACCTTCCAGGTCGTCCAGGCGGGCCGGCTCGTCGCCCAGGAGGGCGAGCAGACGATGGACATGACCGCGACGCTGGAACAGGGCCCCCGGGCGGCGTGACGGCGGGGGACGCGGGCCCGGCACCGCCGAAGAGCCGGCGCCGGAGGGAGTTCCGGCTCACAGCTGCGACTTGTCCCGCTTCGTGAGCCCGTACTTGGCCGCGATGGTGTTCCACAGGCCCGCGGCCGACTCCTTGGCCTTCGTCGCCTCGCCGCTCGCCTTGTTGCCGGCGGCGGCGTTCTCGGAGTTCTTGGCCTTGCCGTCCTTGCACTTGTCGTCGGCGACGTCGTCCGCCCAGGCGGCGTAGCTGTTGTCGGCGGCCGCGGACGCCTTCCAGGCCTTGGTGAGGGAGGCGCCCAGCTTCGCGTGGTCGGGGAGCTGGTCCACCTTGAGCTCCTGGAGGCGGGTGACGAGCTCCTCGCGCTGACGGGCCGCGTCGCGCAGGTCGGCGGCCGCCTGGTCGAGGTTGCTGCAGCTCTTGATGTCCTCCACGGCCTTGATCACCGCGGCCCGGCTGTCGTTGCTGTCCGCGAGGAGCTTGTCCAGCTGGACGGCCTGCGGCCGGCCCGGGTCGACGGGAGCCTCGCCGGCGGGCGCGGCCGAGCCGCCGCTCGCCGTGGCCGCGGGGGGAACCGCGGCCGGGTCGTTGTTCTGCGGCTTGCCGTCGCCGAGCAGCGAGCCGACGCCCAGCCCGACCACGGCCAGGCCGATGACCACGGCGGCGATGATCGCGGGCGACACCTTGCGGGGGGACTCCGGCGGCGGGGGCGGGGGCTGGGGCGGCGCGAACTGCGGGTTCTGGTGCGGCTGCGCCGCCGGGTGGGGCTGGTGGTGCTGCTGTGGCGGCACGGGGTGCTGCCCGCGCGGCGGGTACGAGCGCGGCGGGACCGGCGGGAGGTGCTGGGTGTGCCCGGCGGAGCCGTCGCCGCGGAACAGCCCGTCGAACGGCTCGAGTCCGGCGGCCGCGGGGCCGGACGGCACGGGCGGGATGTACTGCGTCGCGGCCTCCCCGTGCTCGGGGGCGGCGGGCACGGGCGGGAGGTACTGCGTGGCCGCCTCCTCGTGCGCGGGCGCCGCCGGCACCGGCGGGAGGTACTGCGTCGCCGCCTCCTCGTGCGCGGAGGCCGCGGGGGCCGCCGGCACCGGCGGGAGGTACTGCGTGGCGGCCTCCCCGTGGGCGGGGGCAGCCGGGACGGGCGGAATGTACTGGGTGACCGCCTCGGGCAGCGGCGGGTAGCCATAGCCGTGCGGATCGCCGGGCCCCTCGTACCCGGGGCCCACCACGTGCCCGGGGGCCGCTTGTGACGGCGGCGCCTGCGGCGGCTGCTGCTGGTCTGCCTGCTGCTCCTGGTGCGGCTGCTGCTGCGCGTGCCGCGGCTGCTGCGGGTAGCCGTACGCGGGCTCCGGACCCCACGGGGCACCCGGCTGGGGGGCGCTCCCCTGTCCGTTCTCCGTCACCGGGTCTCCTTCTCCGACTCGCCCGAACCTACGGAACCGTCGGTCACGCTACCCGGTGACACACCGCGACCGGGAGGCCACCCGGCAACCCCACCCGCTCCCTTCGGCACGCCACTAAGCGACACGGGCCTCCAGACGGGCCGTGAACTCGCGGACCGAGGCCTCCTGCGCATACGGCTCCAGGCGGGCCCGGAAGTCGTCCAGGTACTCCGCGCCCCGGGTCGAGCGCAGGTCCGAGAGCAGGTCCGACGCCTGGGACGCCGTCTGGCAGGCCTGTTCGACCTCCCGCTGCTGGACCTGCGCCGCCGCCAGCAGCAGCAGCCCGATGGCCCGCCTGCGCGCCTTGCCCGCCGGGAGGCCCCGCAGCGCCTCCGACGCCTGCCGGGCCGCCGCGTCCGCCTGGCCCAGGTCCCGGTGGCAGTGCGCCAGTTCGTCCGCCAGGTACGCCTGGTCGAAGTGGCGGATCCACACCGGGTCGTCACCGGATTCCGGCTCCGCCCGCTCCAGCGCCGTGACGGCCCGCGACGACAGCACCGCCGTCGCCCGGTTGTCGCCGAGCAGCGCGTGCCCGCGCGCCTCGGCCGCGTAGAACATGGCCTCCACGCGCGGCGTGACCTGCCCCCGCGTCCCCTCCTGCGCCGCCCGCGCCAACTGCGCGATCTCCCGCGGGTTGCCCAGCTCGGCGGCGAGGTGGCTCATCGACGCCGCGAGCACGTAGCCCCCGTACGAGCGGTCACCGGCCGCCTGCGCCAGCCGCAGCGCCTGGATGTAGTAGCGCTGGGCCAGGCCCGGCTGGCCCGTGTCCACCGCCATGTAGCCCGCGAGCTCCGTCAGCCGCGCTACCGCCCCGAACAGCGCCCGCCCGACGGGCTCCCGGTACGAGCCGCCGATCAGCCCGGACACCACCGAGTTCAGGTAGTGCACGACCACCGGCCGCACGTGCCCGCTGCCGAAGCGGTGGTCGAGCTCCTTGAGGGCCTCCGTCGTCGCCCGCACCGCCTCGACGTCGGACATGCCCACGCGCGAGCCGCCGCTGCGCGCCACTTGCGGGTCGGCGCCCGTGATCAGCCAGTCGCGGCTCGGCTCGACGAGCGCGGACGCGGCCACGCTGGAGCCCGCCAGGAAGTCACGGCGGCCCACGTCGCTGCGCCACAGCTCGCAGACCTGCTCGATGGCGCCGATGACGGTCGGGGAGAACTGCAGGCCGACGCCCGAGGCGAGGTTCTTGCCGTTGGCCATGCCGATCTCGTCGATGGTGACGGTCCGGCCGAGTTTGCGCCCGAGCGCCTCGGCGATGATGCCGGGCGCCCGGCCGCGCGGCTGCTGGCCGCGCAGCCAACGGGCCACGGAGGTCTTGTCGTAGCGGAGATCGAGGCCGTGTTCCGCCCCGCACATGTTGACCCGCCGGGCGAGCCCGGCGTTGGAGCACCCGGCTTCCTGGATGAGCGCCTGCAGCCGTTCGTTCGGCTGGCGGGCGACGAGAGGCCTGGCTGCCATGAAAACCCCCTGAGGCCGCGGGTGATCGTTGGATTGATCACTTCCCGCCTGATGTGCGGAGAATCTTCCGCTCTGCGTCGTGTCGCTACCCAGCAACAGCGCCCCGGGCTCCTACGCGCCCCCGCCCGTGCATCGGTGCGCCCCGTATGCAGGATCGATGCTCCGCCCACCGGCCGGTTTACGGCCGTAACCCGAGGTGACCCGCGGAGTTGTGATGGGCGTGGAAGAGACCATGGGAGTCACGGAGACCGCACCCATCCCCAAGCAGCGCGGCGAGCAGCTGCTGGACCATGCCGTGCGGTACGCGGAAGAACGGCACTGGGATGTCTTCGCCGGCACCTGGCTGGAGGTGGGGGACGGGCGGGAGCTGTGCTCCTGCGGGGCGGCGGACTGCCCCGCTCCGGGTGCGCACCCGGCGGTGAAGGACTGGGCGGCGCAGGCGACCGGCAGCGCGGTGCGCGTCCGGCAGATCTGGGGCCGGCACCCCGGGGCCTGCATCCTGATGCCCACGGGCCGGACGTTCGACGTCCTCGACGTGCCGGACACGGCCGGCTTCCTCGCCCTCGCGCGGCTGGAGCGGATGGAGCGCACCCTCGGGCCGGTCACCCTCACGCCCGACCACCGGATGCTCTTCTTCGTGCTGCCGGGGGCCGGGGCCAAGGTGCCCGACCTCGTGCGCAAGCTGGGCTGGACGCCGTCGGCGATCGACCTCACCGCCCGGGGCGAGGGCGAGTACGTGGCCGCCCCGCCCACCCGCTTCGGCGGCCGGGGCTCGGTCCAGTGGGCGCGGCGGCCCACCCCGGCGAACCGTTGGCTGCCCGACACCGAAGAGCTGATCGACGCACTGGCGTACGCGTGCGGGAGCGAGGCCGCCGCCGAGCGCAAGCGGCGCCAGGGCTGAGCCGCGGCTCCGGGCGCCCGCGGGCAGGCCGCCGGCAGGCCGCGGGCAGGGGCGGCCGAAAGCCGCCGGAAGCTGCTGCAAGACCCCTGGAAGGCCGCCCACCTGCGACGTTGACGGGACAAAGCTGACCGCGAACTCATGACATAAGTAACTGCTCAAGCCTCTCCCCCTCCTCCTATGGTGAGGAAAGAACGACCAACGGGGACGTGTGACGAGAGGCAGGCGCATGCCGGACCAGGCTGATGCGACGGGTGGGACGTACGGAACGGGTGGCGCGCGACCCGCGCCGTCCGCCGTGCGGGTGGAAGGCCTCTGGAAGCGCTTCGGCGAGCAGGTGGCCGTGTCCGGGATCGACCTGGAGCTGCCCGCGGGCAAGTTCATCGGGCTGGTCGGCCCGAACGGCGCCGGCAAGACGACGACGCTGTCGATGGTGACCGGGCTGCTGCGCCCGGACATGGGGCGGGTCTTCGTCGCCGGCCGCGACGTGTGGGCGGACCCGGTCGACGTGAAGTCCCGGATCGGCGTACTGCCGGAGGGCCTGCGCCTCTTCGAGCGGCTGTCGGGACGCGAACTGCTCGGCTACATGGGCCGGCTGCGGGGACTGCCCGGCGAGGAGACCGACAAGCGGGCGACGCAGCTGCTGGACGTCCTGGACCTGGCGGGCTCGCAGCACAAGCTGGTCGTGGACTACTCGACCGGCATGCGCAAGAAGATCGGCCTGGCCGCCGCCCTCCTGCACAACCCCGAAGTGCTCTTCCTCGACGAGCCGTTCGAGGGCGTCGACCCGGTGTCCGCGCAAACCATCCGCGGAGTGCTGGAACGCTACACCGCGTCCGGAGCCACGGTCGTCTTCTCCTCCCACGTGATGGAGCTCGTCGAGTCGCTGTGCGACTGGGTGGCCGTCATGGCCGCCGGACGCATCCGCGCCGCGGGCCCGCTGGCCGACGTACGGGGCTCCGCGCCCTCCCTCCAGGCCGCCTTCCTCGAACTGGTCGGCGCCCACGGCCGCGACGCCGCCGGGGACTCCCTGGACTGGCTGGGCGGCGGCTCCGGGACGGCGGACGCACGATGACCGCCGTCACCTCCCCCGCCGCCGCCGCGTCCCCCTCCTCGCCTGCCCCCTCCGCCGCGCCCTCGCTGACCCCGGTGTTCGTCCGGCTGAAGCTCTCGTTGCTGCGCAACGGGCTGAAGGGCTCCTCCAAGCGCAAGGCCGCCTGGATCAGCTCACTGGTGTTCGCCCTCGTGGTCGGCTTCTTCACCACCCTCGGCCTGGCCATGCTGCACGGCAACGCCCACGCGGGCACGGTCGTCGTACTGCTGGCCGCGATCCTGGCGCTGGGCTGGACCTGCATGCCGCTGTTCTTCCCCACCGGGGACGAGACCCTCGACCCGAGCCGGCTGGTCATGCTGCCGCTGCGCCCGCGTCCTCTCGTACGGGCCCTGCTGGCCTCCTCGCTGGTCGGCATCGGCCCGATGTTCACGCTGTGCCTGGCGATCGGCTCGGTGATAGCGGTCGCCCGCGGCGCCGCAGGCGTGGCAGCCGCGGTGGTGGCCGCCCCGCTGCTGCTCGTGGGCTGCGTGGCCCTCGCCCGCGCCGTGGCCACCGCCAACGTACGGCTGCTGACCAGCCGCAAGGGGCGGGACCTGGCCCTGCTCAGCGGCCTGCTGATCGCGGTGGGCGCACAGCTGGCCAACTTCGCCAGCCAGCGCCTGTTCCAGACCGGCGGACTGTCCCAGCTGGAACCGGCCGAGGCGGTGCTGCGGTGGCTGCCGCCGGCGACCGCCGTCGGCATGGTCGACTCCGCGAGCAAGGGCTCGTACGGCCAAGCCGCCGCCCAACTGGCCCTCACCCTCGGCGCCCTGGCCCTACTGCTCTGGTTCTGGGAGCGCAGCCTGACCAAGCTGATGGTCGCCCCGGACGGCTCGACCATCGCCGCCGCCAAGCCGGAGAAGAACCGCGCCGAGCGCGGCTTCTGGTCGCTGCTGCCGGCCGGCCGGACGGGCGCCGTCATGCAGCGGACCCTGCGCTACGCCGTCCGCGACCCGAAGACGAAGTCGGCGATCGTGACGGCACTGGCGATCGGATTGATCATCCCGGTGTTCAACGCCCTCCAGGGCACCGGCTCCCTGTACCTCGCCTGCTTCGGCGCCGGCATGCTCGGCATCCAGATGTACAACCAGTTCGGGCAGGACACCTCGGCGTTCTGGATGGTGGCCCAGACCCTCGGCACCACGCACGACGCGTACGTGGAACTGCGCGGGCGGGCCGCCGCGCTGGCCCTGGTCACCGTTCCGTACACGGTCTTCGTGACCGTGGTGACGGCCGCCCTGGTCGGCAACTGGTCCGACTTCCCGGCGGCGCTGGGCCTGGCCCTGGCCCTGCTCGGCGCGATGCTCTGCACGGGGGCGCTGGCCTCGGCACGGTACCCGTACTCGATCCCGACGGAGGGCGCGTTCAAGAACGTCGCCCCGGGCCAGGCCGGCCTGGCCTGGCTGAGCATCCTCGGCGGCATGCTCGCGGCGGCCCTGCTGTGCGCCCCGTTGATCGCCCTGACGATCTGGCTCAACGTGGCGGACCACCAGGGCCTGAGCTGGCTGGTACTCCCGCTGGGCGTGGCCTGGGGCGCCCTGGCCACGTGGACGGGCCTGCGCCTGGCGGCCCCGGTGGTGGCCCGGCGACTGCCGGAGATCCTGGCGGCCGTTAGCAAGGGGTAGGGAAGAGGGGGGTGGGGGTGCGGGGTGCTGGTCGGGGGCTTCGGGGGCGGGTGGGAGCCTGATTCCGGTGGGGGCTGATCAGGCTCCCCCCCGCCCCCGAAGCCCCCGACCAGCACCCCCTCAGATCCGCGACGCCTTCACGTCGTCCAGGAAAGGCTCCAGGGCCGCTCGCAGAGCCGCCGGCTGGTCGTAGTGGAGGTAGTGGCCCGCGTCGGGGATTTCGGCGTACTGGCCGGCCGGGAGGACTCGGACCATCTCCTGGGCCTCCGCCCGGCCCAGTTCGCCGTCCAGACCGCGGACGACCAGGGTGGGGCAGCGGACCTGGGCCAGTTCCTCCCAGTGGGCGTCGTGCACCCACGTCTCGCGGGCCCGCAGCATCTGGCGGCGGGAGAAGAGCGGGCGCCAGCCGTCCTGGGCCTCGTGCATGACCTCCGCGAAGAAGGCGCCGCGGCCCGGGTCGGGGCGCTCCATCCGGGGGTCGTCCTCGCCGAACCAGCGGCGGGCGGCGTCCTGGGTGGGGAAGGGCAGCGGCCAGCGGTGGAACCAGTCCGCCCACTCCTGCTGCGAGGCTTCGCCGAGCGCCGAGGCGCGCATGTCGCAGATGACCACGGCTTCGACCAGGTCGGGGCGGCGGGCCGCGAGCTGCCAGGCGGTCAGGGCGCCCATGGAGTGGCCGATCAGGGTCACGGGGGCGAGGCCGAGCTGCTCGACGACGGCCTCCGCGTCGGCCACGAAGGCCTCGCGCGTGTACGGACCGTGCGCCGGGCGGTCGCTCTGGCCGTGCCCGCGCTGGTCCAGGGCGATCACACGGTGGCGCTCGCCGAGCCAGCGGGCGGTGCCGGACCAGTGGAAGGCGCGGCCCATGAGCCCGTGGAGTAACAGCACGGCGGGGCGGGGGTCCGGCCCGGCGGGCTGGGCCGCGGCCGCGGCGTCCGCTTCGCTGAACTCCCAGGCGGCCAGGCGTACGCCATCGGCCCCTGTCACATCGATGCGCTGTACCACCGCAGATGCACCCCCTTCGCTCCCGGCCAGACTATCGAACCCGCATTCGAAAACGGGCGTCTCGCCGACAACACCGCTCTTTCGAGTGACCTTGCTCAAGGATTGGCCGCCGCTGCCGATGGAGATCCTTTCAACAGGGAGGCGGGCCGCTCGGGGAAGACGGTCCGAAGGGGACGACCTTGAGAGCTCGGGGCTCCAGGTCACATGGGGAGGACCGGTCCCGGCGCCGCAAGGCGCCGGGACCGCCCACTTCCACCCCTCGAACGTCCACAGCAGACGTCTGCATCAGGCAGACGTCTCAACCAGAGGCCTGCATCAGACGGATCAGCGCTTCGCCACGAACACGTGCGAGGCCACCTCCGCGTCCAGCTCGGCGGCTTCACCGCCGCTGCCGACGAGGACCCCGCCCGGGGACTCGGTGACGCTCACCACCGAGCCGGGCTGCACGCCCGCCCGACGCAGCGTGTACATCAGCTGGGCGTCCGTCTGGATCGGCTCGCCGATCCGGCGCACGACCACGGTCTTGCCGTCGACACCCGGGTCCAGCTCGGAGAGGCTGACCATGCCGTCCTCCAGGAACGGGTCCGCCTCGGCCTTCTCCCCCAGCTCCTCCAGGCCCGGGATCGGGTTGCCGTACGGCGACTCGGTCGGGTGACGCAGCAGCTCCAGCACCCGCCGCTCCACCGCCTCGCTCATCACGTGCTCCCAACGGCAGGCCTCGGCGTGCACCTGCTCCCACTCCAGGCCGATGACGTCGACGAGCAGACACTCGGCCAGCCGGTGCTTGCGCATCACGCGCGTCGCCAGCCGGCGCCCCTCCTCCGTCAGCTCCAGGTGCCGGTCGCTGGCCACGGCCACCAGGCCGTCCCGCTCCATCCGCGCCACCGTCTGGCTCACCGTCGGGCCGCTCTGGTCGAGCCGCTCGGCGATACGGGCGCGCATGGGGACCACACCTTCCTCTTCCAGCTCAAGGATGGTGCGGAGATACATCTCCGTGGTGTCGATCAGTCCGGACATTCGTGCCCCTCGGATTGCGTGCGCTGGCCCTGCCCCCAATTCTGACGCATCGGGCGGACAACCGTCCCGTACCGAGCGTCAAGCCCTCTCCCGGACATCTCCACGACATGTCGGCGGAGATCTTCCCCGGGATTGACGTTCGTATTGACACGCCCTTGGTCCAGACCGCACGGTGAGCGGCGGACACGGACCCACCCCGTCACCCCGACCCGACCCCCGGAAGGCCATCGGCGTATGAGCGAGAGCAAGCTGGCCGGTCAGTTCTTCGACGCCGCCATCGGCCTGCTGGAGCGGGTGCGGGACGAGGAGGCCGCGCGGATCGCCGAGGCCGGCAGCCTCGTCGCCGACGCCGTGGCCCGCGGGAACCGGCTCTTCGCCTTCGGCGCCGGGCACTCCTCGCTGCCCGCCCAGGACGTGGTCTACCGGGCCGGCGGGCTGGCGCTGATGAACTTCCTCGCCGTCCCGGGCACGGCCGGCGTCGATGTCATGCCCGCCACGCTGGGCAGTGCGCTGGAGCGGGTCGACGGCCTCGCCGGCGCCGTCCTGGACAGCAGCCCCGCCTCCGACGGCGACGTGCTCGTGATCATCTCCCTGTCCGGGCGCAACGCCCTGCCGGTGGAGATGGCCATGAACGCCCGCGCCATCGGCCTCAAGGTGATCGGGGTGACCTCGGTGGCGTACGCGACCGGGACCAAGCCTCGGCACGTCTCGGGCACCTTCCTGAAGGACCACTGCGACGTGGTCCTCGACAGCAAGATCGCGGTCGGCGACGCGGAGCTGAGCCTCGACGGCATCGACGCGCCCTTCGCCCCCGCCTCCACGGTCGTGACCAGCGCGATCATGCAGGCGGTCATGGCCGCGGCGGCCGGCGAGCTCGCCGCACGCGGGATCGAGCCGCCGCTGCTGCGCTCGGGCAACGTCGACGGCGGCCACGAGTGGAACGGCCGCGTGATGCAGGAGTACGGCGACCGGATCTTCTTCCGCCACTAGCCGCCGCCGGCCGGGGGCCCGCCCGGGGCCCGGCCCCCCGCCCCCGCCGCCAGGTCCAGATCGGCGGCGATCCGGCCCGCGACCTCTTCCGCGTACGCCGCGTCCGGCCCCTCGAACGCGGCCCGCGAGGGCCCCCGTACGAAGGTCACCGCTCCCAGGGTCCGGCCCCGGCTGCGCAGCACCGTGCACAGCACGTGCGCCGCGCCCTCGGGCCAGTGGCGGGCCCGCGCCCACTCCGGGTCGGCCGCCCCGCGCGGAGCGCTCGTGCGCACCGAGCCGATCCGGTCCAGCGCCTGGAGCGCCGGGTGCCCGGCCTGGTACCGCACGGGGATCGACCCGGGCCCCGGCAGCTCGGGCGGGGAGACGGCGGAGCGGACGAGCCGGCGCCGTTCGGGACCGGCCGAGGGGTCCAGTACGTCCAGCAGCGCGTGCTCGGCGAAGCCCGCGAGGGCGAAGTCCAGGCGGACGGCCGCCGCCTCGGCCGGGTCCTCGCACTCGGCGGCGGCCCGGCCCGCCCGGTGCAGCTGGTGGGCGCGGAACCGCAGCTGCGCGGTGTCCAGCTGGGCCTGCCGGGCCTCGGTGACGTCCTGGAACAGCCAGCCGACGCCGAGCGGCACCGGCTCCTCCGCGAGCGGCGAGGCCAGCCGCAGGAACCCGCACCGCAGGCACCGCCGCCGGGCCCCCTCCGGGGTCCGCACCGACACCCACAGCTCCACCGGGGCGGGCGGCGCCCCCTCGGCGAGCACGTGTTGGAGGGCGCCCTCCAGTTCCTCCACGCCCTGGAGGAGCAGTTCGCCGAGCGGGCGGCCGAGCAGTGCGGTGCGCCCGGCGCCGAGGGCGCGCGCGGCGTGCGCGTTGACCACGGCGGGGCGCAGGTCGACGTCGACGAGGACGACGCCCCAGGCGGCGTCCTCGAGCAGGGCCTCGCTCAGCGCGATGGAGCGCTCCAGGTCGATCTGCGCGTGCACCTCGCTGAAGGCGCAGTACACCCCGGCCGGTTTCCCGTCCGCGCCGGGCACCCCGGCGGACTGGGTGCGGACGAGGACGCGCCCGCCGTCCTTGGTCAGCAGCGCGAACTCGTGCACCTGGCGGCCCGGCACGTACTGGGCGGACAGGAGCCGCTCCTGCACGTCCTGGGCGTCGGCGGGCCGTACCGCCCACCCTTCGAAGCCCTTGCGGCCCACGGCCTCGGCGGCGGTCCAGCCCAGGATCCGCTCGGCCTCGCGGTTCCAGTGGGTGATCACGCCGTAGGAGTCGAACGCGCACAGGGCGGCGTCCATCCCGTCGAGCAGCGCTGCGAGCAGATCGTCGTCGGTGGTCTCGTCACGTCCGGAAGCAGTCACCTGGTACCCCCAGCAGGTGTTCGCGTGTGCGGCACGTCAGATCATTGAACTGGAACGTGACGCAGCCCACACCCCGTTCCCCCGAATACCCCGGAATGATCCGTTTCGGGCGGCGCGGCGGGACGGACGGCGCTCTCGGGCGGGTCCGGAAAATATCCGCTTGTGCCCCACCGGACAGGCTCCTAGGCTCTGCCGTACACGAGAAGGGAGGTGGTTCCCGAAATGTACGGAAACCGGACGCGTGAGGTGGCTGCGGGCTAAAGCGCCCGTCGTCGCACGCACCCAGTGCGGTGCCCGGCGGGAACGCCAGGCGCCAATCCCAAGCAGTCACCCGACCCGCGGGCTCGCCGGTACGTCCGGCCGGCTCCTCCCCACTGCAGGGGGAGGGACCCGAGCCCGCGGGTCGCCTGCTTTTCCGGCCCCGCCGGTACGGACGCCGCGCGCCCCACGGGCTTTCGCCGCCGCGCCGCCTACGGGCAGAGCCGCTCGACGCGCCACTCGGCGGCGTCCGCGCCGTCCCTCACGTACCGCAGGCGGTCGTGGAGGCGGTTCTCGTGGCCCTGCCAGAACTCCACCTCGCCGGGGACGACCCGGTAGCCGCCCCACTCCGTCGGGACCGGGACCTGCTCGCCCTGCGGGTAGCGCTGCTCCAGCTCCGCGTAGCGGCGGTCGAGTTCGGCGCGCGAGGCGATCACCTGCGACTGGTCGCTGGCCCAGGCGCCCAGCTGCGAGCCGTGCGGGCGGGAGCGGAAGTACGCCGCCGTCTCGTCGCGGCCGACCCGGGTGGCCGTGCCGGTCACGATGACCTGGCGGGCGATGGGATGCCAGGGGAACAGCAGGGCGACGTGCGGGTTCTCGGCGATCTCGCGGCCCTTGCGGGAGCCGTAATTGGTGTAGAAGACGAAGCCCCGCGCGTCGAACTGCTTCAGCAGCACCGTGCGGGAACTCGGGCGGCCGTCGGCGGTGGCGGTCGAGACGATCATCGCGTTGGGCTCGAAGACGTGCGCGACGGCGGCCTGCTGGAACCATCGCGCGAACTGGTCCATGGGGTCGTCGGCGAGGCTGTCCTCGGGGACGATCTCGGAGCGGTACTGCTTGCGCATGAGGGAGGGATCAAGGTCCTGATGGGTCACGCCGGCCATCCTGCCGCAGTGCGCCTGCCGCGGGTGTGCCGTATGTCACGCTTCCGCAGTCCAGCGGGAACGGACAAAATCTTGGGGCCGGTCCGACGGTCCCCGCGCGGGTGACCATCGGCCGCGCCGGGCATCAACGGGGATGACCGCGCCGGACCGCGAAGCACGCCGGGCGCCGCGCGTGTTCGCACTATCTGAGGAGCCGCCTGATGTCCGACTTCGTACCCGGGCTCGAAGGGGTCGTCGCGTTCGAGACGGAGATCGCCGAACCCGACAAGGAAGGCGGTGCGCTGCGCTACCGCGGGGTCGACATCGAAGACCTCGTCGGGCAGGTGTCCTTCGGGAACGTCTGGGGCCTGCTGGTCGACGGTGCGTTCAACCCCGGACTGCCCGCCGCCGAGCCCTTCCCGATCCCCGTCCACTCCGGTGACATCCGGGTCGACGTGCAGTCCGCGCTCGCGATGCTCGCCCCCGTGTGGGGTCTGAAACCGCTCCTGGACATCGACGAGCGGACCGCCCGCGACGACCTCGCCCGCGCGGCCGTCATGGCCCTGTCGTACGTCGCCCAGTCCGCCCGCGGCCAGGGCATGCCCATGGTTCCGCAGCGGGAGATCGACAAGGCGGAGTCCGTCGTCGAGCGGTTCATGATCCGCTGGCGGGGCGAGCCGGACCCGAAGCACGTCAAGGCCGTGGACGCCTACTGGACCTCGGCCGCCGAGCACGGCATGAACGCCTCCACCTTCACCGCGCGCGTCATCGCCTCCACCGGCGCGGACGTGGCGGCGGCCCTGTCGGGCGCCGTCGGCGCGATGTCCGGGCCGCTGCACGGCGGGGCGCCCTCGCGGGTGCTCGGCATGATCGAGGAGATCGAGCGCACCGGCGACGCCGTGGCGTACGTGAAGAAGGCCCTGGACAAGGGCGAGCGGCTGATGGGCTTCGGGCACCGCGTCTACCGCGCCGAGGACCCGCGTGCGCGCGTGCTGCGGCGCACGGCCAAGGAGCTGGACGCGCCGCGCTACGAGGTGGCCGCCGCGCTGGAGAAGGCGGCGCTGGAGGAGCTGCACGCACGCCGCCCCGACCGGGTGCTGGCCACCAACGTGGAGTTCTGGGCCGCGATCATGCTGGACTTCGCGGAGGTCCCGGCGCACATGTTCACGTCGATGTTCAGTTGTGCCCGGACCGCCGGCTGGTCCGCGCACATCCTGGAGCAGAAGCGCACGGGCCGCCTGGTGCGTCCGTCGGCCCGCTACATCGGCCCCGGCCGGCGCGACCCGCGCGACATCGAGGGCTACGCCGACATCGCCGGCACGGCCTGATCCTCGGGACGGACCCGGGCGGACCGGGCGGACCGCACAGGCGAAGGGCGCCGTACCCCCGTGGCGGGGTGCGGCGCCCTTCGCGCGCCCGGGCTCAGCCCAGGGCCGCGTCGAGGATGCGGGCCCACTGGGCGACCACGCGGTCGCGGCGGGCCGTGTCGTCCGTGAGGACGTTGGCCAGGCCGAGCCCGCGCGCCATGTCGAGGAGGCCCTGCACGGTCTCCCGTACGCCCGGCACGGACTCGTCCGCGCCCAGCAGTTCCACGGCGATGCGGTGGGTCTCCCGGCCGACCCGGGCCTCCAGTTCGGTGACCCGGGGGCGCAGCTGCTCCTCGTTGGAGGCGGCGACCCACAGCTGCAGCGCGGCCCGGAAGAGGGTGCCGGTGTACAGGTCGACGAGCGCCTCGACCGCGGCGGGGCGGGCGGCCGGGCCGGCCTGGAAGAGCTCGCGCAGGGCGGTGGAGCGCTCCTCGGCGACGTACTCGACGGCGGCGGTGAACAGGTCCTCGCGGGTGCGGAAGTGGTGCTGGGCCGCGCCGCGGGAGACACCGGCGCGCTCGGCGACGACGCCGACGGTGGAGCCCGCCCAGCCGTGTTCGGCGAGGCAGGAGACGGCGGCCTCGAGGAGGTGGCGGCGGGTGACCCGGCTGCGCGCCTGCTTGGGGCCGGCGGGCGGGGCGGGGGGGGGGGCCGTCGTCGTCGGCGCGCCGGCTGCCGCGCTCGCCCACGTTGCCTCGTCGGCTGCCGCGCTCGTCTCGCGGGTCGCCTCGTCCGTTGCCGCGCCGGGCGCCGCGCGCGTCACAGGGACCACGACGGGGTGCGGCGCTCGAAGCGGGCGGTGATGCCCTCGCGGGCCTCGGCGGAGGCGAAGAGCTCCGCGGACAGCTCCGTCAGGCGCGAGCCGTCGCGGTCCAGGGTCTCGCGTACGGCCGCGGCGGTCAGCGCCTTGGTGGCGGCCAGGCCCTGCGGGGACGCCTTGCGCAGGCCGGCGAGCACCGGCTCCAGAGCCTGGTCCACGTCTTCGGCGTGCAGCGTGAGCAGGCCGATGCGGGTGGCTTCGGCGGCGTCGAAGGCCTCGGCGGTCAGGAAGTAGCGGGCGGCCGCGCGCGGGTCCAGGCGCGGGAGCAGCGGCATGGAGATCACGGCGGGCGCGAGGCCGAGGTGGGTCTCGGTGAAGGCGTACGTGGACCGCGGTCCGGCGGCGGCGATGTCGCAGACGCCGAGCAGGCCGAGGCCGCCGGCCCGGACGTGCCCGGTGACGCGGGCGAGGACGGGCTTGGGCAGTTCGGCGATCTGGCGGAGCAGGGCCAGGAAGTCGGCCGGGGCGCAGGGGGACTTGAGGTCGGCCCCGGCGCAGAAGGTGGTGCCGGTGTGGGTGAGCAGGACGGCGCGGACCGCCGGATCCGCCCCGGCGTCGGCGAGCGCGGCGCGGAGCTCTGCGACGAGGTCGGCGGAGAGGGCGTTGCGGTTGGCCGGGGAGTCCAGGGTGAGGACGGCTACGCCGGTCGTTCGCGCGGCGTGGACGGGTGGCATGTCTCCTCCGGAGGGGTTGGCGGCTGGGCGGTGGGCCGGGGGCCCGGCCGGGGGTGCTGGGCCCCCGGCCGGGCCGGGGGCCTGTGCTGCGGGGGGCCGGGGCCGGGGTGGGTCTAGTACGACTTGGGCAGGCCCAGGGTCTGGTGGGAGATGAAGTTGAGGATCATCTCGCGGCTGACCGGGGCGATGCGGGCCACGCGGGAGGCGGTGATGAGGGAGGCCAGGCCGTATTCGCGGGTGAGGCCGTTGCCGCCGAGGGTGTGGACGGACTGGTCCACGGCCCGGACACAAGCCTCGCCGGCCGCGTACTTGGCCATGTTCGCGGCCTCGCCGGCCCCCATGTCGTCGCCCGCGTCGTAGAGGTGGGCGGCCTTCTGCATCATCAGGCGGGCCAGCTCCAGCTCGATGTGGGCCGCGGCCAGGGGGTGGGCCAGGGCCTGGTGGGCGCCGATGGGGTCCTTCCACACCTGGCGGGTCTTGGCGTAGTCGACGGCCTTGGCGAGGGCGTAGCGGCCCATGCCGATGGCGAAGGCGGCGGTCATGATGCGTTCCGGGTTGAGGCCGGCGAACAGCTGGAGCAGGCCCGCGTCCTCGTCGCCGACCAGGGCGGAGGAGGGCAGGCGTACGTCGTCCAGGACCAGTTCGAACTGCTTCTCCGCGGCCTGGAGTTCCATGTCGATGACCGAGCGGGTGAAGCCGGGGGCCTCGCGCGGGACGATGAACAGGCAGGGCACCAGGCGGCCGCTCCTGGCGTCCTCGGTGCGGCCGACGATGAGGGTGGCGTCGGCGATGTCCACGCCGGAGATGAAGACCTTGCGGCCGGTGAGGATCCAGTCGTCGCCGTCGCGGCGGGCCGTGGTGGTGATGCGGTGGGAGTTGGATCCGGCGTCCGGTTCGGTGATGCCGAAGGCCATGGTCAGGCTGCCGTCGGCGAGGCCGGGGAGCCACGTGCGCTTCTGGTCCTCGGTGCCGAAGCGGGAGATGACCGTGCCGCAGATGGCGGGTGAGACGACCATCATCAGCAGCGGGCAGCCCGCGGCGCCGAGTTCCTCCAGGACGATGGACAGTTCGGCGATGCCGCCGCCTCCGCCGCCGTACTCCTCGGGCAGGCTGACGCCGAGGTAGCCGAGCTTGGCGGCGTCGGCCCACAGTTCGTCGGGGTGGCCGCCCTCGCGGGCGACGCGGGCGAGGTACTCGCGGCCGTACTTCTGCCCCAGGGCGGCGACCGCCGTGCGCAGGGCCTTGTGCTCGGGCGTTTCGATGGTGGCGGAGCTCATGACGTCGATTCCTCCTGGACTACGGCGAGCAGGGCGCCGAACTCGACCTGCCGGCCCGTGGTGGCGTGGAGCGCGGTGAGCGTGCCGGAGGCGGGAGCGAGGATGCGGTGCTCCATCTTCATGGCCTCCAGCCAGAGCAGGGGCTGCCCGGCGGTGACGGCGGCGCCGGGCGCGAGGCCCTCGGCGACGCGGACCACGGTGCCGGGCATGGGGGCGAGGAGGGAGCCCGGTTCGGTGCGGGCCTTGGGGTCCGCGAACCGGGGGACGGGGGTGAGGGTGTGGGCGCCGAGCGCCGAATCAACGTAGAGGTCGGAGTTGTTCGAATTTTGTTTCACGTGGAACAAGCGCCGGATGCCGTCGACTTCGAGCGTGACCAGGTCCGGGGTGGCGGACAGGACGCGGACTCCGGGGTGGTCCACCGGGTGGTAGGCGACCTCGTACTCGGTGCCTGCCGCCGTGTAGCGGCGGGTCCGGGGCTGGGAGCGGAGGTTGCGCCAGCCGCCGAGGCGGGCGGCGAGGGGGGCGTCCGGGGCCGGGGCCGCTTCGGCGAGGGCCGCGGCCAGGGCGGACAGGGTGGCGTCCGGGGCGTCTTGGGTGAGGGCGGCGAGGTGGCGCTCGTAGAACCCGGTGTCGGGCTGTCCGGCGGCGAACTCCGGGTGGCGCAGCGACCGTACGAGGAGCTCGCGGTTGGTGGTGAGCCCGTGGATGCGGGCTCCGGCCAGGGCGTGCGCGAGGACGCGTACGGCCTCGGCGCGGGTCGGGGCGTGGGCGACGACCTTGGCGAGCATGGGGTCGTAGTGGATGCCCACCTCGTCCCCGTCGGCGAAGCCGGTGTCGACGCGGACCTCGCCGGGCACGGCGAGGGTGTGCAGGACGCCGGTCTGGGGGCGCCAGTCCTGGGCGGGGTCCTCGGCGTACAGGCGGGCCTCGACGGCGTGGCCGACGGGCTCCGGGGGTGTGAGCGGCAGGGCCGTTCCTTCGGCGACGCGCAGCTGGAGGGCGACGAGGTCGAGGCCGAAGACGGCTTCGGTGACGGGGTGTTCGACCTGGAGGCGGGTGTTCATCTCCAGGAAGTACGGGCGTCCGTCGGCGGTGACGAGGAACTCGACCGTGCCGGCGCCCTGGTAGGAGACGGCGCGGGCGGCGGCGACGGCGGCCTCGTGGAGGCTCTCGCGCAGGCTTTCCGGCAGGCCGGGCGCCGGGGCCTCCTCGATGACCTTCTGGTGGCGCCGCTGGAGGGAGCAGTCGCGGGTGCCCAGCGCCCAGACGGTGCCGTGGGCGTCGGCGAGGATCTGCACCTCGACGTGGCGGCCGCGCTCCACGTAGGGCTCGGCGAAGACCTCGCCGTCGCCGAAGGCCGAGCGGGCCTCGGCGGCGGCCGCCGCCAGCTCCTCCTCGAGGGAGCCGAGGTCGCGGACCACGCGCATCCCGCGGCCCCCGCCGCCGGCGGCCGCCTTGAGGAGCAGGGGCAGGTCGGCGGTGGTGGCGGCGGCCGGGTCGACGGGTTCCAGGAGCGGGACGCCGGCGGCGCGCATCAGCTCCTTGGCCCGGGTCTTGGAAGCCATGGCCTCGATGGCCTCGGGCGGCGGGCCGATCCAGGCCATTCCGGCGGCCCGGACCTCGCGGGCGAAGGCGGCGTTCTCGGAGAGGAAGCCGTAGCCGGGGTGGATCGCGTCGGCTCCGGCGGCGAGCGCGGCCTTGATGATCAGGTCGCCGCGCAGGTAGGTGTCGGCCGGGGCGGCGCCGGGCAGGCGTACGGCCGCGTCGGCGTCGCGTACGTGCAGGGCCTGCTCGTCGGGGTCGGAGTGGACGGCGACGGTGGCCAGGCCCAGGGCGCGGGCGGTGCGGAAGACGCGGACGGCGATCTCGCCGCGGTTGGCCACGAGGAGGGAGGTGATGGTCATGTGCGGGCTCACATCCGGAAGACGCCGAAGCCGCCGCGGGCGCCCTCGACGGGGGCGTTGTGGACGGCCGACAGGCACAGGCCGAGGACGGTACGGGTGTCGCGCGGGTCGATGACCCCGTCGTCGTACAGCCGCCCGGACAGGAACATCGGCAGGGACTCGGACTCGATCTGCGCCTCGACGAAGGCGCGCATGCCGGCGTCGGCCTCGTCGTCGTACGGCTGTCCCTTGGCGGCGGCGGACTGCCGGGCCACGATGGAGAGCACCCCGGCGAGCTGCTGGGAGCCCATGACGGCGGATTTGGCGCTGGGCCAGGCGAAGAGGAAGCGGGGCTCGTAGGCGCGGCCGCACATGCCGTAGTGGCCGGCGCCGTAGCTCGCGCCGATCAGGACGGAGAGGTGGGGGACGCGGGAGTTGGACACCGCGTTGATCATCATCGAGCCGTGCTTGATGATGCCGCCCTGCTCGTACTCCTTGCCGACCATGTAGCCGGTGGTGTTGTGGAGGAAGAGCAGCGGGATGTCGCGCTGGTTGGCGAGCTGGATGAACTGGGCGGCCTTCTGCGACTCGGCGCTGAACAGCACGCCCTGGGCGTTGGCGAGGATGCCGACCGGGTAGCCGTGGAGGGCGGCCCAGCCGGTGACGAGGCTGGTGCCGTACAGCGGCTTGAACTCGTCGAAGTCGGAGGCGTCGACGATGCGGGCGATGACCTCGCGGGGGTCGAAGGGCGTCTTCAGGTCGGGCGGCACGATCCCGAGGAGCTCTTCGGGGTCGTACGCGGGCTCCTCGGCCTTCGGCGGCTCCGCGTGCGCCGGCCGGTGGCCCAGGCGGGCGACGACGCGGCGGGCCTGGCGGATCGCGTCCTGCTCGTCGAGGGCGTAGTAGTCGGCGAGGCCGGAGGTGCGGGCGTGCATGTCGGCTCCGCCGAGGGACTCGTCGTCGCTCTCCTCGCCGGTGGCCATCTTGACCAGCGGCGGGCCGCCGAGGAACACCTTGGACCGGTCCTTGATCATGATGGTGTGGTCGGACATGCCGGGGATGTACGCGCCTCCGGCGGTGGAGTTGCCGAAGACGACGGCGACGGTCGGGATCCGGTCGGCGGAGAGCCGGGTGAGGTCGCGGAAGATCGCACCGCCCGGGATGAAGATCTCCTTCTGGGAGGGCAGGTCGGCGCCGCCGGACTCCACGAGGCTGATGCAGGGGAGGCGGTTCTGCCGGGCGATCTCGTTGGCCCGGAGCGCCTTCTTCAGGGTCCAGGGGTTGCTGGCGCCGCCGCGGACGGTGGGGTCGTTGGCGGTCACCAGGCACTGGACGCCCTCGACGGTGCCGATGCCGGTGACCATGGAGGCGCCGACGGGGTAGTCGCTGCCCCAGGCCGCCAGCGGGGACAGCTCCAGGAACGGGGTGTCCGGATCGAGCAGCAGCTCGACGCGCTCGCGGGCCAGCAGCTTGCCGCGCTGGCGGTGCCGGGCCGTGTACTTCTCGCCGCCGCCCTGGAGCGCCTTCGCGTGCTCGGCGTCGAGGGCGGCGAGGCGTTCCAGGGCGGCGGTGCGGGCCTGGGCGTGCTCGGGGGCGTGCGGGTCGACGGTGGTGCGGAGGCGGGTCATGAGCCGGGGCCCTCCGGGGTGGGTGCGGGTTCGGGCGCGGGGGCGGGGTCCGTCGCCGGGGCGGGGTCGGGCAGCAGGTGGGTCGGGATGTCGAGGTGGCGGGCGCGGAGCCATTCGCCGAGGGCCTTGGCCTGCGGGTCGAAGCGGTGGCCGGAGGCGACGCCGTCGCCGAGGATGCCGTGGATCTCGAAGTTCAGGGCGCGGAGGTTCGGGAGCACGTGTCGGGTGACGGGCAGGTCCCTGGCCTCGGGGAGCAGGTCCTGGAGGAGGTCCACCGTGAGGGTGCGGTGGAGCCAGTCCCAGGCTGCGGGCGATTCGGCCCAGACGCCGACGTTGGCGTCCCCGCCCTTGTCGCCGCTGCGGGCGCCGGCCACCGAGCCGAGCGGGGCGCGGGTGGTGGGCCCTGCGGGGCTCTCCCCCACCCCGCCCCTTCCCGAACCGGGGCCCGGCCCCGGCCCCCGCGCCTCAAACGCCGGCGCGGCTGAAAGACCGGGGCTCCACCCCGCACCCCGCTCCTCAAACGCCGGAGGGGCTGCGAGGCTGGGGCCCGGCCCCGTGTCCCGAGGCTCGGACGCCGGCGCGGCTACAAGACCGGGGCTCCGCCCCGTACCCCGCCCCTCAAACGCCGGAGGGGCTGCGAGGCTGGGGCCCGGCCCCGTGTCCCGAGGCTCGGACGCCGGCGCGGCTACAAGACCGGGGCTCCGCCCCGTACCCCGCTCCTCAAGCGCCGGAGGGGCTGGAGTTTGGCCGGGCTGGGATTGAACGGTGCCGGCCTGTGCGCTGGATGGGACCGGGGCGGCACGTTCAGCCTCGCCTGGGGACACGTCCCAGCGGTAGCTGGGGGAATTTGAGGCGCGGGGGTCGGGGGGCGGAGCCCCGGCGGGGTCGGGGGGCGGAGCCCCCGCGGGGTCGGGGCGCGGAGCCCCCGCGGGGCCCGGGGGCCTAGTGCCCGACGGGTCCGAAGTCCAGGTTCCCGCGGGGCCCGGGGGCTTGGCCTCCGACGGGGGCGGGGGGCCGGGGGCGGAGCCCCCGGTCTCGGGAAGGGGCGGGGGACTGGGGGCGGAGCCCGCGGTTTCGGGAACGGGCGGGGTGGGGGGAGACGGCCACGCGGCAGGGACCGGCAGGCGCGAGCCGTCCGGCAGGACCGCCACCTGGGGGACCGATTCCGCCGGGACGGAGTCCGAGCCGAAGACCCCGTACGGCTGGGCCGCCCCCGGCGGGGCGGTCACGTGGAAGCCGGGGTAGCTGCCCAGGGCGAGTTCGATCGCGGCCGAGGTCAGGCCGCGGCCCACCCGGTCCGGGGACGGGTCGCGGACGACCAGGCGCAGCAGCGCGCTCGCCGTCTCCTCCGTCGGGGCGTCCTCGTGGTCTGTGCGGGACAGGGTCCACCTCGCGTCGGCGACCCCCTCCAGCGCCCCGGCCAGCTGCGCACGCACCAGGGCCGCCTTCGCCTCGATGTCCAGGCCGGTCAGGACGAAGACCACCTCGTTGCGCCAGCCGCCGATGCGGGTGACGCCCACCTTGAGGGTGTCCGGGGGCGGTTCGCCGACCGCGCCCGAGACGCGGACGCGGTCGGGCCCGTCCTCGGAGAGCCGGACCGTGTCCAGGCGGGCGGTGACGTCCGGGCCGAGGTAGCGGACGCCCTGGGTCTCGTAGAGGAGTTGGGCGGTGACGGTGCCGGGCGAAACGAGTCCGCCCGTGCCCGGATGCTTGGTGATCACCGAGGAGCCGTCCTCGGAGACCTCCGCGAGGGGGAAGCCCGGGCGGCGGACGTCGTGCGCGGCGAAGAAGGAGTAGTTCCCGCCGGTGGCCTGCGTGCCGCACTCCAGGACGTGGCCCGCGACCACCGCTCCCGCCAGCCGGTCATAGTCGTCCGGCGCCCAGTCGAACCACCAGGCCGCCGTGCCACTGACCAGCGCCGCGTCCGTGACCCGGCCGGTCACGACCACGTCCGCCCCGGCCCGCAGGCAGGCCGTGATCCCGGCGCCGCCGAGGTAGGCGTTGGCGGTCAGCGCCCCCTCCCCGTACGGCATCAGGTCGTCGCCCTCGACGTGTGCGACGGTGACGGGCACCCCTGTCTTGGCCGCCAGGGCCCGCACCGCGTCGGCCAGTCCGGCCGGGTTCAGGCCGCCCGCGTTCGTGACGATCCGTACGCCCCGCTCCTGCGCGAGCCCGATCCCTTCCTCCAGCTGGCGCAGGAAGGTCTTCGCGTAGCCGAGGTCCGGGTTCTTCAGGCGGTCGCGGCCGAGGATGAGCATGGTCAGCTCGGCCAGGTAGTCCCCGGTCAGCACGTCCAGCGGGCCGCCGGTCAGCATGTCGCGCAGGGCGTCGAAGCGGTCGCCGTAGAAGCCGGACGCGTTGCCGATGCGCAGGGGGCGACGGGGGTGGTGGGAGTGGTGGGAGTGGTGGGAGTGGTGGGCCGTGGTCATCGGGAGGCCTCCGGAGACCGGCCGCCGGGACCCTCCGGCGCCCGGCCCGGTCCCGCCGGGCCCGCGAAGGCCTGGGCGAGGTCGAGCCAGCGGTCCGCGTCGGGGCCGGACGCGGCCAAGGCGAGGTCGGAGCGGTGGGCCCGCTGGGTCGCCAGGAGGCAGAAGTCGAGCGCCGGGCCGGTGATCCGCTGCGGGGCGTCCGGGGGCCCGTACGTCCACACCCCGGAGCCGTCCGGGGCCGTGAGCTCGATCCGGAACTCCTCGGCGGGCGCGGGCAGTCCGCGTACGGCGTAGGCGTAGTCGCGGGCCCGTACGCCGATCCGGGCCACGTGCCGCAGCCGGGCCGTCGGGATGCGGCGTACGCCGAGGGCGTCGGCGATGTCCTGGCCGTGCGCCCAGGTCTCCATCAGCCGGGCGCTCGCCATGGAGGCGGCCTTCATCGGCGGCCCGTACCAGGGGAAGCGGGTGTCGGGCGAGGCGGCCGCCAGGGCGGCGTCGAGGGCGGCGCGCCCGGAGCGCCAGAGGGCGAGCAGCTCGGCGGGCGGCAGCTTCGCGCCCTCTCCCGCGCCCTCGTCGACGAAGGATTCGGGGGCTTCGAGTGCCTCCTCGACCAGGTGGGCGAAGCCGGCGGCGTCGGTGAGGGAAAGCAGTGCGGCCCGGTCGGTCCAGTGCAGGTGGGCGATCTGGTGGGCGATGCTCCAGCGGGGCGCGGGGGTGGGCCGGGTCCAGTCGGGAGCGGGCAACTCGCCTATGAGGGCGTCGAGTTCGCGCCCTTCTTCGCGCAGGTCCGCGAAAACGGCGGCGGCGGTGGCTTCGACGGCGGACGGATCGGGCACGGTGTGCTCCCCTCTCGGCGTGAGGGGAACACTGGCAGCCGCCTGCAAAACAATCAAGCACGCTTGCATGGTTTTCTCGCGGGGTGGCACGTTCCCGCCACCCCGGCCAACCACCGTAAGGGTGAGGGAAGTTGGCGTGCCTTCCTGGCAGCCGCCGGTCTCCGGGCGGCCCGCTCGCCTGCCGGGCCGAGGCCGGACGGGGCGATTCAGGCCGTAAGCCGGAAACTCGCGATACATCACCGGATGTCCCGTCGATACTGGACGCTCCGCTCCGGGCCCGGGCGCGCGCAGCACGTTCATGTCACTCGACGCAGACCACGACGAAGAGGATGAACCGACGTGACTCCAGCCGCCCGCACCCCGCAGCCTCCCCCGACCCCCTTCTCCCTCTACCCCGAGCTCGACGCGAACGCCCTGCACGCCTTCGTCGCGGCCCTGGAGAGCGGTGACGTCACCGGCCTGCCCCCCGTCCGCGCCGCCGAGGTCGCCGAGGTCCGGTCCGTCGCCGTCTTCACCCGCGGCAAGGTGACCGGCGCCGACGGGGACCTGCTCGACGCCGCGCTCTGGCGGCACACGAGCAGCGCGCCGCGCCCGCTGATCGTGATGCCCTCGCCGTGGACCAGCCTGGGCTGGCTCGTGTACGCCGTTCAGGCCACCCTGTTCGCGGCCCGCGGCTACGACGTCCTCGCCTACACCGCCCGCGGCTTCCCCGGCTCCGAGGGCCAGGTGGACGTGGCGGGCCCGCTCGACGTCGCCGACGGCAGCCGGGCCCTGGACCACCTCGTCGAGCGCGCCGCCGGCCCGGTGACGAAGATCGGCTTCCTCGGGGACTCGTACGGCTCGGGCATCAGCCAGCTGGTCGCCGCGCACGACACCCGCGTCGACGCCGTGGTCGCGCTGAGCACCTGGGGCGACCTCGGGGAGGCCTTCTACGAGAACTCCACCCGCCACGTCGCCGCCGTACGGGCCCTGCTCGACGCGGCCGGGAAGGCGCGGCTGAGCCCGCGGACGCAGAGCGTCTTCGACAACGTCCTCGCCGACCGCGACATCCGCGGCACCCTGGCCTGGGCCGAGCCGCGCTCGCCGCTCACGCACGTCAAGGAGCTCAACCGCCGCCGGGTGCCGGTCCTCTGCGCGCACGCCTGGCACGAGACGCTCTTCCCGGTCAACCAGACGCTGAAGACGTTCAACGAGCTGACCGGCCCCAAGCGCATGGTCCTGTCCATAGGCGACCACTCCGGCCCCGAGTCCTCGGGCATGTTCGGCCTGCCGAACCGCATATGGACGGACGCCCACCGCTGGTTCGACCACCACCTCAAGGAGATCGACAACGGCATCGGCGACGAGGGCGAGGTGCTCGTCGAGGTCATGTGGAACAAGACCCTCGAATCCCGCCCGACCTGGCCCTCCCTCACCGAGCACACGCACCGGCTGTACCTGGCGGGCAGCGGGGACCTGGCGGAGGCTCCGGAGGCGGGCTGGACGGCGACCGTGCTGTGCGGGGTGGACACCGCGGCGACCGTCGCGGACGCGGTGGTCCTGTCCGGCTACGCGGAGATGGCCGGCCGGCCCAAGGCCTACCCGACGGGCGACATCGACCGCTCGGTGGCCGCCGTATGGGCCTCGGCGCCGATGGAGGAGACCACCCGGCTGCGCGGCACACCGGCACTGCGGGTCACCTACCGGGCGCCCAACCCCGGCTCCGCCTTCGTCGCGTACCTCCTCGACACCGCGCCCGACGGCACCGCGCACCTCGTCACGCACGCCCCGTACACCGACCTCGGCTCGCCCCCCGACAGCCTGATCAGCGCGGACATCGACCTCCAGGCCACGGCGTACGACGTGCCGCGCGGCCACCGGCTGCTGCTGGTGATCGACGCCCGCGACCCCTTCTACGGCGACGCCAACCTGCCGCGCGCGACGCTGGCCTTCACCTCACCGGAGCCGACGCCCTCCTACCTGGACCTGCCGCTGGGCTAGTGCTGTGGCCGGGAAGGTTTGCCGGGTCGCGGTGTCCGGTGCGGTGCATCGCAAGGCGGAGGGCCACGGCTCGTACCGGACGTACTCGCGTGGCCCGACAACGCGGCGAGGTGCCGTGCCGGGGGCCGCGACCCGGTGAACCTTCCCGGTCACAGCACTAGGCAGGGGTACGCCCCGTCCGGCCGGCCCCCCGTGGCCGGCCGGGCGGGGCGTACGGTCTCAGGGGCGCCGGGTGAAGTCCATCGTCCAGTTCTGGATCCAGCCGGTGCCGCCGTCGAGGGAGAAGAACTGCTCCCAGCGCGGCGCCTGCCCCGGCTCCGTCCCCGACCACACGAACCGCACGCGCACCGGCTTCCCGTCGTGCGTGTCCTCGCCCTCGAAGACCCCGCGCCCACCCTCGAACCGGCCGACGACGGGCGGGAACAGGACACCGGTGCGGCGGCTCGACCAGTACAGCGACCACTGCTCGCGCTCCCGGTCGAAGAGCCGCAGCGTCAGACCGCCGAACCCCTTCGTCGGGAAGTCGATCTCGTCGAAGCTGGCGCCGCCGTCGAAGTGGCGGGAGACGCGGGACACGGCCGGGAACTCCTCCCACGCGCTGTCCGCGTCGAGGAAGTCGGCGCGCCAGCGGTTGGCGACGTCCCAGGTGCCGATGAGAAAGTCGAAATCGTTCATGCGAGGACCGTAGGAGGACTTCACTGACACCATGTGTCAGTGAAGTCGAGCCGCTTGCTGTCGATCCTCCTCCTGCTCCAGACCCGCGGCCGGATGACCGCCGCCGAGCTCGCGGCCGAGCTGGAGGTGTCCGTCCGTACGGTCTACCGCGACGCGGAGGCGCTGGCCGCGGCGGGCGTCCCGCTGTACGGGGACGCCGGGCACAGCGGGGGCTACCAGCTGCTCGCCGGCTACCGGACCCGGCTGACGGGCCTCAGCACGGGCGAGGCGGAAGCCCTGTTCCTGACCGGGATGCCGGGCCCGGCGGCGGAACTGGGCCTGGGCCGGGCCCTGTCGGCGGCGCAGCTGAAACTGCGGGCGGCGCTGCCGCCGGAGCTGCGCGCGCAGGCCGACCGGATGCGGCTGCGCTTCCACCTGGACGCGCCGGGCTGGTACGCGGAGCACGAGGAGACCCCGTACCTCGCCGAGGTCGCCGACGCCGTGTGGCAGGGCCGGGAGATCGACGTGCTCTACCGGCGCTGGAAGGAGCCCAGGGAGGTGCGACGCCTCCTCGCCCCCTACGGCCTGGTCCTGAAGGCGGGCCGCTGGTACCTGGTGGCGGGCCCGGACGGCGCCCGGACGTACCGGGTGGACCAGGTCCTGTCGGTGACGCCGACGGCGCGGACCGTGGAACTGCCCGAGGGCTTCGACCTGGCCGCGCACTGGCGCCGGACCCAGGAGGACTTCCACGCGCGGCTGTACCCGGAGCAGGCGGAGGTACGCCTGAGCGCCCGCGCCGCGTCCCGCCTGACGGGGCCCCAGGCCCGCGCCCTGGCCGCCACCGGCCGCCCGGACCCGGAGCTGCCGGGCTGGACCCGCGCCACCCTCCCGATCGAGTCGGCGGACCAAGCGGAATCCCAGTTCCTGTCCCTGGCCGCGGACGCGGAGGTCCTGTCCCCGCCGGCCCTGCGCGCCCGCATCCAGACCACCCTGACCACGTTGAGCACCCGCTACACCCTCCCGCCCCCGGGCCCGCTCCCGCAGGACCCGCACGGCGCGGACCGCTCTTAGGAGCCGAGCCGTAGGTTCATGAGCCCGAAGTGCTCGTCACCCGCGTCCGGGGCGCCGGCGAGGTAGGCGGCGGCGTCCATCAGGCGGGCTGCTTCCGGGTCTGGGAGCGGACCGCCCCCATGCTGGCGGCGATCACCAGCGCGATGGCCAGGGCGTCCAGGGCGGACAGGGCCTGGTTCAGGACGAGGAACCCGGCCGTGGCGGCGATGGCCGGTTCCAGGCTCATCAGGATCGCGAAGGTCGGGGCCGGGAGCCGTCGCAGGGCCAGCAGTTCCAGGGTGTACGGCAGTACGGACGACAGGACGGCCACGCCGAGGCCCAGGGCGAGGGTGCTCGGCACCAGCAGGGCGGAGCCGGATTCGACGATGCCCAGCGGCAGCGACAGGACGGCGGCCACCGCCATCGCCAGGGCCAGGCCGTCCGCCTGCGGGAAGCGGCGGCCCGTGCGCGCGCTGAACACGATGTACGCCGCCCACATCGCGCCCGCGCCGAGCGCGTAGGCCGCGCCCAGGGGGTCGAGACCGCCGAAGCCGGCCCCGCCGTGGCCGGCCAGCAGCACGACGCCGGCCAGGGCCAGGCCCGCCCAGAGCAGGTTCACCAGGCGCCGGGAGACGATCACGGACAGGGCCAGCGGGCCGAGCACCTCCAGGGTGACGGCCGGGCCCAGCGGGATCCGGTCGATGGCCTGGTAGAAGAGACCGTTCATACCCGCCATGGCCACGCCGAAGGCGATCACCGTGCCCCAGTCGGCGCGGAGGTAGCCGCGCACCTTGGGGCGGCACAGGAGCAGCAGTACGAGCGCGGCGGCCGCGAGGCGCAGGGTGACCACGCCCGCCGCCCCTGCCCTCGGCATGATCATGACCGCGAGGGCGGCGCCGAACTGAACCGATATCCCGGCCGAGACCACCAGTGCGACCGGGCCGAAGCGGGAGCCCCCGGGAGCGGGGGGCCTGGCGGTGGTCGCGGCGCCGGCCGGGGCCGGGGTGGCGTGCGTCGTCGGGGAGGCGGAGGGTGCGGGCATCTCTCCAGGTTAAGGGGTTCGTAAGGAGTGCGGCTCCGTGTCTTGCCTTACACGGGTCCTCGCTCGCCCGGTTCCCCTCGCTGCCCTCGTTCCCCTCGCCCGCCGGCCAGCCCGTCCGCCAGGAGCTCCGCCAGGTGCCGGGCCCGGACTCCGCCCAACTGGGCCATCTGGGTGCGGCAGGAGAAACCGTCGGCCTGGACGACGGCGTCCGCCGGGGCCGCGCTCAGCGACGGCAGCAGCTGCTCCTGCGCACAGGCCACCGACACCTCGTGGTGGCCGGGCTCGAAGCCGAAGTTCCCGGCCAGGCCGCAGCAGCCGCCGCTGAGCTCGCCGGTGAGCCCGGCCCGCTCGCGCAGCCGCCGGTCGGCGGCGTCGCCGAGCACCGCGTGCTGGTGGCAGTGGGTCTGGCCGGTGACCGGCCGGTCCAGGCGGGGCGGCTGCCAGTGCGGCGCGTACTCCTCCAGGGCCTCGGCGAAGGTGCGGACCGCTGCCGCCAGGCCTTTCGCCCGGGGGTCGTCGAGGAGGAGGGCGGGCAGGTCGGTGCGGAGGGCCGCGGCGCAGCTGGGTTCGAGGACGACGACGGGGCCGGGGTTTTCACCGACGGCGGCCAGCGTGCGGCGCAGGACCTTGCGGGCGCGGTCGAGGCGGCCGGTGGAGAGGTAGGTGAGGCCGCAGCACACCTGGCCGGCGGGGACGGCGACGGTGAGACCGGCGGCCTCGAGCACACGGACCGCCGCGTGCCCGACCTCCGGGGTGAGGTACTCGGTGAACGTGTCCGGCCAGAGGGTGACGGTGAGCGGGGGCGGGGGCGGGGGCGAGGACGGGGACGGGGACGGGGACGGGGACGAGGGTGAGGCCGGGGACGAGGGTGAGGCCGGGGACGAGGGTGAGGCCGGGGCCGACGCGGACCCGGGGCCCGCCGCGGGCGCCCGCACCGGCCCCTTCCCCCGCGTCGTCCGGCGGTGCGTGCGGGTGAAGGGTTCGGGGGACAGTTCCGGCAGGGAGCGTTCGCGGGCGAGGCCCGGGACGCGGATCCGGCGGGCCAGGGCGTTCGCGACGCCCGCGCCCCGCAGCCGGGCGATCAGGCGGAGCCAGGCCGGGAGGCCTCCCAGGGTGTAGTGGGCGAGGGGGCGGATGCGGCCCGACCAGTGGTGGTGCAGGAACTCCGCCTTGTACGAGGCCATGTCCACGCCCACCGGGCAGTCGCTGAGGCAGCCCTTGCAGCCCAGGCACAGGTCCAGCGCCTCGGCGACCTCCGGCGAGCGCCAGCCGTCCCGTACGACCTCGCCCGCCAGCATCTCGTGCAGCAGCCGGGCCCGGCCCCGCGTGGAGTGCCGCTCCTCCCCCGTGGCCCGGTACGAGGGGCACATCACCCCCGGCCCGCCCGCGTCGGCCGAGCGGCACTTCGCGACCCCCACGCACCGGGCCACCTCCCCCGCGAAGGCGGAGTCCGGCAAGGCGGCGAAGCGGAGGTTCTCGTCGAGGCGGTGCGGCCGGACCAGCATCCCCGGGTTCATGCCGCCCGCCGGGTCCCACACGTCCTTGTACGCGCCGAAGAGCCGCACCACCTCCGCCCCGTACATCCTCGGCAGCAGCTCGGCCCGCGCCTGCCCGTCCCCGTGCTCCCCGGACAGCGAGCCGCCGTGGGACACCACCAGGTCCGCCATGTCGGAGGAGAAGGCCCGGAAGCGGGCCACCCCCTGCGGCGAGACGAGGTCGAAGTCGATCCGTACATGCACGCAGCCCTCGCCGAAGTGCCCGTACGGCGATCCGCGCAGCCCGTGCCGCGCCAGCAGCGCGCGGAACTCCCGCAGGTACGCGCCGAGCCGGGCCGGCGGCACCGCGCAGTCCTCCCAGCCGGGCCAGGCCATGTCCCCGCCCCCGGACTCCGGCCGGGAGGCGCCCCCGGGCAGCCGCGTCGCCGTGCCCGCCGCGTCCTCCCGGATCCGCCACAGCGCCCGCTGCGCCGCCGGGTCGGCGACCACCACCGCGTCGAGCGCGTCCGCGCCCCGTACGAGCTCGTGCGCCGCGCCCTCGTCCCGCGTCTCCACGAACAGCCAGGCCCCGCCCCTCGGCAGTCCGGCGGCGCCGCGCACCAGGTCCTGCGCCATCCCCTCCACCGTGAGCGGCCGGTACGCCAGCAGCCCGGCGGCCGCGTCCGCCGCCGCGCTCTCGTCCCCGTACCCGAGGACCGCCAGCGCCGGCGCGGGCGGCAGCTCCACCAGGCGCACCACCGCCTCGGTGACCACCCCGAGCGTGCCCTCGCTCCCGCAGAACGCCCGCGCGATCTGCACGCCCCGCTCGGGCAGCAGCGCGTCGAGGCCCCCGTAGCCGGAGATCCGCCGGGAGAAGCCGCCCGCCATGCCGGTGCGCAGGAGGGCCAGGTTCCCCTCGACCAGTTCGCGCAGGCCGCGCGGCGCTCCGGACCAGCCGGTCCCGATCCGGTGGGCGGCGCCGCCGTACGCCGTCACCGCCAGCTCGGCCACGTTGTCCGCGGTGGTCCCCCAGGCGACCGAGTGGGCCCCGCAGGCGTTGTTGCCGATCATGCCGCCGAGGGTGCAGCGGGAGTGCGTGGAGGGGTCCGGGCCGAACGTCAGGCCGTACGGGCGCACCGCGTCCCGCAGCCGGTCCAGGACCAGCCCCGGCTGGACGACGGCGAGGCGTGCGGCCGGGTCCACGGAGACCAGGGCGTTCATGTGGCGGGTGAGGTCGAGCACCACGCCCACGCCGGTGGCCTGCCCGGCGATGGAGGTCCCGCCGCCGCGCGGGACCACGGGGACCCCGGCCGCGGCGCACACGCCCAGCGCGGCCGCCACGTCGTCGGCGTCGCGCGGGGCGACGACGCCGACCGGGACGCGCCGGTAGTTCGAGGCGTCCATGGTCATCAGCGCCCGGGCCGCGGCACCGAAGTCCACTTCGCCGCGCAGCTCCGCCCGCAAGGTCCGTTCGAGTTCCCCGGGTGTCGTCACGGCGTCCACCCTGCCACCGTCGGGGGGCCGGCGGGGGGCGTCGGGGGCCGTCGGGTGCGGCTGGGCACATCACCCGCCCCCTCCCCTGCGTCCCATTCCCGCGCACCGGGCGTCTCACCGGGTGGACGCGCCTCCGAGGGGCGGACCAGGACCCGATACGCTCCGCTCGTGGCCGAGATCCAGATTCCCGCTGACATCAAGCCCGCCGACGGACGCTTCGGCGCGGGCCCCTCCAAGGTGCGGACCGAGGCGCTGGACGCCCTCGCCGCCACCGGTACCTCCCTGCTCGGAACCTCGCACCGCCAGGCCCCGGTAAAGAACCTGGTCGGCTCGGTGCGTCAGGGGCTCCGGGACCTCTTCTCCCTCCCCGAGGGATACGAGGTGATCCTGGGCAACGGCGGCTCCACCGCCTTCTGGGACATCGCGACCCACGGGCTGATCGAGCAGAAGTCCCAGCACCTGACCTTCGGCGAGTTCTCCTCGAAGTTCGCCAAGGCCGCGAAGCTCGCGCCGTGGCTGGACGCGCCGACCGTCATCTCCTCCGACCCCGGCACGCACCCCGAGCCGCGGGCCGAGGCGGGCGTGGACGTGTACGCGTACACCCACAACGAGACCTCGACGGGTGTCGCGGCGCCGGTCGAGCGCGTCGCGGGCGCGGACGCCGGGTCGCTCGTCCTGGTGGACGCGACCTCGGGCGCCGGCGGTCTGCCGGTGGACATCACCGAGACCGACGTCTACTACTTCGCCCCGCAGAAGTCCTTCGCCTCGGACGGCGGCCTGTGGCTGGCGGCGTTCTCCCCGGCCGCGCTGGAGCGGGCCGCCCGCGTGCACGCGTCGGGCCGGCACGTTCCGGAGTTCTTCTCGCTGCCCACGGCGATCGACAACTCGCTGAAGAACCAGACGTACAACACCCCGGCGCTGTCCACCCTCTTCCTGCTGAACGAGCAGCTGGAGTGGATGAACGGCCAGGGCGGTCTGGAGTTCACGACCGGGCGTACGGCGGCCAGCGCGCGCCACCTGTACGGCTGGGCGGAGGCGTCCAAGTACGCGACCCCGTTCGTCACGGACGCCGACAAGCGTTCCGCCGTCATCGGCACGATCGACTTCTCGGACGACATCGACGCGGCCGCCATCGCCAAGGTGCTGCGCGCCAACGGGATCGTGGACACCGAGCCGTACCGCAAGCTCGGCCGCAACCAGCTCCGTATCGCGATGTTCCCGGCGATCGACCCGGCGGACGTGCAGGCGCTGACCGCGTGCATCGACTACGTGATCGAGAAGCTCTGACGGCTTGCTCTGACGCCTTTCCGCCGAGCCCCCGGTGACCTCGTGTCACCGGGGGCTCCGTCGTGTCCGGCCGCCGGCTCCGGGACTTTGGTCCCGAAAATCGGACCGGTTACCACGGCGTCCGGGCCTTCGCGGGCGGCAAGCAGTTCGACACCGTCAAGTTCTCCACGGAGGCCAAGGGCGGCACCCCCGACGTGCAGCCGCAGCCGCTGAAGCCGAGCGAGCACAAGAAGCCCAAGGGCTCCGTGAACACCGGTGAGGCCCCGGCCGGTTACGCCGCCGAGACCGGCAATGCCTGAGTCCGGACCCGGATCCGCGCACTGCGCCGTTCCCGGTTCCCGGCCGGCACCGCTCCGCCGGGGCGGCCGCGCACGCCGCGCGGCCGCCCTGGCGGGGGCCCCGGCCCTCGCCGCCGCCCTCGTCTTCGGCTGCTCGGCGGGCAGCGGCGCAGCGGCGGGGAGCGCCCCAGGGCCCCGCGCCCGGTGAGCGGGGCGCGGCCGCGATCGTCGGGCACATGGACACCCCGCAGGCCCCCAAGGCCGTCTTCTTCGACCTCAAGCGCCTGAAGAAGGACGAGAAGATCGAGGTGCACCGGGCCGACGGCACCACCGCCGTGTTCGCGGTCGACGAGGTCGACACCTTCAAGAAGGACGCGTTCCCGACCGACAAGGTCTACGGGGACACGCACGGCAAGGCGGAGCTCCGCCTGATCACCTGCGGCGGCAACCTCACCCAGGACCGCCACTGGGACGCCGGCGTCGTGGTGTTCGCGCACCTCACGGGCGAGCGGTAGCCCCGGTACGCGGTACCTTCAGGAGTTCTTGGAGGCAGCACAGCGTGGAGGCAGCGGCGTGAGCGTGCGAGTGACGGCGGCCCAGAGCGGCGTGGACCCCTTCGGCACGGCCCGGCTGCGGCGCGGGGTGCTCGACGCCTGGGGCGCGGGTCCGGCGCGGTTCCGCGAGGACGCCAACGCCGAGGAGGACCTGGCGCTCGGCGGCTACCGCGACCGGCTGGTCGTGGAGTTGGCCCAGAACGCCGCGGACGCAGCCGCCCGGGCCGGGGTGCCGGGCCGGCTGCGGCTCACCCTGCACGCGGGCGAGGGCGGGCGCGCGGTCCTGGCCGCCGCCAACACCGGTGCTCCGCTCGACGCGACGGGCGTGGAGTCGCTGAGCACCCTGCGCGCCTCCGCGAAGCGGGAGCCGGCGGGGGCCGGCCCCGCCACCGGCCCCGTCGGGCGCTTCGGCGTCGGCTTCGCGGCCGTCCTCGCCGTGTCCGACGAGCCCGCCGTCCTCGGCCGCCACGGCGGCGTCCGCTGGTCCCTGGCCGAGGCCCGCGAACTGGCCCGCGACGCCGCCGTCGGCAGCCCCGGCCTCGGCGACGAACTGCGCCGCCGCGACGGCCACGTCCCGCTGCTGCGGCTCCCGCTGCCCGCCGAGGGCACCGCCCCCGACGGCTACGACACCGTCGTGGTCCTCCCGCTGCGCGACGCCGCCGCCGAGGACCTCGTCGAACGGCTCCTCACCGGCATCGACGACGCCCTGCTGCTCACCCTGCCCGGCCTGCGCGAGGTGGTCGTCGAGACGCCGGCCGGCCCCGCCCGCACCCTGAACCGCCACGACGAGGGCCCGTACGCCGTCATCGAGGACTCCCGGTCGGGCACCAACCGCTGGCGCACCGTCCGCGACGGCGGCCCCCTGGAGAAGGCCCTGCTCGCCGACCGGCCCGTGGAGGAACGGCTGCGGCCCTTCTGGTCGGTGTCCTGGGCCGTGCCCGTCGACACCGACGGCGCACCGCTGCGCCCGGCCACCGCGCCCGTCGTACACGCGCCGACCCCCACCGACGAACCGCTGGGCATCCCCGCCCTGCTCATCGCGAGCCTGCCGCTGGACACCACCCGCCGGCACCCCGCGCCCGGCCCGCTGACCGACTTCCTCGTGGAGCGCGCGGCCGACGCGTACGCCGAACTCCTCGGCACCTGGGACCCGGTGACCACCGGCCTCGTGGACCTCGTCCCCGGCCCCCTCGGCAAGGGCGAGCTGGACGGGGCCCTGCGCGCCGCCGTGCTGCGGCGGCTCCCCCGTACCGCCTTCCTCTCGCCCGCCGCCCCGCCCGAGCACGCCGAGGAGCGGGCCGCCCTGCGCCCCTTCGAGGCCGAGGTGGTCGAGGGCGCCGGCGCCGACACCGTACGGGTCCTCGCCGAGGTCCTGCCGACCCTGCTCCCGGCCGGCCTGGAGCGCCGCGCCGAGCTGCGCACCCTGGGCGTGGGCCGGCTGCCGCTCGGCGACGCCATCGAGCGGATCGCGGGCATCGAGCGGACCCCCGAGTGGTGGTACCGGCTCTACGACTCCCTCGCCGGGGTCGATCCGGACCGGCTGTCCGGGCTGCCCGTGCCGCTCGCCGACGGCCGTACGACGATCGGGCCGCGCCACGTCCTCCTGCCCTACGCCGACACCCCGGCGGACCTGGCCCGGCTGGGGCTGAAGGTGGCCCACCCGGAGGCCGCGCACCCGCTGCTGGAGAAGCTCGGCGCCCTCCCGGCCACCGCGCGGGCCGTCCTGAGGACCCCGCAGGTGCGGGCCGCCGTGGCCGGCTCGATGGACGCGGGCGAGATCTGGGACGAGGACGCGCTGGACCCGGAGGAGCTGGCCGACGTGGTCCTGGGCCTGGTCCGGGACGCGGAGCTGGCACCGGGCGACGAGCCCTGGCTGGGCGCGCTGGCCCTCCCGGACGAGGACGGGGAGCCGACCCCGGCCGGCGAGCTGCTGCTGCCCGGATCGCCGCTCGCCTCGGTCATCCGCGAGGACGAGGTCCCGTACGTGGACGCCGAACTGGCCGCCCGGTGGGACGCCGACACCCTCACCGCCTGCGGGGTGCTGGCCACCTTCCAGCTGGTCCGCGCCACCGACGTGGTGCTCGACCCGGACGAACTGGAGCCGCGCGAGGGCGATTTCGCCGAGCCGGACGACGCGGGCCTGCTGGACGCGGTCGACGTGTGGTGCGAGGACGTCCTGGACCAGCTGCCCGACACCCCGGTGCCGCCGGTGGCCACGGAACTGGTCGCGGTCCGCGACCTGGACCTGGTCGACGACGACTGCTGGCCCCAGGCCCTGGCGATGCTCGCCCGGCCCCCGCTGCGCGACGCGCTGACCCAGCCCGTGCGCGTCCTGCTCCCGGACGGCACCACGCAGTCGGTGCGCCCGTACACGGCCTGGTGGCTGCGCGACCACCCGGTGCTCGACGGGCGCCGCCCGGCGGGCCTGCGCGCGGCGGGCGGCGACCCGCTGCTGGCGGGCCTGTACACCCCGGCGGACGCCACCGGCTTCGAGGACGAGCAGGTCCTGCGGGCCCTGGGCGTACGCACCACCGTGCCGGCCCTGCTGGACGAACCGGGCGGCGCGGCCGAGCTACTGGCCCGTCTCGCGGACCCGGACCGCGAGGTGACGGGCCGCCAGCTGCACGGCCTGTACTCGGCGCTGGCCGATCTGGACCCCGAGCAGGTCACCCTCCCGGACGAGCTGCGCGCGGTGGTCGACGGCGAGGTCCGGGTGGTGGACGCGACGGACGCGGTCATCGCGGACGCCCCGGACCTGCTCCCCCTGACGGAGGGCCTGCCCCTGCTCCCGGTGGCCCCGTCCCGCGCCGCCGACCTGGCGGACCTCCTCCAGGTCCGCCGCCTCTCGGACACGGTTCCGGCGGAGGTCACCACCCCGGGCGAGGAGCACGAGGTCCCGGAGCCGGTCCGCATCCTGCTCGGCCCCGCGACCCCGGCCACCTACCTCGAGCACGAGGAACTGATCGCGGGCGGCATCGAACTGGACTGGCGCCACACCCCCGACGGCACCGTCCACGCCTCCACCCTGGAGGGCGTGGCCGCCGCCCTCGCCTGGTCCTCGGGCCAGTGGCCCCGCCGCTTCGAGGTGGCCGCCCTCCTGGAGGACCCGTCCCGGACCGCGGAACTGGCCCGGGACAGGTGGTTCGACTAGGACGAGCCCGCGCCGCGGGTTCCCGCCGCCGGGGCCTCGTACGGCTTCCGCGCCCCCCCTACGCCGGGAACCTGCGGTCCACCCACCTGAACGTGAACTCGATCAGGGTCGCGGCGGCCGCCGCCACGCCCACCGCGATCCACGGCATCGTCACGCCCTGCAGTTTGAGCTGGAAGAAGTCCTGCAGCCAGGGGACGACCAGGACGATCAGGAAGGCGGCGCCCATCGCGCCGACCAGGCCCACCCGCCACCACGTGTACGGGCGGGCGATGATCGCCAGGACCCACATCGAGGTGAGGAAGAGGGTCAGGGTGGCCGCGCTGGTCTCGGACTTGAGGGCGTCCGGGCCGGTGTAGTGGGCGTGGGCGGTCAGGTACGTCACGAAGGTGGCCGTCGCCGCGATCACGCCGCCGGGGATGGCGTAGCGCATGACCCGTTTCACGAAGTGCGGCTTCGCGCGTTCCTTGTTCGGGGCGAGGGCCAGGAAGAAGGCCGGGATGCCGATGGTGAGGGTGGACAGCAGGGTCAGGTGGCGGGGCAGGAACGGGTACTCGACCTGGGAGCAGACCACCAGGATGGCGAGGAGGACCGAGTAGACCGTCTTCGTGAGGAAGAGCGTCGCGACGCGGGTGATGTTGCCGATGACCCGGCGGCCCTCGGCGACCACCGAGGGGAGGGTCGAGAAGCTGTTGTTGAGGAGGACGATCTGGGCCACGGCGCGGGTGGCCTCGGAGCCGGAGCCCATCGAGACGCCGATGTCGGCGTCCTTGAGGGCGAGGACGTCGTTGACGCCGTCGCCGGTCATGGCGACCGTGTGGCCCCGGGACTGGAGGGCGCCGACCATGTCCCGCTTCTGCTGCGGGGTGACGCGCCCGAAGACGGAGTTGGCGTCGACGGCCCGCGCCATGCCGGCCTGTTCGGTGGGGAGCTCGCGGGCGTCGACGGTGTTCTCGGCGCCCGGGAGGCCCAGCTTGCCGGCGACCGCGCCGACGGAGACGGCGTTGTCGCCGGAGATGACCTTGGCCTTGACGTCCTGGTCCTCGAAGTAGCGCAGCGTGTCGGCGGCGTCGGGGCGCAGCCGCTGTTCGAGGACGACGAGGGCGGTGGGCCGGACGCCCGTGGCCACGGCCTCGTCGTCGAGTTCGCGGGCGGAGCGGGCCAGCAGGAGGACGCGTAGGCCCTGTTCGTTGAGGTCGTTGATCTCGTCGAGAGCGGGGTCGCCGGTGGGGAGCAGGACGTCGGGGGCGCCCAGCAGCCAGGTGCTGTTCTCGCCGTCGCCCTCGCTGAAGCTGGCGCCGCTGTACTTGCGGGCCGAGGAGAAGGGCAGGGACTCGGTGCAGCGCCACTCCGCGCTGTCGGGGTAGGCGTCGATGATCGCCTGGAGGCTGGCGTTGGGACGCGGGTCGGACTCGCCGAGGGCGCCGAGGACCTTCTTGACGTACGGGGGTTCCGCGCCGCCGAGCGGGCGGAGCTCGGTGACGTCCATGCCGCCCTCGGTGAGGGTGCCGGTCTTGTCGAGGCAGACCACGTCGACGCGGGCGAGGCCCTCGATGGCGGGCAGTTCCTGGACCAGGCACTGTTTGCGGCCGAGGCGGATGACGCCGATCGCGAAGGCCACGGAGGTGAGCAGGACGAGGCCCTCGGGGATCATCGGGACGATGCCGCCGACGGTGCGGGCGATGGAGTCCTTGAGGTTGGTGTCCTTGACGACCAGCTGACTGATGATGAGGCCGATGGAGGTCGGGATCATCATCCAGGTGACGTACTTGAGGATGGTGGAGATGCCGGAGCGCAGCTCGGAGTGGACGAGGGTGAAGCGGGATGCTTCTTCGGCCAGCTGGGCGGCGTAGGCCTCGCGGCCGACCTTGGTGGCGGTGAAGGCGCCGCCGCCGGCGACGACGAAGGAGCCGGACATGACCTGGTCGCCGGGCTTCTTCAGGACGGGGTCGGCCTCGCCGGTGAGGAGGGACTCGTCGATCTCCAGGCCGTCGGCCTCGCCGACTGCTCCGTCGACGACGACCTTGTCGCCGGGGCCGAGTTCGATGACGTCGCCGAGGACGATGTCGGAGGTGGAGATCTCGGCGGTCCTGCCGTCGCGGCGGACGCTGGGTTTGGCCTCGCCGATGACGGCGAGGCTGTCGAGGGTCTTCTTGGCGCGCAGTTCCTGGATGATGCCGATGCCGGTGTTCGCGATGATCACGAAGCCGAAGAGGCTGTCCTGGATCGGCGCGACGACCAGCATGACCACCCAGAGCACGCCGATGATCGCGTTGAAGCGGGTGAAGACGTTGGCGCGGACGATGTCGACGGTGGAGCGGCTGCTGCGGACGGGGACGTCGTTGACGTCCCCGCGCGCCACGCGTTCCGCCACCTCGGCGGTGGTCAGGCCGCCGGGCTTGAACCGGGGCACGGGCGGGGGCATCGGGTGGACGGGGTCCAGCTCGGCCCCCGCGTCGATGGCGCCGCCGGCCGGCTCCGGCCCGTCCTGATCGATCTTCGCCCGCTGCGTCATGCTTCCGACGGTAAGGGCGGTTCGAACGCTTCACCCGCCGAGAAGTCCGAAGATCCGACTTGGGGATGACCCCAATCCTCCCCTGGTCTCCCCCGCGCGGCCGCCGGGGCGGGCTTTTCACTGACGGGGGGTGTCAGTGGACCGGCCCTACCCTCCGGGCCATGGACCTCATCGTCGAACTGCGGCAGTACACCCTGCGCCCGGGAGCCCGGGACACGCTGGTCGAACTCTTCGAGCGGGAGTTCGTCAGCGGACAGGAGGCGGCCGGCATCACCCTGGGCGGCCGGTTCCGGGACCTGGACGATCCGGACCGCTTCGTGTGGCTGCGCTCCTTCCCGGACATGGCTGCGCGGGAGCGGGCGCTGCGCGCCTTCTACGACGGCCCCGTCTGGCGGGCCCACCGGCAGGCGGCCAACGCGACCATGCTGGACTCGGACGACGTGCTGCTGCTGCGCGGGCCCGGCTTCGCCGCGCCGGACACCGGGGGGCCGGTCGTCGCGACCGTCTGCCACCCGCTGGACGCGGAGGCCTTCGCCGGGCACTTCGAGCGGCGGCTGCGGCCGGCGCTCACCGCCGCCGGATCCGCTCCGCGCGCCGTGCACCGCACCGAGCACGCGGAGAACACCTTCCCGGCGCTGCCGGTCCGTAAGGGCGAGGAGGTGCTGGTGTGGTTCACGGCCGGGGCGGCGGGGACGCCGCCGGACCTGCCGGACCTGCCTGACCTGTCCGGCCACCTGCGCGCGGCTCCGCAGCGGCTGCGGCTGGAGCCCGTGAGCCGGGTTCCGGGCCGCCGGGAGGGTTCCGGCGGCGGTGTCAGGCCTGCCCGGCCTGCCGATCCGGTCCGGCCGGCCCGCCCGGGGCGGTAGCGGCGGCGGCGTGGCGCTTGAGGGCGGCGTCGCGGCCGCGGACGTACCAGACGCCGATCAGGCCGAGGAAGCCGCCGGCCGCGCAGGTCCAGACCCACCACAGCTGTCCCCGGTCGGAGAACCACCCGTAGAAGGGGAGCTGGACGACGAAGAGGACGAACCACAGGATCGTGCCGCCGGTGACGGTGGCGACGACCGGACCCTCAAGGGGCTCGGGCGCCTCGTGCTTCGGAGTCCATTTCGCCATGCGGCAAGTCTAGGCGGGCGCCGGCTCCCGCTTCCCACGCGTGGGGGGCTTGGGGCGGTCGCCGCTGGTCTACGCGCGGAGATGGACGGTCCTTTATTTATGTGTTCATACTGAAACGGTTTGGGCGTGGCCCATTTTCTTCGTATGAACCACCCAATGAGGACCGAATGAGCACCCCTGCCCCGGCCCCCGCCCCCGCGGCCAGCGCCCCGGAACCCGGCCCTCGGGAGACCTCGGTCCTCGACCGCCACTTCCGGATCTCCGAGCGCGGCTCGACCGTCGCCCGCGAGGTCCGGGGCGGCTTCGCGACCTTCTTCGCGATGGCCTACATCATCGTGCTGAACCCGATCATCCTGGGCAGCGCGAAGGACATGTACGGCCACCAGCTCGACGGCGGCCAGCTCGTCACCGCGACCGTCCTGACGGCCGCGTTCACCACGCTCCTCATGGGCGTCATCGGCAACGTCCCGATCGCGCTCGCCGCCGGCCTCGGCGTCAACACCGTCGTGGCCCTCCAGCTCGCCCCGCGCATGAGCTGGGCCGACGCCATGGGCATGGTGGTGCTGGCCGGCTTCGTGGTGATGCTGCTCGTCGCCACCGGCCTGCGCGAGCGCGTCATGAACGCCGTCCCGGTGGGCCTGCGCAAGGGCATCGCCATCGGCATCGGCCTGTTCATCATGCTGATCGGCCTGGTCGACTCGGGGTTCGTCACCCGCATCCCCGACGCCGCGCACACCACCGTCCCGCTCCAACTCGGCACGGGCGGCCACCTGCACGGGTGGCCCGTACTGATCTTCGTCATCGGCGTGCTGCTGACCCTCGCCCTGCTGATCCGCAAGACGCCGGGCGCGATCCTGATCTCCATCGTCGCGATGACGGTCGTCGCGGTCGCCGTCCAGCTCCTCGCCGACCTGCCGGACGAGGCCTGGGGCCTGACCGTCCCCGCGTGGCCGGGCAACCCGGTGGCCGCCCCCGACTTCGGGCTCGTCGGCCAGGTCAGCCTGTTCGGCGGGTTCGAGAAGGTCGGGATGCTGACCGGCGTCCTGTTCGTCTTCACCGTGCTGCTGTCGTGCTTCTTCGACGCCATGGGCACGATCCTCGGCGTCGGCGACGAGGCCAAGCTGATCGACAAGGACGGCAACTTCCCCGGCATCAACCGGGTCCTGCTGATCGACGGCCTCGCGGTCGCCTCGGGCGGCGCGACGTCCTCCTCGGCCACCACCTGCTTCGTGGAGTCCACGGCCGGGGTCGGCGAGGGCGCCCGTACCGGCCTGGCGAACGTCGTGACCGGCGGCCTGTTCACCGTGGCCCTGTTCCTGACCCCGCTCGCCACCATGGTCCCGTCCCAGGCGGCCACCCCCGCCCTGGTGGCGGTCGGCTTCCTGATCCTGGCGGGCTCGGTCAAGGACATCGACTGGAGCGACTTCACCATCGCGGTCCCGGCCTTCCTGGCCATGGTGATGATGCCCTTCACCTACTCGATCACCAACGGCATCGGCATCGGATTCGTGAGCTTCTGCGTACTGCGCGCCGCGACCGGCCGGGGCCGCGAGGTCCCCGTGGCCATGTACGCGGTGTCGGCGGTGTTCGTCTTCTACTACGCGATGCCGGCCCTCGGCCTCACGTAGGGGTCGTGCACGGACGGACGCGAAGGCTCACGTCAGCCCGTAGAACTTCTCCGTCTCGTCGACGGCCGCCTTGAAGCGCTCGTCGAAGTCGTCGCGAATGAGCGTCCGGACCACATAGTCCTGGACGCTCATTCCGCGTTTGGCGGCATGAGTCCGGAGCCTGTCGAGGAGCTCCCCGTCTATGCGCATGCTCAGCACATGTGTCCCCATGCCGAAAGAGTCGGGGCAGCGGGCACGGACGCGTGTCACTTTCCGCGGCCGACTCACCCGTACGAGTGACGGCCGGTTTATGGTTTTCCTTAGCTAGAGTAATGAGTTATTCTAAAGAACATGCGTGACCTTACCCATGGCGACGATGCTGCCGCCGTGAACGACCTGCGCTCCGCCGTCATGCGGCTGGGCCGGCGCCTGAAGCACCAGCGCGTCGACGAATCGCTGAGCCCTACCGAGATGTCGGTCCTCAGCACCCTCGCCGGCTGCGGCCAGGCCACACCCGGTGAGCTGGCCCGGCGGGAACACGTCCAGCCGCCTTCGATGACGCGCATCGTCGCGTTGCTGGAAGCCAAGGGACTGGTCACGCTGGAACCGCACCCCGACGACCGCCGCCAGAAGGTGGTCCGCCAGACGGAGGAGGCCGAAGCGATGCTCGAGGAGAGCCGCCGCAAGCGCAACGCCTTCCTGGCCGGGCTCGCGGCCGAGCTGACCGAGGACGAATGGGCCAAGCTGCGCGAGGCCGCCCCCGTCCTGGAGAAGCTCGCGCACCTGTAAGGAACGACGCCAGGAGGCGAAGCTTTTGAGTACGGGAAACGGAGCAGACTCCGCACCCGGCCACATATCCACCCCCGACACTTCCCCCGCGGGCACCGCGGGCAAGAACTCCATGTTCAGCTCGCTGAAGATCCGGAACTACCGGCTCTTCGCGACCGGTCAGGTCATCTCGAACACCGGCACCTGGATGCAGCGGATCGCCCAGGACTGGCTGGTCCTCTCCCTGACCGGCTCGGCCTCCGCCGTCGGCATCACCATCGCCCTGCAGTTCCTGCCGATGCTGATGTTCGGTCTCTACGGAGGCGTACTCGCCGACCGGCTGCCCAAGCGGCCGCTGCTGCTCGCCACCCAGACCGCGATGGGCCTGACCGGCGTGGCCCTGGCCGTGCTCACCCTGGCGGGACACGTCCAGGTCTGGCACGTCTACCTCGCCGCGTTCCTGCTCGGCCTGGTCACCGTCGTCGACAACCCGGCCCGGCAGACCATGGTCCCCGAGATGGTCGGCAAGGACCAGCTCGCCAACGCCGTCAGTCTGAATTCGGCCAACTTCCAGTCCGCACGGCTGGTCGGCCCGGCCCTCGCCGGTGTGCTGATCACCGCGTTCGGCTCCGGCTGGGCCTTCCTGCTGAACGGGCTGTCCTTCGCCGCGCCCATCGCCGGCCTGCTGATGATGCGGACGGGCGAACTGCACCCGGTCCAGCCGCGGCCCCGCGCCAAGGGGCAGCTCCGCGAAGGCCTGCGCTACGTCGCCGGCCGGCCGGAGCTGGTCTGGCCGATCGTCCTCGTCGGCTTCATCGGCACCTTCGGCTTCAACTTCCCGATCTGGCTGTCGGCGTACGTGAGCGAGGTGTTCCACGGCGACGCGGGCACCTACGGGCTCTTCAACACCCTGATCGCGGTCGGCTCCCTCGCGGGCGCCCTGCTCGCCGCCCGGCGCGGGCACTCCCGGCTGCGGCTGCTGGTGGCGGCGGCCGTGCTGTTCTCGGTACTGCTGACCGTGACGGCCTTCGCGCCCGGCTTCTGGCTGTTCGCGGCGCTGCTCGTGCCCATCGGGATCTTCGGGCTGACGGTCAACGTGACGGCGAACTCCAGCGTGCAGATGGCGACCGACCCCGAGATGCGGGGGCGGGTCATGGCCCTGTTCATGATGGTCTTCACCGGCGGCACGCCGCTGGGCGCGCCGCTGCTGGGCTGGATCACGGACACCTACGGGGCGCGGATCGGGATGGCCTCGGGAGGGGTGATCTCGCTGCTCGCCTCTGTCTCCGTCGCGGTGGTCCTGGCCCGGGTGGGCAACCTGCGGCTCCGGGTGAACCGGCACGGCGTCACCTTCGTCCCGGCGGTGCGCGAGCCCGAGCTGGTCCCGGCGGCCTGAGACCGAAGCCCGACCCCCGACAGCGGCGGCACGGGCCGGCGGCACGGCTAGGCTCCGCGGTATGAGACTGTTCGCGGCCGTGCTGCCGCCCGACGCGGCCGTCGCCGAGCTCGCCCGGGCCGTGCGGACCGTGCGCGACGACCGGTTGACCTGGACCGGCGAAGCCGGCTGGCACTTCACGCTCGCCTTCATGGGCGAGGTCGGGGACCAGCTGCTCCCCGACCTGCACGCCCGCCTGGCCCGCGCGGCACACCGCACCGCCCCGTTCCCGCTGCGCCTGCACGGCGCCGGCCACTTCGGCGAGCGCGCGCTGTGGATCGGCGCCGCCGGGGACCTCGACGGGATGCGGCTGCTCGCGGAGCGGGCCGACGCCGCCGCGCGGCGGGCCGGGGTGGCCATGGAGCAGCACCGCCGCTACACCCCGCACCTCACCCTGGCCCGTTCCCGTGAAGGCGCACCGCTGCGGCCCTACCTCGACGCCCTCGCGGACTTCGAGGGCGCCCCCTGGCAGGCCGACACCCTGAGCCTGGTGCGCAGCAACCTGCCGGTCGGCGGGGTGCCCGGCGAGCAGCCCCGCTACGAGACCGTCGGGGCCTGGCCGCTCACCGGCTGAGCTGTCCGACTCGCTGGAGGAGGCCGCCGAGCGGCGGGCCGCGCACGTGTGCCACCGGCTGCTCGCGGCGCGGGCGCTGCCGGACGCGCGGCTGCTGGGCGCGGCTTGGCCTGTCTTCCAGGCCGCCGCGGTCGTCGCCCTCGCCGTCGTCCTCGGCACGCCCGCCCTGCCCTGGCCCGCCACCGCCCCGGCCGCGAAGCCCCCGGCCGCCTCGACCAATGACATGGGCTGGCAGTAGCCGCTCCCGCCCCGCGCCCCCGGCGCAGCCCCTGCGTCCACGATGCGGGGGCTGCCGCGTTAGGCTCGACGGGTGGATCCCAAGACCAGAAACCGTGTCATGGCCGGTGTGCTCGTGCTGATGTTCGTCGTCGTCGCCGTGGCGGCCGCCGTGGGACAGTAAGCGCGCCCTTGCTTCGAGTGGACTCGAAGCAGTTGGCTTGGGGCCCATGAAGTACACGCAGCTCGGACGCACCGGACTCAAGGTCAGCCGACTCGTTCTCGGCACGATGAACTTCGGTCCGCAGACAGACGAACCCACCAGCCACCGCATCCTGGACGACGCCCTCGCCGCAGGCCTGAACTTCGTCGACACCGCCAACGTCTACGGCTGGGGTGAGAACAAGGGCCGCACCGAGGAGATCCTCGGAACCTGGTTCGCCCAGGGCGGCGGCCGACGCGACAAGACCGTCCTCGCCACCAAGGTCTACGGGAACATGGCCGGCGACGGCGACCCGTGGCCCAACCACGACCGGCTCTCCGCGCTGAACATCCGGCGGGCCGTCGAGGCGAGCCTGAAGCGGCTCCAGACCGACTACATCGACCTGTACCAGTTCCACCACGTCGACCGCCGGACCCCCATCGAGGAGATCTGGCAGGCCGTCGACGTACTGATCCAGCAGGGCAAGGTCCTCTACGCCGGGTCCTCGAACTTCCCCGGCTACAAGATCGCCCAGGCGAACGAGACCGCCGCCCGGCGCGGCACGGTCGGGCTCGTCAGCGAGCAGTGCCTCTACAACCTCGCCGAACGGCGCGCCGAGATGGAGGTCATCCCGGCCGCCCAGGAGTACGGGCTCGGGGTCATCCCGTGGTCCCCGCTGCACGGCGGTCTGCTGGGCGGGGTCATCAAGAAGGAGGTCGAGGGCGGGCGCCGGGCCTCCGGCCGGTCGGCGGACGCGCTGGCCAACACCGCGGTACGGGCGCAGGTGCAGGCGTACGAGGACCTCCTCGACAAGCACGGCCTGGAACCCGGCGAGACGGCGCTGGCCTGGCTGCTGACCCGGCCCGGGGTGACGGGCCCGATCGTCGGCCCGCGCACCTCCGAGCAGCTCGGCAGTGCCCTGCGCGCGCTGGAGCTGGAGCTGGGCGAGGAGGTCCTGGCCGGCCTCGACGAGATCTTCCCCGGGCCGGGCCCCTCCCCGGAGGCCTTCGCCTGGTGATCGCGCGGTGCCCGGGCCGCCGCCCCGCTCCGGGGCGGCGGCCTGCTCACGGCGCGGGCGTCACCCGGGGCAGCAGCTCCTCGGCGGTGGTGTCCAAGTGCAGCTGGATCAGGCGGTGCGGGAAGAAGAACCCGCTGTCCGTGCGGAAGAGCAGGATGCGCTGCTCGGCGGTGTACAGGAAGCGCCGGTAGCGGTAGGGGGTGCGCCCCCGGTGGGCGAGCACCGCGCGGATCGTCCAGTGGCGGACCACCGCCAGTCCCCCGTAGCGGAAGCCGCGCACCACGGCGAACAGCAGGCCCAGCAGGGCCGCGACGAAGCCCGCGCGCCGCAGGTCCTGTCCCGGCGAGGCCAGTCCGATGAGCGCGGTCAGCAGCACCGCGGCCACGACCAGCGCCGCGAACCCGTGGACCAGGGAGAAGCGGACCGTGCGGCGGACCCCCTCGTTGGGACGGGGGCGCCGGTCCTGCAGCGAGGGTTCGAACTGGTTGCCGAGGACGTAGGCCCACCCCAGCGCGAAGGCCGCGACCGGAGCGATCCACGCCGGGTCCGGGCAGAGCAGGTGGACCACGTAGCCGACCAGGGCCTGGACGGCGATCCACACGAGGCCCGACAAGGCCATGCGCTTCACGGGGAACCTGCCCGCCGAGAAGACCGCCCGCTCGCGGCGCCGCCAGGTCCACCGCAACTGCTCCACGGGTGAGAAGACGTCGGTGAGGGCGCCTTCCATCTGGGTGGTCATGACCCACAGGTAGGCGAGTGCCACCACGACGGGGCCCGGCGCCGCCAGGTCCACTCCCGTCAGCAGCAGACAGAACAGGATGACCGCCATCGTCACGCTGTTGTTCCTGATGGGGATCAGCACGTCTCCGCGCCGGCCCCTGCCGTCCGCGTCCTCACCCTCCGGCATCCGCAGGAAGTGCTCGTCCGACCTGAACGCCTGCGCCGCCGTGTTGCACACCAGGGCCAGGGCCACCGCCGCGGCGCCCGGCACGCCGGCGTGCAGCACCCCGGCCCGGTCGGCCGCCGCCACCCACAGCACGGGGATCCCGAGGGCGCAGGCGGCCATGGCCACGGTGGGGACGACCCGCGGCAGGGCCCCCTCCCGGCGCGAGAGCCAGCTCAGATCCAGCCGGTCCAGGTACAGGACGTGCTCGCCGCGTGCGGTGAGCGTCCGGGCCAGCCAGGTCAGCCAGGTCAGCGTCCGCTCCGGGGCGCCGTCCGGCCGCGGACGCTCGCGCAGCAGGCACTGCGCCACGTAGGCGTCGAAGATCCGGCTCCGGCGCTCCGCGGCGGCGCCCCCCAGGCGCAGGTCGTCCGCCGGCCGGCCGGCGTAGGCGACGCGGATGACGTGGAGCATCATCGGCGACTGCAGCAGCGGCCACAGGTCCTGGTTCTCCTCCAGCGCCGCGTGCACGTCGGCGAGGGCCGCCCGGTCGGCGTTGAGGAAGGCCTGGACGTCCTGCCGGGTCGGCGGCTGGATCTCGACGTAGCGCAGCGCCCGCAGCCCGCGGACGAGGCGCCGCAGGTCGCCCTCGTCCGTCCGGCAGCCGACGGCCATGCCGGGGCACAGCTCGCGCAGGCGCAGCAACTCCCGCACGCACTGGGGCCGGTCCGCCTCCGGGACCTCGTCCAGGCCGTCCAGCACCGGAAGCAGCAGGTGCTCGTCCAGCCAGGTGCGCACCAGCACCCCGGAGACGCCCTGGAACCTGCTCATCACGGCGGCCAGCCATTCCTCGATCGGCTCGCCCCGGTAGCTGTCGAGGCGCAGGTAGACCGGGATGTACGCGGGGTCCCCGGCGTCGTCCCCGGCCAGGGCCTCCTCGGCCAGTCGGTGGGCGAGCCGGGCGAGCTGCGTGGTCTTGCCCATGCCGGGCCGGCCCAGCACCACCAGCTCGTCCAGGTCCTCGTAGAGCGCACGGACGCTGCTCACCCCGGTCGGCACCGGCACGAGCTCCGTCCGCCGGTGCGTCCTGCTGCGGCGCCTGCCCCCGGGGGGCTCCTGCGCCGGCTCCTCGAGGATCACGAACCGCGGTTCCAGGTAGTGGTGGGCCTCGGCACGCTCGAGGTCCTCGGCCGCCCTCGCCATGACCTGTTTGATCAGCCGGCGCCGCATCCGCACCGCGCGCTTGTCCCTGCGGACGCGCACCGGGAGGGTGAACACCGCCGCCGCCCACGCCAGGACGGCCCGCACGAAGCGGCGTACGGGGTAACGCCGCAGATCCGCGCCGTGCCCCGACGGGGGCTGCCCCGGCCCGTGGGGGCAGGGGTCCGCGGGGCTGTCGTCCGCGACCCCGGGAAGGGGCGCGGGCGGCGGCTCCGCGGCCGGCTGCTGCCGGGCCTGCGCCCGGTGCCAGCGCGGCTCCCACGCGCCGGGGTCCCCGCCCAGCGCCCCGACGATCGCGCGGAAGGCGCTCAGCCCCGGGCGCCGCTTGCCGGAGAACGCCTCGGAGACGTAGCCGGGGCTGAGGTGGGCCGCGTCGGCCAGCGCCCTGACCGTGGGGCGGTCCGCCGGTGCCAGCTCCAGGTAGAGCTCGTCGTGGACGCGGCGCATGAGCGCCGCCCAGGACCGGAACTCCGGTGCGGCCGCCGCCGGATCGGGGCGCTGCGGGCCCTTCGGGCGGGCTCCCCCAGGTCCTGCCATTCGCTCTCCTCGTCCGGGGCCCGTTCATTGGCGTTCACTCGTTCACCGTTGCCCGAAGCCCCTGGTCGGCGGGCCCGGGCGGGCGTAGAAACGGTGTCGTCGGATGTCGCCGCCGTCCGCGTCGCCGGGGTCCGCGTCTCTGCCCGGAGCACCATCTTGGCCAGCCGGGCGGCGCCTGTACGGCCAACCGCCAGGTTCGGCGACGCCTTTGTCGACGGTTTTACCGAAGTCCCCTTGTCCTGCCCGTCCTTCGAGGAGTACCCGATGACCGCACCCCGCTTCCTCGCCTCCCTCGGCGGCCTGCTGACGGCCGCGCTGGGCGTCGTCGCCGAGGCGCCCTGGTGGGTGGCCGCAGCCCTGGTGTTCGGCGGCCTGCTGGTGCTGCGGGCCGAGTCGCTCGTGGGCGCCCGCAACGAGGCGCGCCGCGGGCTCCACGAGGACCGGCTCCTGGGCGAGGTCTCCGGGAAGCAGGCCCTGGACTATCTGAGGGAGGTCAGGCGGGCGCAGCAGCCGGCCGCGGGCCCGGGCACGGATGCGGAGCCGGGTGCGGGGGGCTAGTCCCGCGGGCGGTAGGGGCCGCCGATGCCCCAGCCCTGGTGGAGGACCGCGGCGAACTCGCCCGCCAGGCGGTGTTCGCCCGAGGCGTTGGGGTGGGTCCCGTCGTAGGTGTCGCGGTGGATGTCGTACGCGTCCGGGCGGGCGCCCAGCAGGATCGGTGAGGCGGCGGTGGTCAGGTCGGCCACCGCCTTCGCCAAAAGCTCGTTGAAGCGGGCCACTTCGGCAGCGAAGGGCGCGTCCTCCTCGGCGCGGATGTTGGGGATCACCGGCAGCAGCACCATCCGGATGCCGGGGCGGGCCTGACGGGCGGCCGCGACGAAGCGGCGGACGTTGGCGGCGGTGTCCTCGGCGCCGGTGTAGAAGCCGAGGTCGATCAGTCCGAGGGAGACGAGCAGGACGTTGGCCCGGCCGGCCCCGGCGGCGGGCCCGATGAGGGGGGCCATGTGCTGCCAGCCCTCGCCCCAGCCGGCCAGGTGGCGGCGGGCGTCCTGCGGGAAGTCCGGGTCGGCGTAGGAGTGGCTGGTGGGCGCGTCGGCGGAGGTGTCGTACAGCGCGCGGCGCGGGCCGACTATCTCGTACGGACCGCCGGGGGTGGAACCCAGGTGCTGCCACATCCGGTAGCGCCAGGTGTAGTCGCCGGCGCGTCCGATGGTCATGGAGTCGCCGACGAACATGAAACGCATCCGGTCATCATCGCGGATCGCCCGACCCGAGCCCCTGTGATGCCGGACACGCCCGGGCGTGCTGGCAGGCTGGGGGCATGCGCCTGCTGCCGTTGTCGTCCGCCTCCGCCGTCCTGGTCCTCGCCCTGCTGCCGCCGTCGTCCGCCGTCGCGGCCGGGTCGGAGGTTCCCGGGGCGTCCTCCTTCACCATCACCGATCCGCGGATCAAGGAGTCGAGCGGGCTGGCGGCCAGCCGGATCCATCCGGGCGTGTACTGGACGCACAACGACAGCGACGACGGCCCGTACGTCTACGCGGTGGACTCGGCGACCGGCAGGACGGTGGCGCGGGTCACGCTGACGGGCATCGGGCGGCCGCGGGACGTCGAGGCGATCTCGCTCGGGCCGGACGGGCAGCTGTACGTCGGCGACATCGGGGACAACCGGGACGGCACCTGGGACCACGTGTGGATCTACCGCTTCCCGGAGCCGAAGCAGCTGGGCGATGTCACGGTCAAGGCCGCGCAGTTCACGGTGCGGTACGCGGACGGGCCGCGGAACGCGGAGGCGCTGATGGTGCATCCGGTGACGGGCCGGGTGTACATCGCGAGCAAGCACGAGAGCACGGGCGGGCTGTACGAGGGTCCGGAGCGGCTGTCCGCGAGCGGGCCGAACGTGTTCCGGCGGGTCGCGGACGTGCCGTGGGTGACGGACGGGGCGTTCTCCCCCGACGGGAGCCGGCTGGCCCTGCGGGGGTACTTCACGGCCCGCACGTACGCCTGGAAGGACGGGCGGCCGCAGGGCGAGGGCGACCGGATGGACGCGCCGTGGCAGGGGCAGGCGGAGTCGGTGACGTACGCGGCGGACGGGTCGGCGCTGATGTTCGGGGCGGAGGGCGGGGCCAGCCGGGTGGTCGCGGTCCCGCTGGCCGCCGCGAGCGCCTCGGCGGCTCCGCCGCAGCCGGGGGCCGGGCCGGACGCGTCGCCCGTGCCGGAGCCGCCGGGCGGCTTCGGCAAGGGCGCCCTCGTCCTGGCGGGGGCCCTGGCCCTGGCCTTCGCGGCGAAGCGCGTCCTGCGCCGACGGGGCTCGGCGGACTGACCCGCGGCGCCCCCGATCAGCCTGCGGGGGCGTCCCTGGGGCTCCACCCCGGGGAAGCGGACCGCAGGGCTACGAGTGGCCCAGATCGGCGGCGGGGAGGTCGGCCGTGGGGACCGAGCCGGTGTCGGCGGACGGGCGCAGGGGGAACTCGTCCGTGGCCATCGAGTCGAGCACCGGCGGAGCCGGCCTCAGCGGGGCCGGCATGACCGCGGCCTCGGAGTGCCCGCCGCACCCGTACGAGAGCGAGACCAGCCGCCCGTCGGCCGGGCTGAACTCGTTCGCGCAGACACCGAAGGCCTGCCCCAGCGAGCCTCCGATCGCGACCAGGAACCCGCAGGAGACGCAGGACGCCGGCGCCGCCTGCGCCATCGGCGTCTTCGCGCCGAACGACTCGTCCCAGCGGTCGGCCGCGCTGTGCAGCCCGTACCGCGAGAGCACCCGGGCACGTCGCATGCCCAGTTCCTCGGCCACCGACGTGATGGACCCGCGGACCGGGACCACCGCGCGGTCGATGACGTCCGCGTCCTCCGCCTCGACCAGCTCGGCCATCTCCGCGGAGACCACCGAGTTCGGCGGCGGCGCGTCCTCGCCCGACCAGCCCGGCTCCAGCCGCAGGTCCTCGGCGTCGGTGGGCAGCAGGTCGCCCGGGCCCATGTCGCCGGGGCGCAGCCGCTCGCTCCACGGCACCCACTCGGGGGCCAGCAGCGCGTCCTCGCCGGGGAGCAGCACCGTTTCGTCGAGGGTGACGTTCTTGGCGCGGGAGGCGCGGGTCACGGTGACGGCCCAGCGCCAGCCGCGGTAGCCCGGCTCCTTGGCCTCGAAGAAGTGGGTGACGACCCGGTCCCCCTCCGCCACCGCGGAGACGTGCTCGCCCACCACACCGGGGAAGGCGGCCTCCTCGGCGGCCGCGCGGGCGAGGTCTACCGCCTCGACGCACAGGCGGTCGGGGGTACGCGGGGTACGGCTTCGCGTCGTCGCAGCACTCACTGGTCTCGTTCTCTCCTACGCCGTCTCACGAGTGCGCCGTCCGTACTGTCGTCCACAACGACCCGTCGGTCTTGTCCGTACGTGGCACGGGCGGAGCGGACCAGAGGGCCGCGTCGACGTCCGCACCCGATCGGACTCCGGGCGCACCTTTATGCGATCCATTCTGCGGGATCGCGAAGAGGCGCGCGGCCAAGAGCAACCGCCGGTGGCGCGCTACGCACGCTACCTCCTTCGAAGCCCCGGGCCCACATGCAAGGTCCGATTCGCGGAGAAGGCCGCGTGCGGAGGGCCTCCGCGACACGCCGGGGAGAGTCCGGGAGGGACCTGTGGGGCACTATGGCGAGGTGGCATCCGCACGGTCGTCCCGCGACGGCTCGGGACCGGCCAGGCGGGCCGGCCGGGCCATGGGGCGTGCCCTGCACCTGCCTATCACCGGCACGGCGCGCGGCATCCGGCGGGCCACGCACGCGCACGGGGCCGGCGAGTCGGGGCTCGGCAAGCTGATCGAGCTGCACGCCATCAACGGCGCCGGCGACATGATGATCACGGTGGCGCTGGCCTCGACGGTCTTCTTCTCCGTCCCCACGGACGAGGCACGCGGCCGGGTGGCCCTGTACCTGGCGATCACGATGGCCCCCTTCACCCTGCTGGCCCCGGTGATCGGGCCGCTGCTGGACCGGCTGCCGCACGGGCGCCGGGCCTCGATGGCGGCCGCGATGCTGACCCGGGCGCTGCTGGCGCTGACGATGTCGGGCGCGGTGGCCACGGGGGGCCTGGAGCTGTATCCGGCGGCGCTGGGGGTGCTGGTCTCCTCGAAGGCGTACGGGGTGGTGCGCAGCGCGGTGGTGCCGAGGCTGCTGCCGCCGCGCTTCTCGCTGGTCAAGGCGAACTCCCGGGTGACGCTGGCCGGGCTGCTGGCCACGGGCGTGGCGGCGCCGGCGGGTGCCGGGCTGCACCAGTTCGGCCCGCAGTGGCCGCTGTACGGGGCGTGCGCGATCTTCTTGTGGGGCACGTTCGCGGCGTTCACGCTGCCGCACAAGGTGGACGAGGCGCGGGGCGAGCGGCGGGCGCGGCTGTCCACGCACGAGGCGCACTCGCGGCGGCCGGGGCTGCGGACGGTCAGCCGGTCGGTCCTGTGCGGACTGCTGGCGAACGCGTCGATGCGCGGGCTGTCCGGGTTCCTGATCTTCTTCCTGGCGTTCCTGCTGCGCGAGCATCCCCTGGCGGGGCAGAGCGCGGCGGTGTCGCTGGGCATCGTCGGCGTGTCGGCGGGCGTCGGGAACGCGTGCGGCACGGCGGTCGGGGCGTGGCTGCGGGCGAGGGCGCCGGAGGCGATCATCGCGGCGGTGCTGTGCCTGACGCTCGGGGTCGCGGTGCTGGCGGCGGCGTTCTTCAGCGGGCTGTTCATGGCGGTGCTGGGTGCGACGGCGGGCTTCTGCCAGGCGCTGGCGAAGCTGTCGCTGGACGCGATGATCCAGCGGGACGTGCCGGAGGCGGTGCGGACGTCCGCGTTCGCCCGTTCGGAGACGCTGCTCCAGATGGCGTGGGTGCTGGGGGGTGCGATCGGGATCGCGCTGCCGTTGAACGGGGTGCTGGGCATGTCCGTGGCCGCGGGCGTGGTCGCCCTCGGCACGTTCATGGCCGTACGCGGCCTCCTGGGCGCCCCCCACCGCCACCGGGGCGCCCCCCGCCCCCGAGTCGCATAGCCACCCCTCCCCGAGGCTCCGCCGCCCCCCCGCCGATACGGCTCAACACCCGGGGCGCCGCACCCGACCGGCGGCCGCAGCCGAATCCAGCCCCGCCGGCGTTTGAGGCGCGGGGCACCGGGGGGCCAGCCCCCGGCAACGGCGCCGCACCCGGCAGACGGGCGCAGCGAATCCAGCCCCGCCGGCGTTTGAGGCGCGGGGCACCGGGGGCCGAGCCCCGGCGGCGCGCCGCAGGCCAGGGGACCCCGTGCAGCGGCGCAGCCCACCGGCCCGATAGCCTTCGGCTCATGACCGCACCGCTTTTCTCGGGTAGGGCCCGCCGCAGCGTCGCGGCCCTCGGAGCCGTGTCCGCCGGCCTCCTCCTCCTCTCCGCCTGCGACAAGCCGACACCGCTGGCGACCGTGACGGTCGGCACCTCGTCGGTGTCCGCCGAAGCCGCCTGCCACGGCGGCACCGAGCCGCTGTCCATGGACAAGGTCCAGGACTGCCTCACCAACCTGAAGGACGCCAAGACCGTCGAGTACGCCCGCGGCGACACGCTGCGCCTCGGCGTCGAGCCGGACGTCGTCGAGGACGGCAAGAAGTGGCAGGCGGTCCTCGACGGGCAGCCCATCACGGAGCCCTCCTCGAACACCTACCGCAGCTTCCCGGGCGCCGACGTCTTCGCGACCGGCGGCCAGGGCGAGGCCCCGGCCTCGAAGAAGCTCGCCTTCGTCCAGGTCGCCGAGGACGGCAAGCCGCTCTCCGTCTGGACCTTCAACCTCAAGCTCAAGTAACCGGGCCGCACCGGTGCGCGCGCTCGTCGTGACCGCGGTGGCGGCGGAGGCAGACTCCGTCGCCGCCGGGCTGAGCCCTCATCCCGACGCCCCGGGTCCTGAGCCGCGCACCCTCCCGGGCGGGTACCCCATCACCCGCCGGGACCTCCCCGGCATCGCCTTCGACGTGCTCGTCGGGGGCGTCGGTCCGGCCGCGGCCGCCGCCGGCACCGCCACCGCCCTGGCCCTCGGCCCGTACACGCTCGTCGTGTCGGCCGGCATCGGCGGCGGGTTCCAGCCCGCCGCCCCGCCCGGCTCCCTCGTCGTGGCGGACGCGATCGTCGCCGCCGACCTGGGGGCCGAGACCCCCGAAGGCTTCCTGGACGTGCGGGCGCTCGGCTTCGGGCACAGCGTGCACCTGCCGCCCGCCGAGCTCGCCGCGCACGCCGCCGAGGCCACCGGGGCGCTGCTCGCGCCCGTCCTGACCGTCTCCACCGTCACCGGTACCGCGGCCCGCGCGGCCGAGCTCGCCGCCCGGCACCCGATGGCCGGGGCCGAGGCCATGGAGGGCTTCGGGGTGGCGGAGGCGGCGGCCGCGCACGGGCTGCCCGTACTGGAGATCCGCGCCGTGTCCAACGCCGTGGGCCCGCGCGACCGTGCCGCCTGGCGGATCGGGGACGCCCTCGCCGCCCTCACGGACGGATTCCGCGCGCTGGGTCCCGTACTCGCGAACTGGGGAGAACGCCATGAGCACCGGTGAACCGCTGAAGATCGCCTACTCGCCCTGCCCGAACGACACCTTCGTCTTCGACGCCTGGGCGCACGGCCGGGTCCCGGGCGCGCCCGCCCTCGACGTCGCCATCGCGGACATCGACCTCACCAACGGCATGGCCGAGCGCGGCGAGCTGGACGTGCTGAAGGTGTCGTACGCCGTGCTGCCCTGGGTGCTCGAGGAGTACGCCCTGCTGCCCTGCGGCGGGGCCCTGGGGCGTGGCTGCGGTCCGCTCGTGCTCGTCAAGGACCCGGCACTGGCCGGTGGCGCGGGGCCCGACCTGAGCGGCCGGACGGTCGCGGTGCCGAGCGAGCGCTCCACCGCCTACCTGCTGTTCCGGCTGTGGGCGGCGGACGTGCTCCCGGCCGGGGTGGGCGAGGTGGTGGTGCTGCCCTTCAACGAGATCATGCCGGCGGTGCGCGACGGCCGGGTGGACGCCGGACTGGTCATCCACGAGGCCCGGTTCACCTACCAGGACTACGGGCTGCACTGCCTGGCCGACATGGGCGAGCACTGGGAGTCCACGACCGGGCTGCCGATCCCGCTCGGCGCGATCATCGCCAAGCGCTCGCTGGGCGAGGCGACGCTGAAGGTCCTGGCCGAGTCCGCCCGTGCGTCGGTGCGGATGGCCTGGGACGACCCGGAGGCCTCCCGCCCGTACGTACGGGCCCACGCCCAGGAGCTGGACCCGGCCGTGGCCGACCAGCACATCGGGCTGTACGTCAACGAGTTCACCGCCGACCTCGGCGAGGACGGCTACGCGGCGGTGCGCGGGCTGCTGACCCGGGCGGCGGCCGAGGGGCTGGTACCGGCCATCGCGCCCGGCGCGCTGGCCTTCCCGTAGCGCCGGGGGCCGAAGCGGCCCGGTCATGCGTGTGCCCCGCCCTTCTCGCGAGGGGCGGGGCATCGTCGTGGTGCGGCCGGCTCAGACGTCGAGCTGGTCGGCCACCGCGCGCAACAGGCCGGCGATCTTCGTGCCGTGCACCTTGTCCGGGTAGCGGCCGCGCTCCAGGATCGGCGTGATGTTCTCCAGCAGGGTCGTGAGGTCCTGCACGATGGAGGCGAGCTCGTCGGGCTTGCGGCGCTGGGCTGCCGCGACGGACGGCGCCGGGTCCAGGACCGTCACCGAAAGAGCCTGGTCACCGCGCTGGCCGGCGACGACACCGAACTCGACGCGCTGGCCGGGCTTGAGGGAGTCGACCCCGGCAGGGAGCACCGACGAGTGGACGAAGACGTCGCCGCCGTCGTCGCGGGAGAGAAAGCCGAAGCCCTTCTCGCTGTTGAACCACTTGACCTTGCCGGTAGGCACGTCCGTCCTCTGTCCTTGTGCTCGTCGGGGTCCGGAGTGCCGTGGAACGGCTCCGGATAACAGTGCAGCGGGTCAACTGTGACCCGCCACCTCAAGGCTAATGGTCGAGGGGCCGGTGACAAGACGTTCCCCGGTCCTTCGCCGTCGGCCACTCAGGCCAGGGAACTACCCTGGTGGGGTGACTGTTACTCCTCCTGCCGACGAAGCACGGCCCGGCGACGCCCTGGTGAAGGCCGGCGGCATCGTTTTCATCGTGGGCGCCGTGGCCACCCTCGCGACGATGGCCCCGCTGTTCCTGGACCTCGAACCGTTCCCCTCGTACGCGTGGGCCCTCTGCATGCTGATGGGCGTCGGCTTCGCGATCTCCGCGGCGGGCGTGCTCCGCTCGGCCGCCGCCCAGCGCCGGGCGGCCCGCGCCTCACAGGCCTAGGCGGTCGCCGGCGCCTCGGCGGCGGCCGTACCGGCGTGGGCGGGCCGGGCCTGCTGGACGGGCCGGGCCTGCTGGGCCGCGACGTACTCCGCGAGCCACCGCGGCAGCGCGGTGAGGTCGGCGAGCACCACGTCGGCGCCCGCGGCGCGCAGTTCGGGCTCCGGGCAGGGCCCGGTCGGCACCACCACGGACAGCGCGCCGGCCTTGCGGGCGCCGCGCACGTCGCCCACGTGGTCGCCGACGTAGACCTGCGCCCCGTACTCGCGCAGCGCCCCGGCCTTGGCCTCGGCCCACAGCCAGCCGATGACGGCGTCCGGCTCGATGCCCAGGTGCTTCAGGTGCAGGCGGGCGTTGGGCTCGTGCTTGGCGGTGACGACGATCGCGCGGCCGCCGAGCGCCTGGACGGCCTCGATCGCCTCGCGGGCGCCCGGCATCGCCGGCGTCGGCTCGATCGCGTATGTGGGATAGATCTCCCGGTAGCGGTCCGCCACCGCCGGGATCTCGGCCTCCGGGAACCAGTACGCCAGCTCCTCGTCGAGCGGCGGCCCGAGCCGCGTGACCGCCGCGTCCGCGTCGATGAACGTGCCCGTTTCGGCGGAGAGCGCCTGGTAGGCGGCCTTGATTCCCGGACGCGAGTCGATGAGGGTCATGTCGAGGTCGAAGCCGACGGTGAGGTTCATACCCGCCATTGTGCCGAGCCGACCGACACCCGGGCGGACAGCGGGCGGGACCCGTCGAAACTCGTGCTCAACCTTTCGCGCGCGGCAGCGCTCAGGACAGGGGTGAGAGACACGATGTGAAGGGGAGGGCGGATGCCACCAGGCACCGAACACGACTCCGGGCTCGACTTCGAGACCTTTGCCCGGGCCGGCCAGCGCAAGCTGTACCGGACGGCGTACCTGCTGTGCGGAAACGCCGACGGCGCACGCGATCTGACGCAGACGACGCTCGCCAAGCTGTTCCAGCACTGGCGGAAGGTGTCCGCGGCCGACAGTCCCGACGCCTACGCCAGGACCGTGCTGACCCGCACGTTCCTCGCCGAGCGGCGCCGGCGGCTGCGTGACCTCCTGGCCCACGCGCACGCCGGCCCGCCGGCGCTGCCCGAGCACGCCGACCTGCGCGTCACCCTGCTCGCCGCCCTGGCCGCGCTGCCGCCGCGGGCCCGGGCCATGGTCGTCCTGCGCTACTGGGAGGACCTGAGCGTCGGCACGGTCGCCGAACTGCTGCGCTGCAGCGAGGGAACGGTCAAGAGCCAGTGTTCGCGCGCCCTGGCGAAGCTGCGCGCAGCTGGGCGAGGCCCACCTCTACGCCACCGAGAACTGAGGAGACGTCATGGCCACCAACGAAGACCTCTACGAACTCCCCGACGACAGGGCCGCCCTGCTGCTCCGCGACGCGATGGACCGGACGACCGCCGACCTGCCCCCGCTGCCGGACCTGGTGGGCCCGGCCCGCGCGCAGGGGCGGCGCCGCAAGGCGCGCGTGCGGGTGGCGATCGGCGGCGGGGCGCTGGCCGTGGCCGCGCTCGCCCTGGCGGGAGCCGTGGCCCCGCCAGGCGGTGGCGGCGGTCCGCAGGCGGGCGGGGCGGCGAACGTGGCCGCGCCGCCGTCGAGCAGCGCGCCGCCGCCGCCGGTCCACCTGGAACCGACCCCGGGCCAGTCGTCGATGGCCGACCTCCCGGCGGCCGAGCGGATCCGGCAGGAGGACTTCCAGAACCGGGCCGTCGGCGTGCTCCAGGGGCTGCTTCCGCCGTCGGTCGGCACGGTGCGGCGGACCGACCTGTCGGTGCGGCTCTACCAGGGCTCGAAGGACGACAAGGCGTTCGTCATCATCTTCTCGGTCCGGCCGGCGGAGCCGGCGGACACCGGGAGCCCCTGCCACGAGGCGAGGGGCGAGGTCTGCGCGAGGGCCACCCTGCCCGGCGGCATCGAGGCCGCGGCGGCGACCGCGCCGGTCAACGACGGCAACGTCACCGAAACCCGGCTCTCCTTCCGCTACGGCAAGAGCAAGGTCTCCCTGGTGGTCAGCCCCCACGACGCCTCGAACACCTCGGCCCCGGTCACCAACGACCAACTCCTGCACCTCGCCAAGTCCCCCGCCTTCCTCGACCTGGTCAAGTCCGCCGACGCCGAACCGGTGGAGAAACAGCAACAAACCATCCCGGGCGGCTGACGGGGCCAATTCCAGCCCCGCCGACACTCCCAGCCCCGCCGGCGTTTGAGGCGCGGAGCCCGATCTGTGACCCGCACCGGGCCCCCCCGGCCCCACCCGGCACGATTCAGCCTGGCCGGCACCCTCCAGCCCCGCCGGCGCTTGAGGCGCGGGGCCCGGGACGGAGCCCCGATCTGTGACCCGCACCGGACCCACCCGGCCCCACCCGGCACGATTCAGCCTGGCCGGCGTTTGAGGCGCCGGGGGCCCGGGGGCAGAGGCCCCCGCGACGGCGCCGCACCCCGGCCCCGGCCCGGCTAGCGCCGACGCGCCCGCCAGACCAGGTACGCGACGGAGGCAACGGCAGCCACCCGCAGCAACCACGGCCACATCCCGTGCAGGGCCCCGCTCAGCTGGTCCTCCGGCAAAGCCTCCCCCCAGCGGTCGTTCATCCGGCCCCACAACCACACCACCGCCCCCGCGGCCACCACCCCCGGCGGCCCGAAGACGGCCCACTTGCGCTCGGCCGGCCCCAGCACCCGCGAGGCGTACGGGAGCAGCCAGCCCACGACGAGCAGCAGCCAGTAGCCGGTCACCACACCGGCGAGCAGGACGGCCGCGGCCAGCAGCAGGAAGGCGTTCGGCCGGGGCCGGGGGCCGGCCGCGGCCTCCGCCCCCGCGGCGGGGGCCGCCTCCGCCGCCGCCTCCTTCTTCGCCTGTCGCCGCTCGCGCAGGAACCGTACGAAGCCCCGTACGCCCGACTCCGCCGCCCCGGCACCCGCCCCGGCCCCGGCCTTCGCCTTGGCCTCGGCGTCACCCCCCGCCTTGCCCGCCGCCTCCGCCCCCGGCTCCGGCTCCGGATCGGCCTCGAACTCCGGGAACTCGATGCCGCCGGCGAACCCTTCGACCTGCGGCCCCGCCCCGTACACCCCCGGGCCGACCCGCCACCAGTCGGGCTCCGCCCCTCCCGACGTGCCGAGTTCGTCGAGCCCGGCCAGGTGCGGCGGCACGTTCCGCGGCTCCGCCGACGGCTGCGCCGGCTTCGCAGGCTTCGGCGGCTTCGGCCCGCGCGGCCCCCGCTGGGTGGGCACGGCCGGGGCGGCCCGGACCGGCGCGACCCCCGTCCCGGCGGCGCCGTGGCCGGCCAGGACCTCCTCCGGCGAGCCGAGCCGCTCCAGGATGCCGCGCACCGCGGCCGGGGTCTCCGGCTCGTAGCGGGCGCGCCGACGGTCGATCTCGTCCCGCAGCCCCGCCACGAGCCGCATCCGGTCACCGGAGGACAGCTGCCGCTGCTGCGCCAAGTCCCCGACGCGGCTCAGATATTCGTAGACCAATTGGTCGCTTTCGATCCCCACGCCCGGCTCCTCCCTTACCGCCTGTCCCGAAGGTAGCGCGTGCGCCCGTGGAGCGGCCGCGGGCTCAGCGGATACCGTTGGCCGGATGGGGACCGGCCGACTGACCGGCCGACGCGACCAGGAGGCGACGACCGTGCCTGAGGCAAGCACCGCAGGGGGCGCCGCGACGGGCGCCCCGCGTTCCCTCGCCGAGGCGCTGCGCGCCCGCGACGACGCGGCGCTCGCCGCTCTGCTGCACGCCCGCCCGGACCTGCTCAGCCCGGTGCCCGGCGACGTGACCCAGCTGGCCACCCGCGCCGGGACCCGCGCCTCGGTGGCGCGGGCGCTGGAGCGGCTGGACCGGTTCGCGCTGCAGACCGCCGAGGCCCTGGCAGTGGCCCCCGACCCGTGCCCGTACCCGGTGCTGGAGTCGCTGCTGACCGGCCAGGAGGGCACCACCGGCCACGACAACGGGGCGCGCGCCGCCCTCCCCCGGGCCCTGGCCACCCTGCGCGACCAGGCCCTGGTGTGGGGCGACGAGGACCGGCTGCGCCTGGTGCGCACCGCCCGCGAGCTGCTCGCGCCCGCCGCCCAGCGGCCCTCCCCGACGGGCCTCGGCCCGACCGTCGCCGAGGCCACGTCCGGGATGTCCCCGACCCGGATCCAGGAGATCGTGGCGGCCGTCGGGCTGCCCGCCACCCACGATCCGGTGTCCGCGGTCTCGGCGCTGACCGGGCTGTTCACCGACCCGGAGCGGATGTCGGCGCTGCTGGACGAGGCCCCGGCGGAGGCGCACCAGGTGCTCGGACGGCTCGTGTGGGGGCCTCCGTACGGGGAGGTGACCCCGAACCCGGCCGCGCCGGTGCGCTGGCTGCGCGACCACGGACTGCTGCTGCCCGCCTCCGCGCGGACGGTGGTCCTGCCGCGCGAGGTGGCGCTGCACCTGCGCGGCGGCCTCGCGCACCGGGACACCGCGCCGGTGGCTCCGCCGGTGACCGCGCACCGCGAGCACCGTCCACAGCTTGTGGACGCCAACGCCGCCGGGCAGGCGCTGGCCGCGCTGTCCACCGTCGAGGAGCTGGTGAAGTCCTGGGAGCACGCCGGTCCGCTGGTGCTGCGCGCGGGCGGCCTCGCCGTACGGGACCTGAAGCGGGCCGCCACCCTCCTGGACACCGCCGAGCCGATGGCGGCGTTCTGGATCGAACTCGCCTACGCGGCCGGGCTGCTGGCCGGCGACGGGGAGGCGGACGAACGCTACGCGCCGACCCCAGCCTTCGACGACTGGTGCGAACTGCCGCCCCCCGAGCGGTGGTCGGCGCTCGCGGCGGCCTGGCTGCCGGCCACCCGGACCGCCGGCCTGGTCGGCGAGCAGGACGGCAAGGGCCGCACCCTGTCCGCGCTCGGCCCCGACCTCGACCGCTCCGCCGCGCCCGAGGTGCGCCGCCGCGTCCTGGAACTCCTCGCCGCGCTGCCCGAAGGCGGTTCCCCGGCGCCCGACGCCCTGTTGGACCGCCTCGCGTGGGAGCGGCCCGTACGCGGTACGAGCGACCTGCGCGCCCGCGTCGCGCACTGGACGCTGACCGAGGCCGAGGTGCTGGGCGTCACCGGCCGGGGCGCGCTCAGCGCGTTCGGCCGGGCCCTGCTGGAGCACCGCGACCCGGCGCCGCTGCTGGCCCCGCTGCTGCCGGAGCCGGTGGACCACGTCCTGCTGCAGGCCGACCTGACGGCGGTCGCCCCCGGCCCGCTGCGCCGCCCGCTCGGCGACACCCTGGCGGTGCTCGCGGACGTGGAGTCCAAGGGCGGGGCGACGGTGTACCGGTTCACGCCCGGGTCGGTGCGCCGGGCCCTGGACGCCGGGCACGCCGCCGCCGACCTGCACGCCTTCCTCAAGGAGCACAGCCGCACGCCCGTGCCGCAACCGCTGACCTACCTGATCGACGACGTCGCGCGGCGGCACGGGCACCTGCGGGTCGGCGCGGCCTCCTCGTACGTGCGCTGCGACGACGACGCGATGCTCGGCGAGATCCTGGCCGACAAGCGCTCGGCGGGACTGGGGCTGCGCCGCCTCGCGCCCACCGTGCTGGCCGCGCAGGCCGAACCCACCACGCTGCTGGAGGGCCTGCGGACGATGGGGTACGCGCCCGCCGCGGAATCCCTGACCGGGGACGTGCTGGTGGCCCGGGCCGACGCCCGCCGCACCCCGGCGCGCTCGGCGCCCGTCCCGGTGCCGGACGGCCCGCCGGTGCCGGACGACACCCTGCTGGGGGCGGCGGTACGGGCGATCCGCGCGGGCGACGTGGCGGCGACGGCGGTGCGCAAGGAGCCGGCCACGGCGTCGGGTTCGGCCTCGGCCGCGCCGGGCGAACTCCCGCGCACGAGCGCGGCGGAAACCCTCGCGACGGTCCAGGCGGCCGCGCTGACGGGGTCGGCGGTGTGGATCGGCTACGTGAACGCGGAGGGCGCGGCGAGCCAGCGCGTCATCGCCCCGGTCCGCGTGGAAGGCGGTTTCGTGACCGGCTACGACCACACGGCGGACGAGGTCCGCACATACGCCCTGCACCGCATCACGGGCGTAGCCGAACTGGCCGAAGACCACATCTGACCCCACCCCCGACACCAACGGCACCCTCCCACCCCACCGGCACAATCCAGCCCCACCCGGCACCCCCGGCCCCGCCGGCGCTTGAGGCGCGGGGCCCGGGGGCAGCGCCCCGGCACGGCACCGCACGCCCCGGAAAACCGCTGGCCCGGCGCGGCAGCGCCAAGACAGCCTGGCCCCATGCACACCGCACCCCACACCATCCGCGCCGCCCACACCGACACCACCGTCACCGTCTACCAGGCCTACTCCCCCGCCCTCGGCCTGCCCGCGGCCCGCGACGGCCGGTTCCCGCCCGCCTGGAAGCGGGAGCGGATGACGTGGATCAAGCCGTCGTTCCTGTGGATGATGTACCGCTGCGGCTGGGCCTCGAAGCCCGACCAGGAGACGGTGCTGGCGATCGAGATCACCCGCTCCGGATTCGACGAGGCCCTGCGCACCGCCTGCCTGTCCCACTACGAACCCGGCGTGCACGCGGACCGCGCGACCTGGCAGCGCTCGCTGCGCGAGACGTCGGCCCGGGTCCAGTGGGACCCGGAGCGCGACCTCCACCTGAACCCGCTGCCGTACCGCTCGCTCCAGCTGGGCCTGTCCGGGCCCGCCTCACGGGCCTACGCCGACGAGTGGACGGTCTCCGTCCGCGACGTCACCCCGCTGGCCGGGGAGATCCGCTCCCTGCTCCGGTCCGGCGAGGAGCCGGCGGCCCGGGCCCTGCTCCCGGCGGAGACCCCGTACCCGGCGGGTCCGCTGCCTCACCTGGGCGCGTAGTCGATCCGCTCGGCGTCGAAGGGCCAGACCTCGCGCAGCCAGCGGCCGACGGCCTCGTACAGCGGGCCGTCGAGGTGCGCCCGGTCGGCCCGCACCCACGAACTGACCTGCACCCGGCCGGGCCGTTCCCGGCCGGGGTGGATGTACAGGCACCCGATGACCTCAGGCTCCCCCTCCGCCTCTCCCTCCCCCTCCACCACGCTGTACGTGAACGCGCGCCGCTCGGCGAAGTCCCGCGCGTGCCGCTCCAGGTCGGCCAGGTTGGCCTCGGCGGACATCCCCGCCACGGGCGGCCACCCCCGTCCCACGAATCCGGGCGTGGCCCGGATGTGCCCGATGCTCCCGGTCCAGGCCGCGAGATCCCGCTCGTTGTGCCGCGCCCCGAGGGGTTCGAGCCGGAACCCCTCGCCACGAAACCGGCCGGGACCTCGAACCCGGCCGGCACGAAATCGCGCTGATCTTCACTCATGCCCGGACCCTACGTACCCCCGCGGCCGCCGTCAGCCCCACCAGCGCCCCGATGCGGCACACTGGAGGTTTGGCCACCCGCACCCGGGTGGCCACCCATGCCGGAAAGGGACGTGCGTGAACGGGCCTCTCATCGTCCAGAGCGACAAGACACTCCTTCTCGAGGTCGACCACGAGCTCGCCGGAGCCGCGCGCCGCGCCATCGCTCCCTTCGCCGAGCTGGAGCGGGCTCCCGAGCACATCCACACCTACCGGATCACCCCTCTCGGGCTGTGGAACGCCCGGGCCGCGGGGCACGACGCCGAGCAGGTCGTCGACGCCCTCGTCGAGTACTCGCGCTACCCCGTCCCGCACGCGCTGCTCGTCGACGTCGCCGAGACGATGGCCCGCTACGGCCGGCTCACCCTGTCCAAGCACCCCGTGCACGGCCTGGTCCTGACCAGCACCGACCGGCCCGTGCTGGAGGAGATCCTGCGGTCCAAGCGGATCATGCCGCTCGTCGGCGCACGGCTCGACGCCGACACCGTGGCCGTGCACCCCTCCGAGCGCGGGCAGATCAAGCAGACGCTGCTGAAGCTGGGCTGGCCGGCCGAGGACCTCGCCGGGTACGTGGACGGCGAGGCCCACCAGATCGACCTGGCCGAGGACGGCTGGGCGCTGCGCCCGTACCAGCAGCATGCCGTCGAGGGGTTCTGGCACGGCGGCTCCGGTGTGGTCGTGCTGCCCTGTGGCGCGGGCAAGACCCTGGTCGGCGCCGGGGCCATGGCGAAGGCCAAGGCGACCACGCTGATCCTGGTCACGAACACCGTCTCGGCCCGCCAGTGGAAGCACGAACTGGTCAAGCGGACCTCGCTGACGGAGGAGGAGATCGGCGAGTACTCCGGGACCCGCAAGGAGATCCGGCCCGTCACGATCGCCACCTACCAGGTCCTGACGACCAAGCGGAAGGGCGTCTATCCGCACCTGGAGCTGTTCGACTCCCGCGACTGGGGCCTGATCGTCTACGACGAGGTGCACCTGCTGCCCGCGCCGGTCTTCAAGTTCACCGCCGACCTCCAGGCGCGCCGGCGGCTCGGCCTGACCGCGACCCTGGTCCGGGAGGACGGGCGCGAGTCGGACGTCTTCTCGCTCATCGGGCCGAAGCGGTTCGACGCGCCGTGGAAGGAGATCGAGGCGCAGGGCTACATCGCGCCCGCCGACTGCGTCGAGGTCCGGGTGAATCTGACGGAGTCGGAGCGGCTGGCGTACGCGACCGCCGAGACGGAGGAGAAGTACCGCTTCTGCGCGACGACGGCGACCAAGCGGAAGGTCACCGAGGCGCTGGTACGCAAGCACCAGGGCGAGCAGACGCTGGTCATCGGCCAGTACATCGACCAGCTCGACGAGCTGGGCGAGCACCTGGACGCGCCGGTGATCAAGGGCGAGACCTCCAACGCGCAGCGCGAGAAGCTCTTCGACGCCTTCCGCCAAGGCGAGATCAGCGTGCTGGTCGTGTCGAAGGTCGCGAACTTCTCGATCGACCTGCCCGAGGCGACGGTCGCGATCCAGGTGTCGGGCACCTTCGGCTCCCGCCAGGAGGAGGCCCAGCGGCTGGGCCGCGTCCTGCGTCCGAAGGCGGACGGCCACGAGGCGCGGTTCTACTCGGTGGTCGCGCGCGACACCATCGACCAGGACTTCGCGGCGCACCGCCAGCGCTTCCTCGCCGAGCAGGGCTACGCCTACCGGATCATGGACGCCGACGAGCTGCTGGCCAGCGACTGACGCAGCCGCCCGGTGACCTCGTGGCCGCCCGGGCCGCCGCGAGCGGCCGGGGCGCCGCGACACGCCGCTGACCCCGCGCCGGGCTGCCCGGCGCGGGGTCAGCGGCGTATGACGCCCGCGTCCTCGGCGTACTCACCGAGCACGACGACGCTCACGGCGGCCGCGGCGAAGACCTTGGCGGCCCGCAGCATGCCGCCGACGCCGGGGCGCGGACGGAGGTCGGAAGTGGCGGTGGCGCCGCTAGGGCGGCCGCCCTGGATCGGGGTGAGGGTTGCGGTGCTCATGTATCCATGGTGCGTTCGCGGCCCCGCCGCGGCATCGGCCTGGGGGCGGAACCTCCGGGCCCGCGGCGTCCTCCTCCGGGCTCATGGAAACCCCTAGTGGCTCTGCCGGAAGTCTCACACCCCTGGGTATGACACCCGTTCGGGGGACGCGGCGGACGGGACTCGACGGACGGGCCTTCCGGCGGGACTTCGGACCGATCAATCCGTTCGCGCGGCCCCGGTTCCGGTGACTACAATCTCCGCTCTTGCCGCCTCCCGCAGCGTCACGGGGAGAGCGCCCACCGGACGGCAACCGGTGGGCCGTCTGAGTCCTCACCACCAGCTGGAGGCAGTCCCGTGCCCGCGCACGCCCCCGAATCCGCGCCCGCAGCCGAGCCCGGCACCGATCCCCTCGCCCGCGAACGCGCGCACCTCACCGCGTCCCGCGCCGCGCTCCGCGCCATGCGCGAGGACGTCGAGGCCCTCGACATCCGCGACGTCACCGCGAACTGGGTCAACGCGATCGTCCTCCAGGCCCAGATCGACGACCGGATCAAGGCCCTGGCCGACCTCGCCCACACCCCCCTCTTCTTCGGCCGCCTGAACTACCTGCACGCGCCCGGCACGGAGCTCGCCGAGGGCGCGGAGGGCGAGCAGTTCTACATCGGCCGCCGCCACGTCCACGACGCCGACGGCGATCCGATGGTCATCGACTGGCGCGCGCCCGTCTCCCAGCCGTTCTACCGGGCCTCCAAGGCCGACCCGCAGGACATCGCGCTGCGCCGCCGATTCGGCTACACCGGCGGCGAGCTCACGGCGTACGAGGACGAGCACCTCTGCGACCCGGCCGAGGCGGCCGCCGTCAGCAAGCTGCTCCAGCAGGAGATCGAGCGCCCGCGCGTCGGCCCCATGCGGGACATCGTCGCGACGATCCAGCCCGAGCAGGACGAGATCGTCCGCTCCGGCCTGTCCGGCTCGGTGTGCGTCCAGGGCGGCCCCGGCACCGGGAAGACGGCGGTCGGCCTGCACCGGGTGGCGTACCTGCTGTACGCGCACCGCGACCGGCTGGCCCGTACCGGCACCCTCGTCATCGGGCCGAACCGTTCCTTCCTGCACTACATCGAGCAGGTCCTGCCCGCCCTGGGCGAGTTGGAGGTCAAGCAGGCCACCGTCGACGACCTGGTGGCACGCGACGGCCTGGAGGTACGCGGCACGGACGCGGCCCAAACCGCCGTGGTCAAGGGCGATGCCCGGATGGCGGAGGTGCTGCGCCGCGCGGTCGCCTCCCACGTCACGCGGCCCGCCGAGCCGCTGATGGTGGTGCGCGGTTCGCGGCGCTGGCGGGTGCCGGCGTACGAGATCGCCGAGATGGTCGAGGAACTGCAGAAGCGCGACATCCGCTACGGCGCGGCGCGCGAGGCCCTGCCGCAGCGGATCGCGCACGCGGTGCTCGTACGGATGGAGCAGGCGGGTGAGGCGCCGGACGACCGGGTGCAGGACGCGGTGGCGCGCAACGCCGCGGTGAAGGCGGCGGTCAAGGAGATCTGGCCGCCGGTCGACCCGGCGAAGCTGGTGCTGCGGCTGCTGTCCGACCCGGAGTTCCTGGCGCTGCACGCGGCGGATGTGCTGACGCCGGACGAACAGAAGCTGCTGCTGTGGCAGAAGCCGCAGCGGAGCGTGAAGTCGGCGAAGTGGTCGGCGGCGGACCTGGTCCTGATCGACGAGGCGGCCGATCTGGTGGAGCGGACGCCTTCGCTGGGCCACGTCGTGCTCGACGAGGCCCAGGACCTGTCGCCGATGCAGTACCGGGCGGTGGGGCGGCGCTGTACGACGGGTTCCGCGACGGTGCTCGGGGATCTGGCGCAGGGCACCACGCCGTGGGCCACGCGCAGCTGGGACGAGGCGCTGGGGCACCTCGGGAAGCCGCGGGCGGTGGTGGAGGAACTGACGGCGGGCTTCCGCGTGCCGCGCGAGGTGATCGCGTACGCCTCGCGGCTGCTGCCGTCGATCTCCCCGGGGCTGGCCCCGGTCTCCTCGGTGCGGGAGGCTCCGGGGTCGCTGCGGATCACGGAGACGGCGGACCTGGCGGCGGCGGTGGTCGAGGCCTGCCGCGCCTCGCTCGCCCACGAGGGGTCGGTCGGGCTGATCGCGGCGGACGCGCGGATCCCGGCCCTGGCGGATGCCCTGGGGGCGGCGGGGCTGGCGTATCTGGCGCCGGGCGAGGAGACGACGGCGGAGTCGCGGCTGACGCTGGTTCCGGCCTCCCTGGCCAAGGGTCTGGAGTACGACTACGTGGTGCTGGACGAGCCGGCCGCGATCGTCGACGGCGAACCGGACGAACGGACCGGCCTGCGCCGCCTGTACGTCTGCCTCACCCGAGCCGTCTCAGGCCTGACGACCCTCCACTCGGCCCCCCTCCCGGCGGCCCTGACCTGACCCGCCGGACCCCCCCCGCCCGTCCGGGTGCGCCGCCCCGGACCCCCGCGCCGACGAGGGCCGAGTGCGGCCCCGGCCCCCTACGGCCCGCCGCACCACTGTCACCCCGGCGCCGCTGCGGGGGCCGCCGCCCCCGAACCCCCGCGCCTCAAACGCCGGCGAGGCTGAGTTTGGCCCTGCCAAAGCCGGGTTCGCCTGCCGAAGCCGGGCCCAGGCGGGCCGGGTTGGCCTGGCGGCTGGATTGTGCCTGGCGGGCCGGGTTGGCCTGGCGGGCCGGGTTGGCCGCTGCGCGGCAACCCAGCCCTCCGGGCTGGGTTGGAGCGGAGCGGCACATGCACGCGGACGCCGGCACAATCCAGCCCCGCCGGCGTTTGAGGCGCGGGGCCCGGGGCGGAGCCCCGATCGTTGAGCCGCACCCGCCCCACCGCCCGAGGCGCGGGGCCCGGGGCGGAGCCCAGGTGGGGGCCCGGGGCTAGTCCAGGGCTCGGCGCCATTCCGCGACGGCCTGGGCGGAGACCGGCCGGCCCCACCCGGAGGGACGGGCCGCGCCGCCGATGTGGAAGGCGTCAAGCCCCGCCGCGCGCAGCATCGGCAGATGCGACAGGCCCAGCCCCCCGCCGACCAGGATCCGCGCCCCGTACCCCGGCTCCCCCCGCCGCGCGGCCTCGGCGAGCAGCACCGGCATGCCCTCGTCGACCCCGGCCGGCGAGCCCGCCGTCAGGTAGGTGTCCAGGCCCGGCAGGTCCGCCAGAGCCTTGCGCAGCCCGTCCCGGTCCGCCGCGCGGTCGATCGCCCGGTGGAAGGTCCAGCGGCAGCCGTCCAGCTCCGCAAGCACGGCCTGGACCGCCGCCAGGTCGGGGCTGCCGTCCGGGTGCAGGAACCCGAGCACGAACTCCTCGGCGCCCTCCGCCCGCAGCCCCCGCACCGCTTCCACCAGCCCGGAGACCTCGCCCGCCGCGAAGCCGTCCGCCGTGCGGACCATCACCCGCAGCGGGATGTCGACCGCCGCCCTGATCGCCGCGAAGGTCTCGCGCGGCGGGGTGAGCCCGTCGGCGGCCATGTCGGTGACCAGCTCGAGCCGGTCCGCCCCACCGGCCTGGGCCGCGATCGCGTCCTCCGCGTCGAGGGCGATCACCTCCAGGAGCGCACGGTTGCTCATTCGATCCCATCCTTCGAGAAGCTGCGCGAAATAGGTCTAGTCCAATATCCAGGGTACGGGCCCGCGCCCGCCCTCCACCAGCACCCGCACGCCACCCCCACAATGTGCGCATGGACACAGGCACCCCGCACACCGACTCCGCGGCCCTCCACGCCCGCTGGCGGGCCACCGCCACCGCCGCCGGCGCCCCCGCCCACCGGGACCCCGCCCCCTACGCCGAGCGCCTGCTCACCGCCTGGGCGGAGCCGCAGCGCCGGTACCACACCACCGCGCACCTGGCCGAGGTACTGGCCCGGATCGACATACTGGCCGGGCACGCCGCCGACCCCGCCGCCGTCGAGCTGGCCGCCTGGTTCCACGACGCCGTCTACCGCCCCGACCGCTCCGAGAACGAGGAACGCAGCGCCGCCCTCGCCGAGCGCGCCCTGCCCGAGCTCGGCGTCGACGCCGCCCGCACCGCCGAGGTGGCCCGGCTGGTCCGGCTCACCGTCACCCACGACCCCGCCCCCGGCGACACCAACGGCGAGGTGCTCTGCGACGCGGACCTCGCCGTACTGGCCGGCGCGCCCGAGGCGTACGCCGCGTACGCCGCCGCCGTGCGCGCCGAGTACGGGTTCGTGCCGGACGACGCCTTCACCGCGGGCCGCGCCGCCGTGCTCCGCCGGCTCCTCGCCCTGCCGAGGCTCTTCCGCACCCCGTACGCGGCCGCCCACTGGGAGGCCCCGGCCCGCGCCAATCTCACCGCCGAGCTGGCCCGGCTCGACCCGCGGGGAATTTGATCGCGTTCGCCACGGTTGGTGACAGTCATGCCCGCTGATGCCGCACGCCGCCCCCGCATGCCCGTGGCCGTCTACGTCCTCGGCCTCTCCGTCTTCGCACTCGGCACCAGCGAGTTCATGCTCTCCGGGCTGCTGCCGCCGATCGCCGAGGACATGGGCGTCACCATCCCGCAGGCGGGCCTGCTGATATCCGCCTTCGCGATCGGCATGGTCGTCGGGGCGCCGCTGCTGGCCGTGGCCACACTGCGCCTTCCGCGCCGCACCACCCTCATCTCCCTCATCAGCCTCTTCGGCCTCGGGCAGGTCGCGGGCGCGCTGGCCCCCTCCTACGAGCTGCTCTTCGCCTCCCGCGTGGTGTCCGCGCTCGCCTGCGCCGGCTTCTGGGCCGTGGGCGCGGCCGTCGCCATCGCCATGGTCGAGAAGGACCAGCGGGCCCGCGCGATGGCCGTCATGATCGGCGGCCTGTCCATCGCGAACGTCCTTGGCGTCCCCGCCGGGGCCTTCCTCGGCGAGCACCTCGGCTGGCGCTCCGCGTTCTGGTCGGTCGGCGCGGCCTCCGCGGTCGCCCTCGCCGGCGTCCTGGCCCTGATCCCGAAGATCCCGCTGCCCGCCGAGAAGCCCTCCCTGGGCCGGGAGCTGCGCATCTACCGCGACCGCCAGGTGTGGCTCTCCATCGGCATCACGGCCCTGGCCGCGGGCGGCGTCTTCTGCGCCTTCAGCTACCTGTCACCGCTGCTCACGGACGTGGCGGGGCTGGACTCCGGCTGGGTCCCGTGGATCCTCGGCCTCTTCGGGGCGGGCGCGCTGGTCGGCACCACCATCGGCGGCCGGATCGCCGACGCGCGCCTGTTCGGCGTGATGATCTGGGGCATCACCGCCTCGACCGCCTTCCTCGCCGCCCTCGCCCTGCTGGCCCCGTCCGCCGCCGCGGCGATCGTCCTGTCGTTCCTGCTCGGCGTCTCGGCCTTCTTCACCGCGCCGGCGCTCAACGCGCGCATGTTCAACGTGGCCGGCGCCGCCCCGACCCTGGCCGGAGCGACCACCACGGCCGCCTTCAACCTCGGCAACACCGGCGGCCCCTGGCTCGGCGGCACCGTCATCGACGCCGACCTCGGCTTCGCCGCCACCGCCTGGGCCGGCGCGGCCATGACCGTCACCGCCCTCGCCCTCACGGCGATCGCCCTGCGCCTACACCGCCGCACGCCCGCCCCGACCCGCGTGGTCATTTCCTCGGCGCGCGCGGATTGCCCGGCCTCTGATAACGCGGTGAGGTGAAGCGGGAGCTTACCAACGCGAGTTCAGGTGGGTATCTCGCGACAGGAGCCATGTGATCGCCAACTCCGCGGTACGCTTCTGGTCGTGCTGAACTGCGAGGAGAGTGCACATGGAACGGACCTCGGTGGAACTCTTTGCCGGTGGGGGAGGGCTCGTTCAGGCGAGCACGAACGCCGGCTTTCGCCACCTACTGGTGAGTGAGCTCGCTCCCCGCGCCTGCGAGACCCTTGAGGCCAACGGCTTCGAGGGATACGACGAGGGGACTCCGTCGCGGGTGCTGGCGGAGTCGACTCGGACGCCTCTCGCCAGAGGTGACGTACGCCGCCTGGACATGCGGTTCCTCAAGGAGAGGGAGGTTGACCTGCTCGCCGGGGGACCTCCTTGCCAACCCTTCAGCCTCGGAGGGGTTGCCAAGGGCGACGAGGACGAACGGAACATGTTCCCCGAGATGTTTCGGGCGGTACGGGAGATCCGCCCCAAGGCCGTGATCTGCGAGAACGTTCGCGGCCTGCTCCGGAAGTCGTTCGAGCCGTACTTCGAGTACATCAAGCGCGAACTGAGCCTGCCGTTCCTCCAGCGCGCCGACTCCACGTGGACTGACCACGATCACGCCCTCCGGGAGCGCATCGCCGCTGATGACACCGACCCGACGATGAGTTACAGGGTCGAGGCCTTCCCCGTGAACGCCGCTGACTATGGAGTGCCCCAGATTCGGAACCGGGTGATCCTCGTTGCCTTCCGGTCGGACCTGAAGGTTGATTGGAAGCTCTTCCGCGATGAGGTGGAGGAGACCCACTCCGAGGATGAGCTGATCAATGCCTATCACGGGGATGCCTACTGGCGGAACAGAACAGTGACTGTGCCGGATCACGTGCGCGCCGACGTCCTGGACCGATACCCCGCGCGACTTCCCACCAACGCCCCGAGAACGCGGCTCCCCTGGCGCACCTTGCGGGACGCGTTGGAGGGGCTTCCGGAGATCGATCTCAAGAGGCTGGACAAGAAGACCGCTCAAGGCGGGGTGGCGGACCATGTGGGGTGGCCTGGCGCCCGGATTTACAAGGGCCACACCCCGAACGAGCTTGACCGACCTGCCAAGACGGTTAAGGCAGGGGTGCACGGGGTACCTGGCGGCGAGTCGGTCATGCTGCTGGACAAGCGGGAGAAGGACCCCACGGCACCGGGCGGCTTCCGCTACGCGCACCGATACATGACCGTCCGCGAGACCGCACGGGTAATGACCTTCGGCGACCATTGGCTGCTGCGCGGGCCTCGGAGCGAGCGCATGCGACAGCTCGGCAACGCTGTCCCCGTCCAGCTCGGCGAAGTCTTCGCCAACGCCGTCCGGACCACTCTAGACAAGGCCGAAGTCAAACCATGACCGCGGAACGGAGCGCCCGGCAGAGCGGTTGGAAGGAAGGCATGCCGCCGGACCGCGCCTGGAAGGGCCGCGCGGGACGCGATCGAGAAGCTCGCGCGGCCGAGCAGGACCGGGCGGCGGGGGGTCGCGAACACCGCTATGTGTCGGTGGGGCAGCAGCGGTACGCGCTCGCCTCCGTCGAGTTGAAGCTGCTCCCCAAGACCCGCCGGATCCGTGCCTACCTACGCTGGTCAGACGGCGGCCGCTCACCCGCTCGTTATCTGGGACAGGTCGATCAGGACACGAGGGCCGCGAACCTCGTCGCGGGCTGGAAGCTAGCCGTGGCCAAGGAGTTGGTCACGACTCGTTCACTCCCCGCGCATTCTTGGGCCTCCTCCACCGCGGTCCGGTCGGCCATGCGGGCCAATCGCGGTCGCGACACGAGGCCCGAGCTACGTCTACGCTCCCTCCTCCACCGTTCGGGGCTTCGATACCGAGTCTCCGTTCGCCCTCTGCCCGATCTTCGCCGCACCGCGGATCTGGTCTTCACCAAAGCCCACGTCGCCGTCTTCGTTGATGGCTGCTACTGGCACGGCTGTCCCGATCACTACCGCCCCTCGACCAAGAACGCCGACTTCTGGCAGCGGAAGATCGAAGGCAATCGCTCACGTGACGCGGAAACGGACCGACGACTCACGGAAGCCGGATGGAGCGTGGTCCGCGTGTGGGAGCACGAGGATCCAGCGGAGGCCGCACGGCGCGTCCTCAGTGTGGTGCGGCCATCGCACCCCACGTATCCCTGAACGCCTGACCAGCCAGGTCTCACGACAAGTGACCAGATCACGACGTTGCATCGAGGCACCCATTTACGCTATCCGTCACATGGTGCGCGAACCGACTCCCGGCTTGGATCGACACGCGAGTCCGCCATGATCATATTTCTGGGAGGGGCACGACTTGAAGATCACTCCGTCCGCGCGAATCCTGCGCATGCTGGGGGAGATCGAGTTCGACCCGTGGCAGTGCGTCGCCGAGCTGATCGATAATTCCTTCGACGACTTCACCGAGATCCTCAAGGCCGATACGCCATGGGCGGGCGGATTCAAGGTCAGCGTGACACTACCCAGCGCGTCGGTGCGGTCCTCACAGGCTCAAGTGATCATCGCCGATACGGGTCGCGGCATGAGCTACGAGATCCTGGAGCGTGCCGTACGCGCCGGCTGGTCCAGCAACGACCGATTCGACAAGCTCGGACTGTTCGGCATGGGCTTCAACGTCGCGACCGCACGTCTGGGCCGGTGCACCCGCGTCCTGACGACACGCCCTGGAGACACCGAGTGGATCGGTGTCGAGATCGACCTCGACCGCATCGAGGATGACTTCGAAGCCACCGACATCTCAGAACCTAAGGCCGACCCCAACGAGCACGGTACGAGAATCGAGATCAGCCGTCTCCATCCGGAGCGAGCTGACTGGCTCCGCCGCAACGCGGCCAACCTCCGCAATACCCTCGGCAGCACCTACGCCTGGCTGCTCGACACCCGCCCGTTCCAGCTTTGGGTCCAAGGTCAGCGAGTCAGGCCCCGGCGGCACTGCCGTTGGGGGGACGACCGCTTCGTGACATACGGCAGCGGCTCCAAGGCCGAGATCATCCCCGCCTACATTGAGATCGATGAAACCTTCGATGACGCGGAGGCTTGCCTCGACTGCGGCAACTGGCAGCTCCCCGGCCTGGGCCTCTGCGGTTCATGCGAAAGTGACCACCTCGAGTCACGCGAGCGGCGCATCCACGGGTGGCTGGGTGTACAGCGCCATCTCGACAAACGAGAGTTCGGCATCGACTTCCTCCGCAACGGACGGAAGATCCTGCAGTGGGACAAGCGCCTTTTCGACTGGCAGAACCCCAACGATCCTCTCGGGGTCGTGGACGTGGAGTATCCCATCGAGCTCGTCCACCAGGGCGGCCGCCTGATCGGGGAGATCCACCTCGATCACGTCCCCGTGACTTACCAGAAGAACGCGTTCGAGTACAGCGACCGCAGCTGGCGGGGCGCCGTCGACTACCTTCGAGGTCCTGGTCCACTGCAGCCGGAGAAGGCCAAGCGTCTCGCGTACCAGGAGAACACCAGCCCACTCGGCCGCCTTTACAAGGGATATCGGCGAAACGCCGTGGGTGAGCGCTGCCTGATCCCCGGCGACGGCAAGCGGCCTATCCACGAGGACACCCGCCGATGGGCCCAACGCTTCCACGCGGGCGACGAGGACTACCAAACGGACGCGAAGTGGTGGAACGCCGTCCAAAACCATGAGGAAGTCAGCCGGCGCGCGAAGCTCGAGGACGTACATCAGGCGGCTCCGGACAAAGCGAACGAGGAGGCGGTCCTTGAGGCGCTGGGCCTGACTGACGTCCCGTCTCAGGACCCTGCCCCAACTGATTCGAAACCCGCGGAGATCATCTCGGTCACGTCATCGGAGCCCCACAAAGAGACCACCCAGGAGCGTCTGGACCGCTATCGACTCGACTCGACGGTCATCCCGGACCTCTCCCGTGACTACGGATTGCCACGCCTGGGCTTCCTCACGGTCGAGGCTCGTCGCATGACGGCCACCCGTGTCCACGATGAGTTCGGGCAGCCGACACCCGTTCTCCTGGTCCAGACACAGGGTGGAAAGGCCACGGCGTTCGTCGACCCGGCCCACGAGGCGTTCTCGAAGCTCGGCTCGGAAGCGGCTGAACTCCTCGTGATAGAGGTGGCCAACGTCCTGCGGGTCAAGGCGAGCAGTGATCTCAGCCTCTCCCACCTGGTCGCCTCCGTACGCGCCGAGTGCTTGCCGCACACCGCCATCGACGCGGAGGCCATCGCCACCGAGGCGCGAGAGCTCTTGACCGTGATCCGCGAGCGCATGGCTTCTGCTATTGAGGAGGACACGCAAAAGGCCTTCGGTTACATGGAGTTCGACGAGGTGACGGCGACCGAGAACGAGATGATCGCGCGAGGCTTGGTCATGCGCACCGACTCACTCGGGACCACGGGCGAGTTCATCCTGCACGCCCCCGCCTTGTACACCGTGAAGCTGCTTGAGCAGTGGCCTGAGCCCTTCATGGACGGCAAGGTCTTCAATGGCCCCTACGCTGGCCTAAGCTCTCATTCCGCGAAGCGACTCAGCCTGGCCCGGACGGTCGGCTACCTGAACGACATCGCGACGATCGCCAGTTTCACCGCCACTGATCCCCTGCGCCTGCAGCGCACCCGACTGAGTGTGCGCCTACTGGCTGATGAGTTGGCGGACGGGGCGTGAAAGGCGGATTCCTTTCCACTGAGGCCCTCCTCCGGGGGGGCCCACGCGGGCTTCCGCACGCACTCGAACGTGCCCTTTGGCATTTGGGGTTCAGTGACGTGCGCGTGGTGGACGGGGCGGGTGACGGAGGGGCTGACCTCCTCGCGGTGAGGAACCGCGAGCAGTGGGTGTTTCAGTGCAAGTGGTCGAGCCGCGGCCCCGTGGCCCGCGAGGGTGTCGACGATCTGGAACGCGCCCATAGTCGCTACCGGGCGGATAAGGCCGTGCTTGTTACCAACACAAGCCTGAACGGGACCGCGGAGTCGAGGCGGCGCGCCCTCGCCTCAGTGGGCATCAAGATCACGGTTTGGGACGGCCCCACCCTGGCTGACATCTGGGAGAGAATGCCCGCCCGGATCCCAGCCAGGTTCGGATTGCGCCCGTACCAGGAGGACGCCGTCGACCGTATCGAGGCTGACCTCGCCGCCACCGACAGCGCTTTGCTCGTACTGGCGACGGGTCTCGGCAAGACGGTAGTCGGCGGGGAGGTCATCGACCGGTTCCTCAAACGCTCCCCCGGTGCTCCTGTGCTTGTCGCCGCTCACATGAAGGACCTCGTCGAACAACTTGAGCGGGCTCTGTGGCGCCACGTCGACAAGACCGTCCTCACTCATGTCCTGACCGGTGAACGCAAGCCGACGAACCTCGAGGGCATCGTGGTTGGCACGGTCGAGTCCGTTCTGGGAGCGGTATCCACCGGTTGGCGCCCGAAGCTGGTGATGATCGATGAGACGCACCATGTCGGCGAGCAGGGGCGTTTTGCCGAACTGCTCGACCTGTGCGGGGACGCCGCGAAGTTCGGCGTGACCGCGACCCCGTGGCGTGGCGACAAGTTCGACATCACCGCTCGTTTCGGTCGGGCGAGCTACACAATGGGCATCGCCGAAGGCATGGCCGAGGGATATCTCTCTGCGGTCGACTACCGGCTCTTCGTGGACAACATCGACTGGGAAACCGTCAAGGAGGCCAGTGAGCATGGATATTCCGTCAAGGAGCTGAACCGCAAACTCTTCTTGCCTCAGCGTGATGAGGAGATCGTCGAGCACTTTCGTGACGCCTGGCGCTCAACTCACGACCCGCGGGCCATCCTGTTCTGCCAGACCATCGAACACGCCGAACGCATGGCGGGGCTGCTCGCGGCCGCCGACCAGTCGTGGCGCAACGCTTCCTTTCTCCACAGTGCGCTCCCCCGCCAGCGGCGCCAGATCCTGCTCAACGAGTTCCGCCTGGGCCGAGTGCCTGTCATCACGTGCGTCGACGTCTTCAATGAGGGGGTCGACGTACCCGATGTGAACCTCATCGGCTTCCTGCGCGTCACGCACAGCCGGCGGATCTTCGTTCAGCAGCTTGGAAGGGGGCTACGACTGAGTCCAGGTAAGGACCACTTGAAGGCTCTCGACTTCGTCACGGACATTCGCAGGGTGGCAGCCACGTTGGAATTGCGAAGATCGCTGGAAGCGACGGACACGGAACAGCTAAGGTTCGCAAGGGGCCGAGGGTCGAAGATCGAGTTCAGTGACGAGACCGCCGGGACCCTGCTTGATCACTGGATCGAAGATGCCGCGAGTCTTGAGACGGCCGCCGATGAGGTGCGGCTCCAGTTTCCGTCCCAGGGGGGGATCGACTAGCCATGACCATTCCGTACGACCTTGAGATGGAAGTCGTAGGGCGCATCTACAAGGAGGCGGAGGAGGCCGGTTGGCACCACCTCCCGGGCACGGAACGTACTCCCATCTACCATCGCTGGGCAGACGACCCGAACATCGGAGAACGCCTCTCACTCTTCATCAAGACTTCCGCCGCTCGGCGGCTCTGGTTCAAGGACGGACCGATGAAGGAGTACCAGCGCGCGCTGAGCGGTGCGGGCAAGTACGCCTCACTCGTCGCCGTACCGGCCACTGACGTCGGCACCCTCGTACTGCGGGCCCTAGGACCAGGGTGGGAGCCTGACCTCGACACCCAGCGGGTGAAGCCCATGCGCGTGCTCGTCCGGAACGGCGAGGAGAGCACCTGGTTCACCTGGGGAGGGGCTCACGCACTGAGGCACCTCGTCTACGCGGCCCTGCGCGCTCAAGCGAATGGTGACGCCACACCCTGGGCGCTGTGCGTCGTGACGTCCTTCGTCAAGCCGCTCCCCCCCGAGGAGCGAGAGGAACATCTCCGCATCGGACGACGTTGCAACCTGACGATCAAGCACGTCTCGGGGGAGTGACGGGGTGGGAATGGAAGACTCCGCCATGGACGGGGACGCTCCACATGATTGGGTATCCGCCGCGTGGAGCATGCTCGATGACCGGTCGCGCGGCATGCTGGCGTTGCGCGACCAGGGACAGGTCCTGGAGTCGATCGGGGAAGCGCACGGCCTGACTCGGGAACGCGCCCGGCAGCTGATTCACGCGGCCGAGGGTCACCTCGTCGATTTGATGGACCTAGCCCGACCGGCGTGGCGCGAGGAGGTTCTCGCCCCGTTCTCCGCCGCGGTGGCGGTGTCGGACACTGAGCTCGCGGAGATCCTTCCCGATGCCGATGGGGTCGCCAGGCGTGCCCTGCTGAGACGCTTGGACCTGAAGGAGCCTCAAACCTGGGCCGGGCGGCTACGGCGAGTATGGACACATTACCCAGAAGCCTTGGACGATTCGCTCCGCCAACTCATGACTCTTGCACCCTTCCGGGCTGAGGAATTACGTGATCGCGCGGCCGCCCTCGGCATCCCTGCTTGTATTCCACTTGAAGAGATCGCGGTGGCGCCCCGCGGCCCGCTGACTCGCGGCCTGGGCGGCACTTGGCTTCGCCGGTCAGCCAAGCATCGGGATGCCGCCTACCTCTGGCTGGCGGACGAGGGCCAACCGAGGCGGGCTGAGGTTGTCGCTCCCGCTATCGGTGCCGGTAGCGCCAGGGCACTTAAGGAAGCCCTTCGCAGGGACGATCGTTTCCGTCAGATCCGGCCGGAAGGGACCTGGGCTTTGAGTGAATGGCCGGCCGCCGAGTCTTCCCAGCACACGAACGCCCTTGATGTGATGGTCGCCGTTCTCCGCCGCTCCGGCGCTTTGACGAAGCAGGCCCTATTTTCACTCACCGCTAAGGAATACCCAGTCAGCTATTCCCGTCTACAGCAGTGCCTCATTAGCGATCAGCTCGGCATGACGGCAGACGGATCCATCGATCTCGCGGAGAACGGTGCGATACCGATGGAGGAACGGGAACCGAGAAGGCCGAAGTCGATTGCAGCCGATGGGGACACTATTGGGATTCGCCTGAAGATTGACGCCAATACGCTCCGCGGTAGCGGCATCGTGGTCCATCCATGGCTAACCTGGCGATTCGGGCTTCGGCTAGCACCCATGACACGCGTATTCACCTTGCCGAACGGGAGCGGAGAACTAGTTGCGCGCCGAATGACGAGTGGCGCCCAGATCTCCAGCCTACGGCCGCATGTCCGTTCCGCAGGAATGCACGAGGGCTGCGAGATCGCGATCCTCTTCCACCTCAAGACGAATACGGCGACAATCCGACACACCTGCAAGCCGGGGGCATCGTGCGGTGTCGGGTGAGCCTGAGAGGTAGCGCGAGTATCGCCGCGCCTAAGCTCCACCCCTTCCCGTGAGAAGCAGGTATGCGACGCCCACCACTGCGACGCCCACCCCCAATGCCACCCCGAGGTCAGGGTGCCGCCACGCCAGGTACACGACGGCACCGAAGACGAGGAGCAGCACCATGCCCTCGACGCTCACGAGCCTGTTGCCGTTCAAGGATCCTCCTGCGTTTTTGACTACTCGAGCTGACGGAAATTCGAACACCCGCATCCATGCGTCACTTCCGGGAAAGGGCGCTAGCTGCGAGTCGGAAAACGGTATCGCGTTCCCGGACGATGCACCGCAGATTGAAGCCCCATCGCAGAGTCCATTTTCAGCCAGCCCGGGAGCACCGCCACCCACACATGAAGGCGCTCGCGAATCACGTAAATCTGGGATATAAAATCGCCGAGCCGTTGATCAGCGGAAACACCTCGACAGGCCTTAAGGGGGACGCTGGGAGGTGGGCCTCGACGACCAGCATGTAAATCGCCGCCAATCGGGACACATTCCGACACAATAGGCAGCCGCGCACGTTCAAGCACGTCACGAAAACGCTTTCCGCGCAAACGGTCGCCACTTTAGATTCTGGCGCGAAAGTGACTCCGCATCGGGTTTGCCCGGTTTTGTCGGAACAAATGGCATTCCATGCTATTTGCTACGGCGCGGGCCGCCCCTTCGGGCGGCGCAGTCCCGCGGCCGTGAGGCGGCGGACGAGTTCCTTGCTGCCTATCTCCACCGCGCCCGCCCGGACCGCGTCCGCGTAGCGGTAGGAGGGGACGTCGTAGTGGTCGCGTTCGAAGGCGCGCGGCGGGCAGCCGATGGACGCCGCGAACGCGTGCAGCTCCTCGTACGACACATCGCTGACCAGATGCGACCACATGCGGCCGTGGCCCGGCCAGGTCGGCGGGTCGATGTAGACCGTCACGGGCGCAGGACGGGGCCGAGGCCGCCCACCACCGCCACCCGTACGCCCGCCTCCGAGCACACCCAGTGCGGGTCGGGTCCGAGTTCCGGTTCCACGTCCAGGGCGTGCGGCTCGCCGTGCGTGCACACCGGGCACAGCGGCCAGCGCCCGTACTTCTCCAGGAGCGCGTCCTGCACGTCCTGGGCGACCAGTCCGGCGAGGTAGCCGACCCCTTCCGGCCACTGCTCCACCCACCACCGGCGGTGCGTGACCGAGTCCTCGACGAGGGAGACGACATCGGCATCGGCGACCTCGCCTGCGGCAAGATCGGCGAGCACCAGCGCACGGGCGACGTGCAGCGCCTGTTCCAGGGGGGTCGCGTGGTCCATGCGCCCATTGTGACCCCGTACGGGCTAAGTGGCGAAGGTCCTTTACGGGGCATGACCTTCCGGGCCTTGACGACCGCCAGGGCTGAAAATAAGTTTCAGGCGTGAGCGATAACACGGAAGAAACTTTCAGTCCGGCGGCGTCCGAGGCGGAGACGGCAGCCAAAGCCCGGGCGGCGGCCCGCGCCCCGCTCTCGCCGGCCCCGTCGGCCGCCGCGCTGCGGGCGCGCGTGCGCGGGCTCGGGCCCTCGATGACGCGGTCCATGCAGGCCGTCGCCGAGGCCGTCGCCTCCGACCCGGCCGGCTGCTCGCGGCTCACCGTCTCCGCCCTCGCCGCCCGCACCGGCACCAGCGAGGCCACCGTCGTGCGCACCGCCCGCCTCCTCGGCTACCCCGGCTACCGCGACCTGCGCCTCGCGCTGGCCGCCCTCGCCGCGCAGCAGGAATCCGGCGCCGCCCCCGCCGTCACCGTGGACATAGCCGTCGACGACCCCCTCTCCGAGGTCGTCGCCAAGCTGGCCCACGAGGAGGCGCAGACGCTCGCCGACACCGCCGCCGGGCTGGACCTGGCCCAGCTCGCCACCGCCGTCACCGCCCTCGCGACCGCCCGCCGCATCGACATCTACGGCATCGGCGCCTCCGCGCTCGTCGGCCAGGACCTCGCCCAGAAGCTGCTGCGCATCGGCCTGATCGCGCACGCCCACAGCGACCCCCACCTCGCCGTCACCAACGCCGTCCAGCTGCGCCCCGGCGACGTGGCCGTCGCGATCACCCACTCCGGCTCCACCGGCGACGTGATCGAGCCGCTGCGCACGGCCTTCGAGCGCGGCGCCACCACCGTCGCCCTCACCGGCCGCCCGAACGCCCCCGTCGCCCACTACTCCGACGTGGTCCTGACCACCTCCGCCGCCCGCGAGACCCAGCTGCGCCCGGCCGCCATGTCCAGCCGCACCAGCCAGCTCCTCGTCGTCGACTGCCTGTTCGTCGGCGTGGCGCAGCAGACGTACGAGACCGCCGCCCCCGCCCTCGCCGCCTCGTACGAGGCCCTCGCCCACCGCCACACCGCCCGCTGAAAGCCCGCCCGCCCGGCCACACGGCCGGATCCGCCCGCCCCGGCCACCCGACCGATCGCCGGACCGCCCGCCGACCCGCGAGGAGCCCCCGCCCATGACCGCGTACGCCGCACTCCGCGCCCAGCTGGAGACGCTGACCACCGAGGCCTTCCGTCCCGAACTGGCCGAGATCGACCGGCTGTCCACCTTGGAGATCGCCCGCACGATGAACGCCGAGGACGCCACCGTCCCCGCCGCCGTCGCCGCGCAGCTGCCGCGCATCGCCGACGCCATCGACGCGATCGCCGCGCGCATGGCCCGCGGCGGGCGCCTGGTCTACGCGGGCGCCGGCACGGCGGGCCGGATGGGCGTCCAGGACGCCAGCGAGTGCCCGCCCACCTTCAACACCGACCCGGCCGATGTCGTCGGCCTCATCGCGGGCGGACCCTCCGCCATGGTCAAGGCCGTCGAAGGCGCCGAGGACTCCAAGGAGCTGGCCGCCGATGACCTCACCGCCCTCGCGCTGACCGCCGAGGACACCGTGATCGGCGTCTCCGCCTCCGGCCGCACCCCGTACGCGATCGGCGCCGTCGAGTTCGCCCGGACCCGCGGCGCGCTCACCGTCGGGCTGTCCTGCAACGCGGGCTCCGCGCTCGCCGCGGCCGCCGACCACGGCATCGAGGTCGTCGTCGGCCCCGAACTGCTCACCGGCTCCACCCGCCTGAAGGCCGGCACCGCGCAGAAGCTCGTCCTCAACCTCATCTCGACGATCACGATGATCCGGCTCGGGAAGACCTACGGGAACCTGATGGTCGACATGCGCTCCTCCAACGAGAAGCTGCGCGCCCGCGCCCGCCGCATCGTGGCGCTGGCCACCGGCGCGCCCGACGCGGAGATCGAGGCGGCGCTGACCGCCACCGGCGGCGAGGTCAAGAACGCCATCCTCGTCGTCCTCGGCGGCGTCGGCGGCCCGCGGGCCGCCGAGCTGCTCGCCGCCTCGCAGGGCCACCTCCGCGCGGCCCTCGCCGAGGCCCACGCCCCCACCACCCGCTGACCCCGCCGCCCCCTCCCGACAGCAAGGCGACCCCACATGTCCACTGACAAGAACCGCGCCACTGCCGCCGCGATCCTTCCTCTGGTCGGCGGCCCGGACAACATCGCGTCCATCGCGCACTGCATGACCCGGCTGCGCATCGGCCTCCTGGACCGTTCGCTGGTCGACGACGAGGCCCTGCGGGCGCTGCCCGCCGTCCTCGGCGTGGTCGAGGACGACACGTACCAGATCGTGCTGGGGCCGGGTACGGTCGCCCGCGTCACCCCGGAGTTCGAGGCGCTGGTCGAGGAGGGCCGCTCCGGCGCCGCCGCGGGGCCGGTCACCGCCGAGGAACTGGCAGCCCAGGGCGCGGCGTTGAAGGAGGCCCGGAAGGCCCGCAACGCGACGCCCTTCAAACTGTTCCTGCGCCGCATCGCGGACATCTTCGTCCCGCTGATCCCCGCCCTCATCGGCTGCGGCATCATCGCGGGGCTGAACGGCGTCCTGACGAACGCGGGCTGGCTGCCGGGCGTCGTCCCCGCGCTCGCCGCGACGGCCTCCGGCTTCATGTCGCTCATCGCCGTCTTCGTCGGCTACAACACCGCCAAGGAGTTCGGCGGTACGCCGATCCTGGGCGGAGCGGTCGCCGCGATCATCGTCTTCCCCGGCATCGCGAAGGTCACCGCCTTCGGGCTGGAGCTCAAGCCCGGCCAGGGCGGCGTCCTCGGCGCGCTCGCCGCGGCCGTGCTCGCGGTGCACGTCGAGAAGTGGTGCCGCAGGTGGGTGCCCGAGGCGCTGGACGTGCTGGTCACCCCCACCCTGACGGTCCTGGTCTCGGGCCTGGTCACCATCTTCGGCCTGATGTTCCTCGCCGGTGAGGCCTCGGCGGCCATCGGTACGTTCGCCAACTGGCTGCTCGCGGCCGGCGGCGCCTTCGCGGGCCTGGTCCTGGGCGGGCTCTTCCTCCCGCTCGTCATGCTGGGCCTGCACCAGGCCCTGATCCCCATCCACACCACCCTCATCGAACAGTCCGGGCACACCGTCCTGCTGCCCATCCTCGCCATGGCGGGCGCGGGCCAGGTCGGCGCCGCCATCGCCGTCTACTACCGGCTCCCGCGCAACGGCTCGCTGCGCGCCACCATCAGGTCCGCGCTCCCGGCGGGCTTCCTGGGCGTGGGCGAACCGCTGATCTACGGGGTCTCCCTCCCCCTCGGCCGCCCGTTCGTCACCGCCTGCGTCGGCGGCGCGGCCGGCGGGGCGTTCGTCGGCCTGTTCAACCAACTCGGCCTCGCCTTCGGCTCCACGGCCATCGGCCCCTCGGGCTGGGCCCTGTTCCCGCTGCTGGGCGGCACGTCGGGCTGGGTCGCCATGCTGGCCGTCTACGCGGGCGGCCTGGCGGTCGGCTACCTGGTGGGCTTCCTCGCCACGTACTTCTTCGGCTTCACCCGCCAGATGCTGACCGACCTGAACACCGCCCCCGACCCGACCCCGCCAACGGACCCGACCCCCGCCAGGGAGCCAGCCCTGACCTGACCGCTGGCCTGGCCGTCCCGGCCCACCGGCATGATGGGCTCATGATCGACCCCCTGGCCCCCGTGGTCCCGCCGGGCAGCCTCCGTACCTTGCCCCAGCCCGAGTTCGCCCTCTCCGGCGGGATGCGGCTGCGCCCCTGGACCCCGTCCGACGCACCCGCGCTGGCCGAAGCCTGCCTGGACCCGGAGATCCGGCACTGGAACCGACCCGGCCAGCTCACCGAGCCCGAGGCCGTGGACCGCATCGCCCGCTGGGAGGCACGCCGCCAGGCCGAGGCCGCGGTGGTCTGGGCGATCGCACCCGCCACAGGCGACCCGGCAGCCGACTGCGCCGTTGCCACGAAGGCGGGCTACCCCCTGGAGTGCACCATGCGCGGCGCCCTCCTCCACGCGGACGGCTGGCACGACGAACACCTCCACGCCCGCCTGCGCACCGACGCCCCAGCGCACGAGGCGGCAGTCACCCCGCCGGGGTAGGCGGCGCGATGGGGGGCGGGGTCGCGCCCTTCTCTATGGAGCGGGCCCTTTCCAGGAGTTCCGGGTAGGGCGTCTGCGCCATGGAGCCGCGTTCCTGCGAAAGACCGTACCGCTCGATGGCTTTTCGATTCAGAGGCGGCCTGTCGGATTTGAACGCAATCCGCTGGTCCGGCGGGGACACATCCACAATGACCGTAGGCCACATAGGGCGGTCCAACCTCCACACCGTTACGCGCTGCGGGCCGCGGGTCACGTTCAGGATCTCGCTGCTGTTCGACATCCCGGTTACGTATTTGTACTTCGGATTGACCGGATCATCCTTCGTCAAGGATTCCTTCAGCGTCTTACCCGACACTCTGGACTTCTCGTAGTCCCCGGTCAGTTTCATTCTGTCTTTCCTGATCACGTACACCTCGGTCTGAGCGGTGAGAGCCTCATACTTGCGCGGATCCGGATTCTTTATCTCAACGACCGCATCCTGGGCCACTTCTTCTCCCGGATTCAGCACGTGACCGTCCGGGCTGACGAACTCGCCGTCGTAGATCAACTCGGATTTGTCAGCCTTGTCGACCGACTTACTCCTCGCCGGCTCTCCACGGACCCAGTAGGAGCTGCCCAGAATATAAACGGGCACCTCGCCGGCGTTTTTCACGTACAGATGGACCGTCACGTAGAGCTTGGCCGCCCCGGCCTCCAGGTTCGACTCCTTGAACGAGGCTCCGGTCAGGATCAGCGGCGTCGTCACGTAGGGAACATAAATCTGCGCATACGCCAGGTTCGCACCGGCCAGAAGCGTGGAAATGATCACCCCTATAGCGATCTTCCTGGGAATGCGGAGGCCTTTCCAGGCCTCGCTCTTGAAAAGCACGAACAGGGCCACCAGCGACCAGATACCGAGGGCTATCCCGATCACGGTGTAATTGCTGAACCTCTCCCCGACCTGCAGCACAAGGAGGGCGACACTGCAGAGGAGGGCGATCACGACTCCCACCAGGACGAGCACGCCCGAATAACGCCACTGCCGCTTGTCCCAGTAGTCCAGGGCAGCCACGACGGACAGCGCCTCCACCACGGCCACGACAAGGATGCTGAGTCCGGCGATTCGTCCGCCGTACGTAAGCGCATCGCCGCTGTCCGACAAACCGATCTGGAACAGCGGCCATGCCGTCACTGCAAGGCCGGCGACCATGAACAGGCATGTGCCTCGACGCAACCACGTCCGGTCCGGCCAGACGGTGCTGTCCTCACCGAGATAGCTGATCTCGTATCCCGGTGCCACACCGGCACGATCCAGGATTCTGCGGAGTTCCCTGAGGGATCGGGCCCTGCCCACGCGCTCCCCGTCTACCAGGACCTTCCGCAAGCCGCGTTCATCAGGCGCCCCCACCACTACCTTCGGCGTCTTCGCCATGACTCCAGCCTGCCGCTTGACCGCGTGCGGCGCCTCTCGCGCGCCCCCGCGTGCGCCCCCCTGCCGACGTGCACCCGCCGCGGCGCAGAGGGAAGCTGGTGGTGAGACGTGTTGGTGTCACCCGCTCCCGGAGGAGCTCCCATGCGTACCCGAATCCCCGCGTTCACCGCCGCTCTCGTCCTGGCCGCCCTCGGCGCCGCAGTCCCCGTCGCACAGGCTGCCGTACCGGCCATCCCCGGACCGACGTGCACGGCCGCCGAGGGGACGGTGGAGTACGACTCCTCCACCGGCCAGTGGACCTGCAAAGGCGGCGAGCACGACGGTGAACTCATCACCGAGAGCTGAAAGTCAGCAGGCCGCGGTACGCAAGAACCGCACCAGGTCCTCGGCGCTGTAGCCGAGCTTCGGACCGCGCTCGGCGGCCATCAGCAGCAGCTGACCCACGATCTCCGCGCCCCAGCCGTCCGTACCGTCCTGCGCCCATTCCCCCGGCTTCTCGATCCCGAGGTCGGACATGAGCAGCCCGTGCTCCGCCCGGACCTCCCGGCAGGTCTCGGCCACGGCGTCCAGCAGTTGCGCGCCGGGCCGCTCGCAGCGGAGTCCGACGTACCCGCCGACGTCCTCGACCACGCACCCCTGCGGCGGCCTCGCCTTGGCCCCTCGTAGCGCGGCTCGTCGAACTCCGGATGCTCCCCGGCCGGGCGGTGGACCAGCGTGAACCGCTGCCGGCCCGGCGCGGGAGGCGGCAGCGGCCGTGCCGTCAGCCCGAAGGCCTCGTGCACCAGCGCGGTCGCCTCGTCCGCCGTACCGACCGACCGCGTCTGCCGCCGGGCCCCGTCGTCCCCGACCGCGGTCCACAGCCCGGAGCCCGGCTCGCGCCGCACGCGCACGGAGAGCCCCGTACCCCTGCGCCGCCATCCGCCGCCGACCGGCGCGGCTTCCAGGGCATGGAGCTTCCACCCGAGTTCGAAGGCGAACTCCGCGGCCTCGACCGCCTCGCTCACGCGCGTGCCCGCTCGTGGAGTACGGCGGCCAGCCGGAGCGCGGTGTCCAGGTTGCAGCGGCCGAGGTCGACCAGGGGCAGCCCGTACGTACCGGCCGCGGAGACCTGCTCCGCGCCCAGCGAGGGGAAGACCACCCCCACCCCGTCCAGCGCCCCCTTCAACTGCCGCACGGCCTCCTCGGCCGCGAGCAGGCGCTCCTTCGCCGTCATCACCATGACAAGTCACCTTTCTACTCTGAGTGGTCAGCTTCTGCACTCAGAGTGGCGACCCCGTCGCTAGCCTTTCAACAACGGCCACCCAGCAACCGCATCTGTTGGACCGGGAGTTGCCATGCCAGGAAAGAACCTCGACCCGTCCTCCTCACCCCGCGCCATGCTCGGCGCCGAACTCCGCGCCGCCCGCGAACGGGTCGGCTTCAGTCAGGCGGAGCTCGGCGAACCGCTCTTCGTGAGCGGGTCGTACGTCGGGCAGATGGAAGCCGGCACCCGCCGCATCCCGCTCGAACTCGCCAAGCCGATAGACGAGCTCCTCAAGACCGACGGAGTTCGCCGAGTGAAGCGCGCGGCCCTGCCCCACCCCGGGCCACAGCACTAGCGCCGGAACACCCTCAGCCCGGAGACCTCGTACGACATCTCCGTCACGTCCGGGCCGGGCGCCGGGTGGTAGCGGCCCGCCGATACGGAGAGGTTCACGATCAGGTACGCCCACCAGGACCGGCCCACGCCCTTGTGGTCGGCGTAGACGCGGGCGCCGTTGACCCACCAGACGACCGAGTTCCCGCCGAACTCGACCTTGAGGTCGACCCAGGACCCGGGCCGGACCGACGGGTCGCGGTGGTAGCGGTGGCCCTGCCGGACGTGGTTGGAGAACTCCAGCAGGTCGGGGTTGTCGGGGTGGTACTCGAAGACGTCGATCTCCTGGCCGCCGTCCCGCCAGGTCCAGATCGCGGGCCAGGCCCCCACCTCCACGGGGAGTTTGACCCGCGCCTCCAGCACGTCGCCGGTGCGCAGGGCGAAACCCTCGTCGCTGCCCTCGGTGGTGAGCAGGCCGGTGTCCCAGTTGCCGTCGGGGCGGGGCGTCGCCCGGAAGACGCCGCCGCGGCTGTAGGCGGGGTCGGCGACGAGGTGGTCGAGTTTGTTGTCGCGCGGGTTGGTGGGGCCGCCGTCGGGATAGGCCCAGGAGCGGCCCGCGATCCACTGGGTGGCGGAGGAGAAGTCGGCGGTGAAGACGGGCGTGCGGCGGGGCGCGGGCAGTACCGGTCCGCGGTCGTCCCCACCGCCCGGGGCGAGGCGGCGCGTCAGGCGCCGCAGCCATGCGAGCGTGTCCGTGACCATAGGGATGTTTTGCCCGCGCCGGCCCGGATCACACCCGCGTTCTCGCAGGGAGTAATCATACGAACACGCTCAGCGAGGGGTGGTGGGTGTTCCGCGTGCCGCGTCGATGAAGGCGCGGATCAGCTCGGGGGACTTCACCCCGCGCTCCCGCTCCACCCCGCTGGAGACGTCCACGCCCCAGGCCCCGGTGGCCTCCAGGGCCTCCCGGACGTTGGCGGGGGTGAGCCCGCCCGCGAGCAGCCAGCGGCCCTCGGGCGGGGTGAACTCGGCGGAGCCCCAGTTCCACGGCTTGCCGGAGCCCGGGTCGGGGGCGTCGAGCAGCAGCAGGTCCTCGCCCAGCTCCCCGCAGCGCGCGACGTGCGCGGCGGTGGCCCGGACCAGCGTCCGCCCGGCGGCGCGCAGTTCCTCGTAGTACTCCGGCCCCTCGTCCCCGTGGAGCTGTACGGCGCGCACGCCGCTCTCCTCGGTGAGCCGCCGGACCTCGCCGACCGGCTGCCCGCGGTACACCCCGACGGTGAGCACTCCGGCCGGCACCCGGGCGGCCAGCTCGCGTGCGGCGGCGGCGTCCACGGTGCGGGGGCTGCCGGGGGCGAAGACGAACCCGACGGCGTGGGCCCCGGCGCCGACGGCCACGTCGACGTCGTGCGCGGTCCGCAGCCCGCAGATCTTGATAAACGGTTCCGTCATATCGGTAGTCAACCTCAGAATGACCGGATGAACGACAACGGGGTGGAGATCACCACTGGCGGTCCGGACGCCGGACTCGACGAGCGGCTGAGCAAGGAACTGGACGCCTTCAACCAGGCGGCGACGCCGGGGCACGAGCAGTCCGAGTTCACCGTGCGGATCACGGACGCGGACGGCGCGCTCGTCGCCGGACTCAGCGGCTGGAGCTGGGGCGACCGGGCGGGCATCGGCATGACCTGGGTACGGGAGGACAGCCGGGGCGGCGGCTGGGGCGGCAGGCTGCTGGCCGCGGCGGAGGCGGAGGCGCGCCGCCGGGGCTGCGCGAGCATCCTGGTCTCCTCCTTCACCTTCCAGGCGCCGGCCTTCTACGCCCGGCACGGCTATGTGGAGACGGCCCGCGTCCCGGGCTTCCCGGGCGGCCACGAGGACGTGTACTTCCTCAAGCGCCTCTGACCCCGTCCGCCCATCCGGCCTCCGGAAAACGCCCGAGGGCGGCACCCCCCGCAGGGAGTGCCGCCCTCGTTCGAGAACAGCCGATCAGCCGGGGCCGATCAGAAGTCCATGTCACCACCCGGCATGCCGCCGCCCGCGGGGGCACCGGCCTTCTCGGGCTTGTCGGCGATGACGGCCTCGGTGGTCAGGAACAGCGCGGCGATCGACGCGGCGTTCTGCAGCGCGGAGCGCGTGACCTTCGCCGGGTCGATGATGCCCTCGGCGATCATGTCCACGTACTCGCCGGTCGCGGCGTTCAGGCCCCAGCCGATCTGCAGGTTGCGCACCTTCTCCACGACGACGCCACCCTCGAGACCACCGTTGACGGCGATCTGCTTCAGCGGGGCCTCCAGGGCCAGACGCACGGCGTTGGCGCCGGTCGCCTCGTCACCCGTGAGCTCGAGCTTCTCGAACACCGCGGAGGCCTGGAGCAGGGCCACGCCACCACCGGCGACGATGCCCTCCTCGACGGCCGCCTTCGCGTTGCGAACGGCGTCCTCGATGCGGTGCTTGCGCTCCTTGAGCTCGACCTCGGTCGCGGCGCCGGCCTTGATGACGGCCACGCCGCCGGCCAGCTTCGCGAGGCGCTCCTGGAGCTTCTCGCGGTCGTAGTCCGAGTCGGAGTTCTCGATCTCGGCGCGGATCTGGTTCACGCGACCCTGGACCTGGTCGCTGTCACCGGCACCGTCGACGATCGTGGTCTCGTCCTTGGTGATGACGACCTTGCGGGCGCGGCCGAGCAGGTCGAGACCGGCGTTCTCCAGCTTGAGGCCGACCTCCTCGGAGATGACCGTGCCACCGGTGAGGATGGCGATGTCGCCGAGCATGGCCTTGCGGCGGTCGCCGAAGCCCGGGGCCTTGACGGCGACGGACTTGAAGGTGCCGCGGATCTTGTTGACGACCAGGGTCGACAGGGCCTCGCCCTCGACGTCCTCGGCGATGATCAGCAGCGGCTTGCCGGACTGCATGACCTTCTCCAGGAGCGGCAGCAGGTCCTTGACCGAGCCGATCTTGGAGTTGACGATCAGGATGTACGGGTCGTCGAGCGACGCCTCCATACGCTCCATGTCGGTGGCGAAGTACGCCGAGATGTAGCCCTTGTCGAAGCGCATGCCCTCGGTGAGCTCGAGCTCGAGACCGAAGGTCTGCGACTCCTCGACGGTGATGACGCCTTCCTTGCCGACCTTGTCCATGGCCTCGGCGATGAGCTCGCCGATCTGGGTGTCAGCGGCGGAGATGGAGGCCGTGGAAGCGATCTGCTCCTTGGTCTCGACATCCTTCGCCTGCTCGAGCAGGGCGCCCGAGACGGCCTCGACGGCCTTCTCGATGCCACGCTTGAGGGCCATCGGGTTGGCGCCGGCGGCCACGTTGCGCAGGCCCTCGCGGACGAGCGCCTGGGCGAGCACGGTGGCGGTGGTCGTACCGTCGCCGGCGACGTCGTCCGTCTTCTTGGCGACTTCCTTGACCAGCTCGGCGCCGATCTTCTCGTACGGGTCCTCGAGCTCGATCTCCTTGGCGATGGAGACACCATCGTTGGTGATCGTGGGGGCGCCCCACTTCTTCTCAAGGACGACGTTGCGACCCTTGGGGCCAAGGGTGACCTTGACGGCGTCGGCGAGCTGGTTCATCCCACGCTCGAGACCGCGCCGGGCCTCCTCGTCGAACGCAATGATCTTGGCCATCTGAAGTGGTCCTCCCGGACAGCGGTGGATTGCTCCCAGGACCGCGCCCGCGCCCGCGACGGACGGCCTGCGTGCCCGGCGGTTCCTTCCCGCCGAACCTGCGGGCCTCACCGACCCGGTCCTTGTTCAGTAGCACTCTCACCTGGAGAGTGCTAACGCCAATGATTAGCACTCGACCCCCGCGAGTGCAAGCGGCTTGGGGGAACACCCCGGTGAACGCGCCGGAGACACGCGAGGGGCCCACATCCCGTGTCCGGGATGTGGGCCCCTCCTGTACGCGTGGGCGGTCGATCGCGCCGGGACTATCCGAGTGCGAGCTTGACCATGTCCGCCTGCGGACCCTTCTGGCCCTGCGAGATCTCGAACTCGACCCGCTGACCCTCTTCAAGGGTGCGGTACCCGTCCATCTGGATGGCGCTGTAGTGGACGAACACATCCGCACCACCGTCGACCGCGATGAAGCCGTAGCCCTTCTCCGCGTTGAACCACTTGACGGTGCCCTGAGCCATGCCTAACTCCCCTATTACTGGCCCTTGCGCAGGAACGCACTTCGCGGTCCCGGGTCATCACTTTGCGTCGGAACGCGTCGACCGAGGCTGAATGTATCCGCGCCGGTGCTGTCTGCAACAGGTCAATCCGACGAGAATTCTGGACACGGGGAAACACAGAAATAGAGTGAAAATCTGGCATATTCCAGGGCAACTCGGGCCCGGCATATCTCGCCAAAGCCCCATACCGCGCTGGCACATTGACCCGATGTCGACCCTGACGCGACCCGTTCATATGCGGCGGGCAAGAGCAGCGGAGGGGACTTCCCCAACCCTACCGCGCGCAATCAAACAGAATTACCCCCTCCGCTTATTAACGGAGGGGGTAATTACGGTTTCGCGCGTCAGCCTCCGGCGACGGCCGGGATGATCGAAACGCCCGCGCCGTCCGGCGTCGCCGCCTGCAGCCCGCCCTCGAAGCGCACGTCGTCGTCGTTCACGTAGACGTTGACGAAGCGGCGCAGCTTGCCCTGGTCGTCCAGGACGCGCGCGGCGATGCCCGGGTGGTTCTTCTCCAGGGACTCGATGACCTCGGCCAGGGTGGCCCCCTCGGCCGGGACCTCGGCCTGACCGCCGGTGTAGGTGCGCAGGATGGTGGGGATGCGGACGTTGACGCTCATGGCGCTACTGCCTTTCCGGTAGTGCAGAGTGGGGTCAGACCAGGCCGGCGGCGCGGAACGCGTCCAGGCTCGGGCGGATGGTGGCGGTCTGGCCGCTGTCCGCGGCGACCGCCTCCAGGGTCTTGAGGCCGTCTCCGGTGTTGAGGACGACGGTGGTCAGCGCCGGGTCGAGCTGCCCGTTCTCGATGAGCTTCTTCGTGACGCCGACGGTCACGCCGCCCGCGGTCTCGGCGAAGATGCCCTCGGTCTGCGCGAGGATCTTGATGGCCTCGACGACCTGCTCGTCGGTGACGTCCTCGACGAAGCCGCCGGTGCGCCGCGCGATGTCCAGGACGTACGGGCCGTCCGCCGGGTTGCCGATGGCCAGCGACTTGGCGATGGTGTTCGGCTTCTGCGGGCGGACCACGTCGTGGCCGGCCTTGAAGGCGGAGGAGACCGGGGAGCAGCCCTCGGCCTGGGCGCCGAAGATCTTGTACGGCTTGTCCTCGACGAGGCCGAGCCTGATCAGCTCCTGCAGACCCTTGTCGATCTTCGTCAGCTGCGAGCCGGACGCGATCGGGATCACGATCTGGTCGGGCAGCCGCCAGCCGAGCTGCTCGCAGATCTCGTACGCCAGGGTCTTGGAGCCCTCGCCGTAGTAGGGGCGCAGGTTGACGTTGACGAAGCCCCAGCCCTCGCCCAGCGGGTCGCCGATGAGCTCGGAGCAGAAGCGGTTCACGTCGTCGTAGTTGCCCTCGATGCCGACGAGGTCGCCGCCGTAGACACCGGCCATGACGACCTTGCCCTGCTCCAGGTCGTGCGGGATGAACACGCAGGAGCGGAAGCCGGCCCGGGCGGCTGCGGCGCCGACGGCGCCGGCCAGGTTGCCGGTGGAGGAGCAGGACAGGGTGGTGAAGCCGAAGGCGCGGGCCGCCTCGACGGCGATGGCCACGACGCGGTCCTTGAAGGAGTGCGTCGGGTTGCCGGAGTCGTCCTTGACGTAGAGCTTGCCGGTGACGCCGAGCTCCTTGGCCAGGTTGGCCGCGTCCACGAGCTTGGTGAAGCCCGGGTTCAGGCTGGGCTTGGAGGCCACGTCCGCGGGGACCGGCAGGAGCGGCGCGTAGCGCCAGATGTTGTTCGGGCCGGCCTCGATCGCCGCGCGCAGGGCGGCCGGGTCGCCGGTGGGGAGGTCGTAGGCGACTTCGAGAGGTCCGAAGCACTCGGCACACGCGAAGATCGGTCCGAGTTCGAAGCGGGTACCGCACTCGCGACAGGAAAGCGCGGTGGCAGGTCCGAGATCGACAGAGGTGGCAACAGTCTGTGCAGCCATGATGGCGAGGCCCTTTCTCCTCATCTTCCCCATGGCGCACTTCGCCATGAGACGGAATTGGCACCTTCCCTAGCCGGGGCCCCGCCCGATGCGTGTCGCATCGCGAGAACCGACTGGAGGGTTGCCGGGGCTTCAACGGGCCGTGTCCCTCTGCCCCTCTGGATGAGCGGTATGGCACCGGCATACGCGCTCTGTGGCGCGCCGGTGCGTTTGTACGCGAGGCCCCCCGGCATGCGGCGGTCCTGCGCGTTGTTCAAGACTGTAACCGAAGGCCCGGGCGGTTGAGACAGGCGTCCGAACCGCGAGATGGATCATTTTTCGGGCAATCCGACCGAGCCGCAGGCCAACCGACGAGGAGTCTCAGAGTGCTGGAAGAGGTGGAGCGCTGGCTGGCCGCCCGCTCCTGGTCCGCCGCCGACCGACCGCTCGACCAGTTGCTGGACCGCAAACGGGCAGCTGGGACCACGGTCAGCGTGGTGCTGCCGGCGCTCGACGAGGAGGCGACGGTCGGCGCGATCGTCGAGGTGATCCGCCGGGAGCTGATCGAGGGGCTGCCGGTCCCGCTGGTGGACGAGCTGGTCGTGATCGACTCGGGCTCCAGCGACGCTACGGCCGAGGTCGCGGCGAAGGCCGGTGCGCGGGTGGTGCACCGGGACGACATCCTGCCGCGGATCCCGGCGCTGCCCGGCAAGGGCGAGGTGCTGTGGCGCTCCCTGCTGGCCACCACCGGGGACGTGGTCTGCTTCGTCGACGCCGACCTGCGGGACTTCTCGGCCGCCTTCGTCCACGGGATCGTGGGACCGCTGCTGACCGAGCCGGACGTGCAGTTCGTCAAGGCCATGTACGACCGCCCGCTCGATGGCGCGCCGGGCCAGGGGGGCCGGGTCACGGAGCTGGTCGCCCGCCCGCTGCTCAACCTGCACTGGCCGCAGCTGGCCGGCTTCGTCCAGCCGCTGGGCGGGGAGTACGCCGTGCGCCGCTCGCTGCTGGAGCGCCTGCCGTTCCCGGTCGGGTACGGCGTCGAGCTGGGCCTGCTGGTGGACGCGCTGCACACGGTGGGGCTGGACGCGCTGGCCCAGGTGGACGTGGGCGTACGGCACCACCGCCACCAGGACGGACAGGCGCTGGGCCGGATGGCCGCCGCGATCTACCGCACCGCGCAGCTGCGGCTCTCGCGCGGCCATCTCGTACGGCCGCGGCTGACGCAGTTCGAGCGCGGGCCGGAGGGCTTCGTGCCGCGCACGTACCCGGTGGACACCGAGGAGCGGCCGCCGATGCGGGAGGTCGAGGAGTACGCCCGGCGGCGCGCGGCCTGACGGCCTCGGACGTTTGCGCGAGGCCCGGTCGGGCTAGGTTCGCGACATGGCTGCATCACAGGTACTCGTCGCCGCCAACCGCGGCCCGCTCTCGTACACCCTCGACCCGGACGGCTCGCTCAGCGCCCGGCGCGGCGGGGGCGGACTCGTCTCCGGCCTCTCCGCGGCGCTCGCGCGCCAGCCGGACGCGCTGTGGATCTGCGCCGCGCTGTCGGACGCGGACCGGGAGGCGGTCCGCCGGGGCGTCTCGGAGCCGGGCGTCCGGATGCTGGACATCGATCCCACGACGTACGACGACGCGTACAACGGCATCGCGAACTCGGTGCTGTGGTTCACCCACCACCACCTGTACGACGTCCCGCGCGAGCCCGTCTTCGACGCGCGGTTCCGGCGGCAGTGGGCGTCGTACGCCGCGTACAACCAGGCCTTCGCCGAGGCCCTGGCCGAGGAGGCGGCGCAGGGCGCGTGCGTCCTGGTGCAGGACTACCACCTGGCACTGGTCCCGGGCGCGCTGCGCGCCCTGCGGCCGGACCTGCGGATCGCGCACTTCACGCACACGCCGTGGGCGTCGAAGGAGTACCTGTCGATGCTCCCGGACGACGTCCGGGAGCAGCTGCTCGACGGGATGCTCGGGGCGGACGTGGTGGGCTTCCACACCGGCGCCTGGGCGTCGGCCTTCCTGGACGGCGCGGGCCGGGGGAACGTGGCGGTGTTCCCGCTGGGCGTGGACGCGGACGAGCTGCGGTCGCTCGCGCACCGGCCGGAGGTGGACGACAAGCTGGCGGGGCTGCGGGCGGAGGTCGGGGACCGCAAGGCGATCGTCCGGGTGGACCGGACGGAACTGTCGAAGAACATCCTGCGGGGCCTGCTGGCGTACCGGGAGCTGCTGACGGCGCACCCCGAGTGGCGGGGCCGGGTGGTGCACCTGGCGTCCGCCTACCCGTCGCGGCAGGACCTGAAGGTGTACCGGGACTACACGCAGGCCGTGCGGGAGCTGGCGATGGAGGTCAACGAGGAGTTCGGGACGGCGGACTGGCAGCCGGTGCTGGTGTCCGTGCAGGACGACTTCGCGCGGTCGCTGGCGGCCTACCGGATGGCGGACGTGGCACTGGTGAACCCCGTGCGGGACGGGATGAACCTGGTGGCGAAGGAGATCCCGGTGGTGTCGGAGGCGGGGTGCGCGCTGGTGCTGTCGCGGGGGGCGGGGGCGTACGAGGAGCTGCGGGGTGACGCGCTGACGGTGAACCCGTACGACGTCACGGAGACGGCCTCCGCGCTGCACGCTGCGCTGGCCATGCCGGATCCGGAGCGCGCGGAACGCACCAAGCGCCTGGCCGCGGCGGCGACGGCCCTCCCCCCGACGGCCTGGTTCGAAGCCCAGCTCTCAGCCCTGCGCGCCTGACCTGCGGTCCGGCCTCTCCGGCTCCGCCTGCGGACCCCCCGGCTCCGGCCGAGCCCCTGGGGCTCCGCCCCAGACCCCGCGCCTCAAACGCCGGCGGGGCTGGATTGTGCCCGGCGTTTGAGGCGCGGGGGTCGGGGGGCGGGGCCGGCGGTCAGCGGGTGGCGGCTGCGGCCAGGGCGGCGAGGAAGGCGACGACCGCGCCAGGTCCGGGCAGTACCAGGTCGGCGCGGGACTCAAGCTCCGGCACCTCCGCGGAGCCACTGCACACCAGCAGCCCCGGCAACCCGTCGGCCCGCCGCTTCTCGACGGCCGAGTACGCGGCCAGGTCGCCCAGGTCGTCGCCGGCGTACAGCACCGCCTCCGCGCCCGTCTCCGCCAGGAACTCCGTGAGGGCGACGCCCTTGTCCATGCCCGGCGGCCGCAGCTCCAGGACCGCCCGGCCCGGTTCCACCATCAGCCCGTGCCGCGCCGCCAGCTCGGCCAGCGGTTCGCGCAGGGCCGCGAAGGCCGCCTCCGGGTCCGCGGCGCGCCGCGTGTGCACGGCCAGCGCCCGGCCCTTCTCCTCGATCCAGGTGCCCTGCCAGGCTCCGATGGAGTCCAGGAAGCCGGGCAGTTCGGCCCGGACCGCCGCCACCCCGGGATGCTCGGCGGGCGCGTGCACGATCCCGCTGACGGCGTCCCAGCGCTCGGCCCCGTAGTGGCCGAGGACGACGAGGTGTTCCAGTCCGGGGACCCCGGCGAAGCCCCCGTAGCGGACGGCGACGCCCGCCGGCCGGCCGGTGATCACGGCGACGGAGGCCACCTCGGGGGCCAGCGCGGCCAGGGCGGGTACGGCTCCGGGATGGGCCCGTGCCTGGTCCGGGTCGGGGACGATCTCGGCAAGCGTGCCGTCGAAGTCCAGCGCGACCACGGAACGGCGGGGTGCCCGGAGCAGGGCTTCCAGGCCCTCGCGTCCGGCTGCGGTGACGGGCATCGGCAAATCGTGCGGCTGGCTCCCCATACGGACGACCCTAACGGGCCCGCCGGGCGACGGCTATGGCGCGCACCACGGCGCCGTCCGGGCGGCGCGGTTCGGGCGGCGCGGTTCGGGCGGCGCGGTTCGGGCGGGGGCGGGGCCCGGCTAGCGCCTGGCCCGCTGGGCCTCGCGGATGCGGCGCAGGCGGTTGACCGTGCCCGGGGCGTGGGCCAGCGCGCGGGGATCGTCCATCAGCACGTTGAGCAGCTGGTAGTAGCGGACCGGGGTCATCCCCAGCCCTTCCCGTATCGCCCGCTCCTTGGCCCCGGGCCCGGGCCAGGTGCGTCCCTCGTACGCGAGCACCGCGGCCTCCGTGGCCGTCAGCCGCCCGTCGTCCGTCATACCGCCAGATTAACGCCGCCCGCCGACACCGTCCCGGCCCGCCCCCGACACCGCCCCGGCGCGGCCCCGGGCCGCCCCCGGCCGCCCCCGCTCAGCGCGGGTCGGCCGCCCGCGCCTTCGTCGCGATCTCTTCCAGCACCTTCACCGGCTGCCCGCCCGGCTCGACGGCCTTGCCGATGTTCTGCTTGATGTCCTCGCTGACGCCCGCCCAGGACTTCTTGCCCACGGGGTAGAGCCGCGAGGACGGCAGGGCGTCCAGGAAGGTCTTCAGCTGCGGGGCGTTGCCGCCCGCGGAGCCGGCCTGCGCGGCCCGGTAGCCGGTGGTGGTGACCGGGAGCAGGTCGTACATGGAGGTGAAGGCGGACACGTTCTTCGCCTCGTAGAGGTGGTCCAGGAACTTCCCGGACTCCTTGCGGTGGCCGTTCTTGAAGGCCATCACCCAGTCGGCGACGCCCATCGCCGAGTGCTCGGTGCCGTCGGCGGTGGGCATGGTGACCATGCCGAACTTCACACCCTTGCCGGCCGCCTGCTTGATCAGCGTGGGGTGCCCGTTGAGCATGCCGACCTCGCCCCGCGTGAAGGCGTCGAAGGCGGCCTGCCGGTCCAGCTTGCCCGGTTGGACGGACCCGGTCAGGCCCTGGCCGACCATCTTGTCCCGGAGGAACTCCAGCGCCTTGACGTTCTCGGGAGAGTCGATCGAGTACTGCTCTTCGTTGTCGGTGTAGCCGCCGCCGCCCGCCAGCATCCACATCATCGTCTCGGCCTGGGCCTCCTCGCGGCCCAGCGGCAGCGCGAAGGGGGTGGGGACGCCCGCGCCCTTGAGCTTCTTCGCGGCCGCCTCCAGCTCTGCCCAGCTCTTGGGCTGCCAGCCGTTCTTGGCGTCCTTGGGGATGACCCCGGCGTCGGCCAGCAGCTTCTCGTTGTAGAAGAGCAGCCGGGTGCTGGCCACGAAGGGCAGGCCGTACTGGATCCGCTTGACCTTGCCCGCGTCGGCGAGCGGCCCGAGGAAGTCCGCCTCGGTCTTGACGGAGAGCAGCTCGTCCGCCGTGTAGAGCTTGCCCGCCTCCGCGTAGTCGGCGTAGGCCCCGATCTGCGCGATGTCGGGAGCCTTGCCCGCCTTGACCATCTCGGCGACCTTGGCGTCGACCTCGGACCAGGAGTAGACGCTGACCTCGACGTCGATCCCCGGGTTGGTCTTCTCGAAGTCCTCGGCGACGGTCTTCCAGTAGGCGGCCGACGAGTTCTGCGGATTGTCCCCGTACTCGGCCGCCACGACCCGCAGGGTCACCTCGTTGTCCCCGGTGAGTCCGTCGACGGCGCCGCAGCCGGTCAGTGTCGCGGCCGTCAGGCACAGTGCGGCGCCGGACGCGGCCAGGCGCAGGTATCGGCGGTTCACAGTTCTCGTTCCACCCCTAGTTGTACGTACGATCCACGTAAGGTCTACACCACTTTGGCCGCTGGTCCACATCCTTGGTCCCGAATTTGTATGGCCACTCAACAATCCCTCTCAATGGACTAGACCTTTCCCCGTGAAGCACGCGAGACTGTCCCCTGTGAAACCCGTGAAACACGTCATCGCCCTGGATGTGGGCGGCACCGGGATGAAGGCCGCCCTGGTCGCCGCCGACGGCACCCTGCTCCACGAGGCGCGCCGCGCCACCGGCCGCGAGCGGGGCGCCGACGCCGTCGTCGAGACGATCCAGGACTTCGCCGCCGAGCTGCTCGCCATCGGCCGGGAGCGCTGCGGACAGGCCGCCTCGGCGGCCGGCGTCGCCGTGCCCGGCATCGTCGACTCCGACAACGGGATCGCCGTCTACGCGGCCAACCTGGGCTGGCGCGACGTACCGATGCGGGACCTCCTCAGCAGCCGGCTCGGCGGCATCCCGGTGGCCCTGGGCCACGACGTGCGCACGGGCGGCCTCGCCGAGGGCCGCATCGGCGCGGGCCGGGGCGCCGACCGCTTCCTGTTCGTGCCGCTGGGCACCGGCATCGCCGGGGCCATCGGCATCGCCGGCGTGATCGAGGCCGGGGCCCACGGCTACGCGGGCGAGATCGGCCACATCGTGGTCCGCCCCGGCGGCCCCGCCTGCGGCTGCGGCCAGTACGGCTGCCTGGAGACGCTCGCCTCCGCCTCCGCCGTCTCCCGCGCCTGGGCCGCCGCCAGCGCAGATCCCGAGGCCGACGCCGCCCACTGCGCCAAGGCCGTCGAATCCGGTGACGCGCGCGCCCGCGAGGTGTGGCTGGCCGCCGTCGGCGCCCTCGCGGACGGCCTGGTCACCGCGATCACCCTGCTGGACCCGCGCACTCTGATCATCGGTGGCGGGCTGGCGGAGGCGGGGGAAACCTTGTTCACACCCCTACGGGCGGCCGTCGAGGAGCGCGTGACGTTCCAGCGGCTGCCCCACATCGTGCCGGCGGCCCTCGGGGACACCGCCGGATGCCTGGGCGCAGGGCTGCTCGCCTGGGACCTACTCGCCACGGAGGTACCTGCCTGATGTCCGGAAGCGCGCACAGCACTGTTCTCTCCGGCGCCAGGGTGGTGCTGCCCACCGGAACCGTGGCCAACGGCAGGGTGATCGTCGACGGCGACCGCATCTCCGGCCGTGCCTCCGAGGGCGCGCGGGTCGTGGACCTGTCCGGACACTGGGTCGTCCCCGGCTTCGTCGACATGCACAACCACGGCGGCGGCGGCGCCTCGTTCACCTCCGGCACCGCCGAGGAGGTCCTGAAGGGCGTCCGCACCCACCGCGAGCACGGCACCACCACCCTTGTCGCCTCCACCGTCACCGGGGACCTGGACGAACTGGCCCGCCGCGCCGGGCTGCTCGCCGAACTCACCCAGCAGGGCGAGATCGCGGGCATCCACTTCGAGGGCCCCTTCATCAACGCCTGCCGCAAGGGCGCCCACAAGGCCGAGCTGCTCCGCGACCCCGACCCGGCCGAGGTCCGCAAGCTGATCGACGCCGCGCACGGCGCCGCCCGCATGTTCACCCTCGCCACCGAACTCCCGGGCGGCCTGGACTCCGTACGGCTGCTGGCCGAGCACGGCGTCATCGCCGCGATCGGGCACACGGACGCCACGTACGAGCAGACGCGCGCCGCCATCGACGCGGGCGCCACCGTGGCCACCCACCTGTTCAACGCGATGCCGGGCCTGGCCCACCGCGAACCCGGCCCGATCGCCGCGCTGCTGGAGGACGAGCGGATCACCGTCGAGCTGATCAACGACGGCACCCACCTGCACCCGGCGGCACTGGAACTCGCCTTCCACCACGCGGGCGCGCACCGGGTGGCCCTGATCACCGACGCGATGGACGCGGCCGGCTTCGGCGACGGGACCTATCACCTCGGCCCGCTCGAGGTCGAGGTCAAGGACGGCGTGGCCCGGCTCGTCGAGGGCGGCTCCATCGCCGGCTCGACGCTGACCCTGGACACCGCCTTCAAGCGCTCGGTCACCGTCGACAAGCTGCCGGTGGAGTCCGTGGTCCAGGCGATCTCCGCCAACCCGGCCAAGCTGATCGGGTGCTACGACGAGATCGGCTCGCTGGAGCCCGGCAAGTACGCCGACCTCGTCGTCCTGGACGCCGAGTTCGACGTCCGGGGCGTCATGCGGCGCGGCGAATGGGTCGTCAGCCCGCCCGTACAGCGGGGCGTCTGACGGCCAACCGGCTGTAGACGGCGAGCGGTCGGCCCGCGGGACTGGGCCGACCGCTTTCTCTTTGGCATGATCCCGGCAGCAACAGACCCGGGGGAGCCCAATGATCCTGACCGTCACGCTCAACACCGCGCTCGACGTCACCTACCGCGTGCCGCGGCTGCTCCCGCACGCCTCGCACCGGGTCGCCGACGTCTCGGAGCGCCCCGGCGGCAAGGGGATCAACGTGGCCCGGGTGCTCGCCGCCCTCGGCCACGAGGCGACCGCGACGGGCTTCACGGGCGGGCCGGTCGGCGCCGTCGTGGGGGAACTGCTCGCGTGCTCCCCCGGCGTGGTGGACGCGCTGGTCCCCTGCGCGGGCACCACCCGCCGCACCGTCGCCGTGGTCGACGAGGCCTCCGGCGACACCACGCAGTTCAACGAGCCGGGCCCGCTGATCACGGCCGCGGAGTGGGCCCGCTTCCTGGAGCGGTACGAGGAGCTCCTGGCGGCCGGGACCCGCGCCGTGGCCCTGTGCGGCAGCCTGCCGCCCGGCGTGCCGGTGGGTGCGTACGCGGTGCTCGTACGGGCCGCGCGCGCGGCCGGGGTCCCGGTCCTGCTGGACACCAGCGGCGAGGCCCTGCGCCGCGGGGTCGCCGCCCGCCCGGAGATCATCAAGCCGAACGCCGCCGAGCTCGCCGAGCTGACCGGATCGCGCGAGCCGCTGCCCGCCACCCGCGACGCCCGCCGCCGGGGCGCCCACGCCGTGGTCACCTCGCTCGGCCCGGACGGCCTGCTGGCCGCCACTCCCGAGGGCACCTGGCGGGCCGCCCCGCCACGCGCCCTGGCCGGCAACCCCACCGGGGCCGGCGACTCCGCCGTCGCCGGGCTGCTGTCGGCCCTGGCCGAGGGCCTGGACTGGCCGGAGCGCCTCGCCCGCGCGGTGGCCCTGTCGGCGGCCACGGTCGCGGCCCCGGCGGCGGGAGAGTTCGACCCCCGCACCTACGAGGAGGTACGGGGGTCGGTGAAGGTCACACGGGCCGACTAGACGGCCGACGGCCCGGGGCCTACTCCTTCTCGAGCCAGAGCTGGTCCAGGACGACGTCGCACTGGTTGCCCGCCTCACACGAGATCTTGATCGTGTTCGAGCCCTGCTTGAGCTGCACGATCGAGTACGTGTTGGTCCAGCCCTTGGCCCAGTCGCCTTCGGCGGCCTTGGAGAAGTTCTTCATGTTGACCGGACGGCTCTGCGCCTCGCCGTTGACGGTCAGGGTGGTGTTGGCGTCCTTGCCCGGCACCCCGTAGGTCATCTTCAGCTTGTAGCCGCCGGCCTTCGGCACGTCGAGCGTCCACGTCGCCGCGGCGCCGAGCGCGTTCAGGCCGCCCACGTACTGGCCGCCGGCGCTCTTCGCACCCGGCACGGTGTTCTGCAGTACCGCGCCGCCCGTGAGGGACATGCCCGCGCCCGCGAAGTCGGCCTTCGGGAGCGCGGCCTCGGAGGGCTGCGGGGCGCTCGGGGCCGGGGCGGACGGGTTCTGCGGAGCCGGCGACTGCTGGCCCGTCCCCGCGGTGTCGCCGGTCTTGTCCTTGCCCTTGCCGCCGAAGGCCAGGGCCGCGCCGATGCCGATCGCGACCGCGCCGACCACCGCGACGGCCGCGATCAGCAGGCCCTTGCGGCTGGAGCCGCCGCCGTGGCCGCCGTGGCCGCCGGAGTGGGAGATCGTCTGCGTCTGGTGCTGCGGGGGCTGCTGCTGCGGCGGGACGCCGTAACCGCCCGCCTGGAGTGCTTCCGGGGCCTGGTACTGCGCCTGGTAGGGAGGCTGCTGCCCGGGGCCCGGCTGCTGGGGCACGGGGCCGCGCTGGCCGCCGGTGCGGCGGTCGCCGACCGTGCGCACCTGGTGGTGCGAGGTGCGCGGAACGCCCGGCTGTGCTCCCGGCTGACCGCCGCCCGTCGGGCCGGGGTAGCCGTATCCGCCGCCCTGACCGGGCGGTGTGGCTCCGGCGGCCTGGCCGTCCGCGTAGAGATAGCCGAACGGATCGTCGTCCTCGGGCTTGTTCGCCCCACCGTGCGGGCCGTTGTTCGCGGGCGTCGTCATCGCAGGTCACTCCTTTCGACCCCCGGGAGCCTACCCCGAACACGTGCACCCACGGGCGGCCGATCGCCTCAGCCGGCCCGGCGGTGGGCCTTGGAGCGGGACCTCTTCTCGATGTACATGCGCTGGTCGGCAGAGCGCAGCACCTCGTCCGCCGACATGCCGCAGCTGGCCCAGCCGATGCCGAAACTGGCCCCGACGCGGACCGCACGGCCGTCCACGCGGATCGGCGGGATGATCGCGTTGCGCAGCCGCACGGCGAGATCCGCGGCGTCCGCGGCGCCGAGCCCGTCGGCGAGGACGACGAATTCGTCACCACCCAGCCGAGCGACGGTGTCACCGTCCCTGACGCCCGTCGTCAGCCGCCGGGCCACCTCGATGAGGACCGCGTCACCCGTGTGGTGCCCGAACCGGTCGTTGATCGACTTGAAGCCGTCGAGGTCGCAGAAGAGGACCGCGAGCCCCTTCGTCCCGTCGTCGACCTCGCTCGCGGGCGCCACCGTGTGCACGTGGTGGTCGTAGGGGCCGTCCGCCTGCGCGGGCAGGGCGCCGGGGAACTCGTAGGAGTCGGGCGCGCCGTACCCGTCGGGGCCGGGACCGTAGCCCGAGCCGTGTCCGGGGCCGTCGGGCCGAAAGCCGTGCTCGCCACCGCCCGCCCCCACCCGCACCTCGTGGGCGTCGCGCCCCTCGTAGGCCGCGTCCAGGGCCTCGACCGCGGTGGCCCGTACGGACTGGGGTCTGCGGCACAGCCGGGCACCGAGCCGGGCCCGCAGCTCGGCGCTGTTGGGCAGGCCGGTCAGCGAGTCGTGGCTGGCCCGGTGGGCGAGCTGGAGCTCGTGGCGCTTGCGCTCCTCGATGTCCTCGACGTGCGTGAGCAGGAACCGCGGCCCGTCGGCGGCGTCGGCGACCACGGAGTTGCGCAGCGAGACCCATACGTACGTGCCGTCGCGCCGGCCCAGGCGCAGCTCGGCGCGCCCGCCTTCGGCGGAGGTCCGCAGCAGGGTCCCGATGTCCTCGGGGTGGACCAGGTCGGAGAAGGAGTAGCGGCGCAGGACGGAGGCCGGGCGGCCCAGCAGCCGGCACAACGCGTCGTTGGTCCGCAGCAGCCGGCCGTGCTGGTCCCCGCCCATCTCGGCGATGGCCATGCCGCTGGGCGCGTACTCGAAGGCCTGCCGGAAGGACTCCTCGCTGGCGCGCAGCGCCTGCTGCTCGCGCTCGAGGCGGACCAGGGCCCGCTGCATGTTCGCGCGGAGCCTGGCGTTGCTGATCGCAATGGCCGCCTGGAAGGCGTACATCTGGAGCGCCTCGCGCCCCCAGGCGCCGGGGCGGCGCCCGTTGCGCGGTCTGTCCACCGAAATGACACCCAGAAGTTCCCCGCCGGACGCGTACATGGGTGCATAGAGCCGGTCCTCGGGGTGCCACTCGTCCTCGAAGCGCGGTTCGGGGCCGTCGGTGTGCCACTGGGGGACGTCGTCCTCCATGAGGACCCAGCCCTCGGTGTGCGGGATGAAGCGGAGCCCGTCCCAGTTCTCACCCATCGTCAGGCGGCGTTCCCAGGAGGCGCGGGAGCCGACGCGGCCGGTGATGAGGGCTTCCGCGGCGGGGTCGCCGGCGAAGGCGGCGACGACGAGATCCCCGTCAGGGCGTACGAGGTTGACACAGGCGAGTTCGTAGCCGAGGCCCGCGACGATGCCGTCCACGACGGTCTGCAGGGTGTCCGCCAGGCTCCGGGCCGTGTTGAGCTCGGCCACCACCCGGTGCAGCTGCCGCAGGGTCGCAAGACGGACGTACGGCTCCGACTCGGTCTCCATTGCTCGCTCTCCCCGAGACCTCGACAGCAACTCCAGGTTTGTCATCGGCGTTTCGTTGCGGTGTCCCGTCCACTGAATCACAGTGAGCTGTGCGGCAGGTACACAGGGTCAACAAATCTTGCTCTGTGTGACTCAAGTCACATGGGATGAATATAAGCCCATGGCGCGCGGTGGCAGCGGGGAGCGCCGCCCTCTCCCGTTCCCGAGAGCAAACGATACGCCCGAGGCCTAGGACAAGGGGCGGGGACGCACTCGGACCAGCGCCCGATGTGCGTACGGGGAGGCGAGATTAGCGTTCGGAGCGTGCTGAAGACGACCCCTGCGGCGAACCCCCTGCCGGCGCCGGTACCGGCCCCCGTCCCCACCGTGCCCCCCTCCAGCCCCCATGCTGAGGGAGTGAGCAACGAAGAGTTCCGGGCGGCCATGTCCCGGCTGGCGGCGGGCGTGTGCCTGATCACCGCGCACGAGACCCCTCTGGCGGCGGACGGCCCGCGCGGCGAGGACGTCGGGATGACGGCCACCGCCTTCATGTCGGTGTCCTTGGACCCGCCCCTGGTGCTGGTGAGCCTGCGGGAGGGCTCCCGGATGGACGATCTGCTGGCGGATCAGCCGCTGTGGGCGGTCTCGCTCCTCGCCGACCACCAGCTCCAGATCGCCGGCCGGTTCGCCATGAAGGGCCGGATCAGTGACCGGCTGCTCTTCGCCGACCTCCCCTACGTACGCGGCGAGGCCTCCGGCGCCCCGCTGCTGAGCGGCGCGCTGGCCACCCTCGAATGCCGTACGGAGAACCGCGTCGAGGCGGGGGACCACACGCTGGTGATCGGCCGCGTCCTGACCGCCGCCCTGCCCTCCCCCGACGGACAGCCGCTGACGTACTTCCGCGGCCGCTACCGGCACCTGGGCACCTGAGGCCCTCGACCCGGGGGACCACCCGCGGCGCGCGGACCGTCGGATGATCGGCTGCCGGAGCGCCGGACCGCGGGACTCCCGGACTCCCGGACTACCAGTCGCGGCCGGTGCGGCCGCGCTTGGTCTCGGCCCGCGCCTTCTTCTCGCGGAGCCGCCGCTCGTTGATCCCCCGCGGGATCTTCGTCGCCCTGCGCGGCTTCGGCGGCGGGGCCGTCGCCTCGGCCAGCAGCGAAGCCAGCCGCACCAGCGCCATCTCCCGGTTGCGGAACTGCGAGCGGTGCTCGGAGGCCCGTACGGTCACCACCCCGTCCACCAGCCGGGCGGCGAGCCGCTCCAGCGCCCGCGCCTTCCACACCTCGGGCAGGGCCTTGGTCGCCGCCACGTCGAACAGCAGCTCCACGCGCGAGTCCGAGGTGTTCACGTGCTGGCCGCCGGGTCCCGAGGACCGCGAAAAACGCCAGGCGAGCTCGCCCTCGGGGAGCACGACCGAACCGCGGATGACATAGGGACCAGGCATGCCCCCTATGATCCGCGCCCGCCCGCGCCGCGTCACCCTCATTAAAAGACCGCGGGGATTTCACCCCGGGAACCCGACAGCCCTCTCGTGGCGTTAGAGGGGAGAGCGGTAACTTGACCGCCGTACGCACATGTCGGATGAGGAAAGGGACAATCCCATGGCTGTCAGCCTGTCCAAGGGCGGCAACGTCTCGCTCACGAAGGAGGCCCCGGGCCTCGCTGCCGTCACGGTCGGCCTCGGCTGGGACGTCCGTACGACCACCGGCGTCGACTTCGACCTCGACGCCTCGGCCATCGCGGTCAACCCGACCGGCAAGGTCGTCTCGGACGGCCACTTCGTCTTCTTCAACAACAAGTCCACCCCGGACCAGACCATCGTCCACACCGGTGACAACCGCACCGGCGAGGGCGCGGGCGACGACGAGGCCATCAACGTCAACCTCGCCGGCCTCCCCGCCGACGTGGACAAGATCGTCTTCCCGGTCTCCATCTACGACGCCGAGGCCCGCAGCCAGAACTTCGGCCAGGTCCGCAACGCGTACATCCGCGTCGTGAATCAGGCCGGCGGCGCCGAGATCGCCCGCTACGACCTCTCCGAGGACGCGGCGACCGAGACCGCCATGGTCTTCGGCGAGCTGTACCGCAGCGGCGCCGAGTGGAAGTTCCGCGCGGTCGGCCAGGGCTACGCCTCCGGCCTCACCGGCATCGCGCAGGACTTCGGCGTCAACGTCTGATGACGTCCTGAGACCGGCGGATTTACGGCGAAGCCCCCTCCCGGCCGTCCGGGGAGGGGGCTTCGCTACCGTTCGCCAGGTGATTCTTCAACCGCTCGTCCCCGTGGACGGCGCCCTGCCCGGTCCGGTCCTCACCGAGATCGCCGCCCTGTACGCGACGAACCACGCGTTCTTCGAGCTCAGCGGCGACTTCCCCGCCCCGGACCGCATCACGGTCGAACAGGTCGCGGCCTCCCTCGCCGACGAACTCGCCCAGGACGGCGCCGAGGTCCTCCTGGCCCGCTCCGCCGGCCGGCTCGTCGGCCTGGCCACCACCCTGGCCCATCATCCCGACCCGGCCGCCGAGGACCCGGACCCGTGGATCGGCCTGCTGCTCATCGACGCCACCGCGCACCGCGAGGGGTACGGCCGCGCCGTGGCCGCCCTGGTCGAGGACCGCTTCCGCGCCGCGGGACGGACGGGCGTACGCCTCGCCGTACTGGACAACAACCCCAAGGCACTCGCGTTCTGGCAGGCCCAGGGCTACGAGGTCATGCGCAAGGCCAAGGACCGCGCGCTGGGCCGGGAGTGCACCGTACTGCGCAAGCCGCTCCTCCCCTGACGGCCTTGGCGGGGGCGGGCTCCGTGGGGGCGGGCTCCGTGGGGGGGGGGCTCAGCGGGGGCGTGCCTTCCCGTACAGCCAGACGTCCCAGACCTTCTTCAGGTCGTGCCCGGTCCGCTCCTCCGCGAAGGCGGTGAAATCGGCCGTGCTCGCGTTCCCGTGCCGGTGCTCGGCGGCCCAGTCGCGCAGCAGGGCGAAGAACTTCTCGTCCCCGGCCTCCTGCCGGATCCGGTGCAGCACCATCGCGCCCCGGTAGTACACCGGGTTCCCCGAGATGTGCTCGGGCCCGGGCGGGGCGGCGGGCGGGAAGGCGTCCCAGTCGGAGTCGGCGGCCTCGTCGACCTCGGTGTCGCCGGACAGGAACGCGTCGAACTCCTGCTGCGCCGTGGTCCCGCCGCGGTCCTCGGCCCACAGCCACTCCGCGTACGTCGCGAAGCCCTCGTTGAGCCACATGTCCTTCCAGGACTTCGGCGACACCGAGTTGCCGAACCACTGGTGGGCGAGCTCGTGCAGCACGAGCTCCTCGCTGCCCGGCGCACCGGGGAAGACCGGCTTGGTCTGCGTCTCCAGCGCGTACTGGAGGGTCCCGGCGGGCAGCACGATCGCGCCGGCGGTGCCGAAGGGGTACGGCCCGAAGCGGCCCGCGCCCCACTCCACCATCTCCGGCAGCCGCGCCAGGTCCCCCGCGCTCGCCTCCGCCTCACCGGGATCCACCGCGTTGTACAGGGCCACCCCTGAGGGCGTCCGCCCGGTCTCCACGCGGTACTTGCCGACGGCGGCGGTCGCCAGATAGCTCGCCATCGGCTCCGGGCTGTGCCAGGCGAAGGAGGTGCTCCCGTCGGCCTGCGCGGTCCGCGCGCGCAACTCGCCGTTCGACACGGCCTCGTAGCCCTTCGGCACCGTGATCGTGATGTCGTAGGCGGCCTTGTCGCTGGGGTGGTGGTTGCCCGGGAACCAGGTCATCGAGCCGACCGGCTCGCCGACGCCCACGGCGCCGTCCCCCGTGGTGATCCAGCCCTCCCGGGTGCCGTCCGCGTCCGTGAGCGCCTTCGGCCGGCCGGAGTACTCGATCTCCGTACGGAAGGCCTCGCCCTTCTCCAGGTCCTCGGCCGGACGCACGGTCAGCTCGTTGCCGGTCCGGTTGAACCGGGCCGGCTCGCCCTGGACGGTGACTTCCTCGACCTTCAGGCCGCTGAGGTCGAGGTTGAAGGAGCTGAGCCCCTGCCCGGCGCGGGCGGTGATCACCGCCGTTCCCTCGAGGCGGCCGTCGGCGGGGTCGTAGTCCAGGTCCAGGCCGTAGTGCTCGACCTGGTAGCCGCCGTTGCCCGCCTTGGGGAAGTACGGGTCGCGCAACCCCGACGCGCCCGGCCGCCCGTGCACGGTGCCGCCCGTACACCCCGTGGTGAGGGCGAGCAGGGCGGCGACGGCAGGGGCGGCGAGGCGGGAGAGCGAGCGGTGGTCCACACGCCCGATCCTAGGCGGGCGGGCGGACGGCCGGGCCCGGGCGGCTACTTGGCGAGCGCGTCGACTCCGGCCTTGGCGAACTTCTCGTCCAGGTCGCCGCTCGGGGCGCCGGCCACACCGATGCCGGCGACCGGGGCGCCGTTCGCCTGGACGGGGGTGCCGCCGCCGAGGAACAGGGTGCCGGGGATGTCCTTCAGGTTCGGGGCCTGGGCGAGGCGGCCCACGAGCACCGAGGTCGGGGCGTTCCAGGACACGGCGGTGTAGGCCTTGCGCTGCGCCGACTCGTAGGACTGCGGGCCGGCGCCGTCGCCGCGCAGGGTGACGAGGGTGTTGCCGTTGCGGTCCACGACCGCGACCGTCACCTTCTGGTTCTCCTTCTCGGCCGCGTGCAGCGCGGCCTGGGCGGCGCGGGTGGCGGCGTCGACGGTGAGGTGGGTCGTGGTGGTGAAGTTCTTGTCGCCGGCCTCGTCCTTCTTGGCGACCGAGGCGGGAGCGGCGGCGGGCGCGGCACTGGCACTGACGGCGCCGAAGGCACCGGCGCCGAGGGCGGCGGCGAGGGCGGTACCGGTGAGGACGCGGGTGCGGGTGTTCATCTCTGCTCCTGAGAACGGTGACGCGGTGACGGCATGGGGCGGGCGCTCCTGACCGGTCGGGCCGGCTCGTCCACTGCTCCAAGCCTGGGCCCGAACCCCCCGCCACCCCGTCCCCGTACCGGCTCCCGCCGCCCACCGCACCGGCTGACCCGGGGGTCAACCGATCGGTCGATGCGGTGTCCCTGCGGGGCTCGGCAGGGTGGGCGTGTACCTCGCGGGTTCGGCTGCGCCGGGCTGCGCCCGCGCCGTTGCGGGGCTCTGCCCCGGACCCCGCGCCTCAATCGCCGGCGGGGCTTGATCTGGCCTGGTCGGGGGGTGGGGCGGTGCCTCTCCGGAGTGTCTCCTCGGCTCGCGCACCCAGCCCCCGCTGCGAGCGCGCAGCCCGGGTTGCGCGCTCGTGGGCCTGCGGGGGACCCTCCTGCGCGTCCCCACCCCCCGGACCGGCTTCGGGGAGTGGCCCCCTGGGTGTCCAGGCGGGGAAACACCTGCGTCGGTTCGTGGAGCCGTGCAGGGGTGTCCCCGCAGGACGAGCGCGCAACCCGGGCTCGGATATGCGGGACGGGGCTCAGTGCGCGAGCCGAGGAGACACCCCGGAGGGGCGCCGCGAACCGCCCCACACGGTCAGCCCCCGCGGAACAGGGCCCCTGCTACGGACCCGCACCGGCAACGCCCCGGGAGGCCGACATCAAGCCCCGCCGGCGATCGAGGCGCGGGGTCCGGGGCGGAGCCCCAGAAAACCCGGGCGCAGCCCAGGCCCGGCCCGGCGCAGCCGAGCCCGCACGCCGAGCCGCCCGCAGGGACACCGCTGGGACAGGATGGACGTAACCGACCCGAGGAGCCAGGAGCACCCCGTGAGCCCCGCGACCCCGCGGCCCCGCACCCCGGCGGACGCCGACACCCGCACCCTGACGACCGTCATGCACGCCGCGTTCTTCCTGCTCCTCGGCGCATCGGTGGCCCGCTTCCTGCTCCGCCACCCCGGCGAACCCCGCACCCCCTGGGTCCTCGCCCTCAGCATCGCCCTGGCGCTGCTCTACGTGCTCGGCCCCGCCGTCGGCGCCTCCGGCCAGGGCTCCGCGCGAGCGGACCGGCAGTCCCCCGGCCGCCTCGTCTGGCTCGGCCTGGTCGTCGCCACCTGGGTGGTCCTGGTGGTCCTCGCGCCGAGCTTCGCCTGGTGCGCCGTACCCCTGTTCTTCACCGCCCTGCGCACCCTCCCCCCGCGTGCGGCGATCGTCCTCGTCGCCCTGCTCACCGTCTTCGTCGTGATCGCCCAGCTCCGGCTCGCCACCGCCTTCGACCCGAACCTCCTGCTGGCCCCGCCCGCCGTCGCCGCCCTCGCCACCGCGGTCTTCGTCCACATGGAGCGCCAGGCCCGGGCCCAGCGCACGCTGATCGACGATCTGATCCGCACCCGCAGGGAACTCGCCGCCACCGAGCGCCGCGAAGGCACCCTCGCCGAACGGCAGCGGTTGTCCATGGAGATCCACGACACCCTCGCGCAGAACCTGTCCAGCCAGCAGATGCTGCTCCAGGCCGCCGACCGCACCTGGGACTCCGACCCCGGCACGGCCCGCGCACACGTCCGTACCGCCACCGGCATCGCCGCCCGCGGCCTCGCCGAGGCGCGCCGCCTCGTCCACGACCTGGCCCCGCCCCAGCTCGCCGACGGTGCCGGGCTCGCCGAGGCCCTGCGCGCCCTGGACGCCGGACCCGACGTCGAGGTCCGCTTCCACCTCGAGGGCGCCCCGGCCCCGCTCCCCGACCGCGTGCAGTCGGCGCTGCTGCGGATAGCCCAGGGCGCGCTGGCGAACGTACGGGAGCACTCCGGCGCCCGGACGGCCGCGCTCACCCTGAGCTTCCTCGGCGACCAGGTGGTCCTGGACGTGGCCGACGACGGCCACGGCTTCGCCGAACCCCGTACCGCCACCGATAGCACCCCAGCCGCCCCCGGACGCGGCCACGGCCTCCCGGCGATGCGCGCCCGCGTCCGCCAGCTGGGCGGCACCCTGACGATCGAATCCACGCCGGGCGAGGGCACCGTCCTCTCCGCGGCCATCCCCCTGGAGCCGACCCCATGACGACGATCCTCCTCTGCGACGACCACGTGGTCGTACGGGCCGGCCTGCTGGCCCTCCTCGGCAGCGAGCCCGACATCGAGGTGCTCGGGGAGGCGGGCAGCGGCGAGGAGGCCGTCGCCCTGGCGGCCAAACTCGGCCCGGACGTGGTCCTGATGGACCTCCAGCTGGGCGAGGGCATCGACGGGGTCGAAGCCACCCGCCGCATCACGGCCCTCCCGGACCCGCCGCACGTCCTGGTCCTCACCACGTACGACACGGACGCCGACATCACCCGGGCCATCGGCGCGGGCGCGACGGGCTACCTCCTCAAGGCGGAGCGCCCGGAGGAGCTGTTCGCCGCGATCCACTCGGCGGCGCAGGGCCGTACGACCCTGTCCGCGCCGGTGGCGAGCCGGGTGATGGCCCACATGCGCGGCACCCGCCCCACCCTCACCGACCGCGAGCTGGACATCCTCGGCCAGCTGGCCCGCGGCCTCGGCAACCGCGACATCGCCCGCGCCCTGTTCATCAGCGAGGCGACGGTCAAGACGCACCTGGGCCGGATCTACGACAAGCTCGGCGTCGACACCCGCGCCGGCGCCGTGTCGGTCGCCAAGGAACAGCGCCTCCTGCCGTCCTGACCCGCCGCCGCCCCCGCGCCCTCCCCCGTCCCCGTCCCCGCTCCACCGGGGGGGGGGCGCCCCCGGAGCCGTGACACCATCGGGTACGTGCTCGACATCGGCTACTCCCTCTCCCGGCGCTTCCCCGACCCCCCGCAGACCGACTACCGCTCGGCGGACGTCCACACCCTGCGGCACGACCTGTTCTGCGGGGACGTCTACCTCGCGGACACCGACAAGGACCGGGAAGTGTCCACAGCCTGGGGATGGGTGCCGGTACTGGACTTCGCCTGGGCGCTGTGCGACATCGTCGAGCAGCTCGACCGGGACCCGCGCGGCAACCGCTCCGCGAACCGGCAGTACGCCGAGATCGACTTCACCGAGTCGACGGACCGGATGCTCTTCGAGCGCCGCTTCGGCTGGGTCGACGTCGAGGCCGACTGGATGCCGGGGGACGAGGACCCGCTGACCTTCAGCCACCGGCTGCTGCGCCGCGAGGCCCGTGACTTCCTGCACGACCTGATCGCGGACCTCGTCGACATGCACGAGGGCCTCGCCGACAACCCGGCCATCTGGACCCTCCAGGCCCGCTTCCCCCGAGTCCCGGCCTAGCGGCTCCGCCTCGGCCCCAGGTGCGGCGCCGTTCCCGGGGCTCCGCCCCGGACCAGCGCCTCAAACGCCGGCGAGGCCGGTCCTGCCCGAGGCCGCCGACGACCGGCGGCACCACCCGCAGACCGACGCAAGCCAAACCGGCCCCGCCGCGCTTGGGCACGGGGTGTGGGCCGAGCCCCAGGAGCCGCACGCAACCCTCCCGCCGAGTCCATCCACCCAGCACCGCAGCGCCTTGCGGCACGGGCCCAGGCAGAGCCCCGGGAACGGCGCCGCACCGAACCCACCAGCCAGACCCCCGACCCACCCAGCCCCGGCGGCGCTTGAGGCGCGGGGCCCGGGGCGGAGCCCCAGGTCCCCGAGCCGCACCCGACCCACCCGCCGAGCCCCGACCCCCCGCGCCGGGCCCGGGCGGAGCCCGAGCCGGGTGGTGGCACGGCTACGGCAGTACCCGCAGGCCCAGCTGCGCAGCCATCGCCGGCGCCAGGTCCAGCAGCTGCGCCGGGCTGATCACCGCCCCCGCCAGGCCCTCCAGGCCCCGGGCCGGCGTCAGCTCCGCCACGCCCCGCAGGTCCACGTCGGACATCCGCACCCCGCCGAAGTCCGCCCCGCGGAGCACGCAGTCCCGGAACTCCACACGCTCCAGCACCGCCCCCGCGAAGTCCGGCTCCACCAGCACGCACCCCTCGAAGACCACGTCCCGCAGCCGCGCCTCCCGCAGGTTCAGGTAGTCGATCTTGCCCCCGCGGACCACCACCCGCTCCAGCACGGCCCCGTGCATCTGCACGCCGCCCAGCCGGGCGTCCACCAGCTCCACGTCCCGCAGCGAGGCCCCCGCCAGGCCGGTCCCCACTCCCCGGACCCCGTCCAGCAGCGAGTCCAGGAACCGCGCCTTCCCCAGCCCCGCCTCGTCCAGCACGCAGCGCCGCAGTGCGCAGTCCATGAAGCGGGCCCCCCCCCCCCCCTGCCCCGTCAGGTCCAGATCCGCGAACTCCAGCCCGTCGTAGTCCCCGTCCGCCTCCAGCTCGCCGCCCTCCCACGCCGTGAGCTCCGGAAGCCGCACCTCCGGGCGTCGTGCCGCCTTCACCGTCTCCGGCCGCCGTCCTTTTCGCACCGTTGCCATCCCCCCATCCTGGTCCACCCCGCCGACAGTCGGCCCGACCCCTTGACCTCGACCACGCTCGAGGTCGGAGGCTGACGGCATGGACACCGCGAACACCACGAAGAGCGACGCGCGGGGCACCCCGCGGGCCACCGGGCCGAACGCCTCCACGACGAACGCCGCCACGACCGAAGCCACCATGAACGCCGTCCGGCTGCACGCCTTCGGCCCTGCCGAGAACCTCGTCCACGAGGCCGTCCCCGCTCCCGTACCGGCGGCCGGCCAGGTCCGCGTCGCCGTGGCCGCCGCGGGCGTGCACCTGCTCGACACCAGCCTCCGCGAGGGGGTCCGGGGCCCCGCCCCCGCCCTCCCCGACCTCCCGACCGTCCCCGGCCGGGAGGTCGCCGGGACGGTCGAAGCCCTCGGCCCCGGCACCGACCCGGCCTGGCTGGGCCGCCGGGTCGTCGTCCACCTCGGCTTCGCCCCCGGCGGGTACGCCGAGTACGCCGTCGCCGACGCCGACCGGCTGCACCCCGTACCCGACGGGCTCGGTCCCGCCGAGGCCGTCGCCATGATCGGGACGGGCCGCACCGCCCTGGGGATCCTCCAGTTCGCGGCACTCGGCCCGGGCTCGGTGGCCTTGGTCCCCGCCGCCGCGGGCGGCATCGGCACCCTGCTCGTCCAGTACGCCAAGAACGCCGGCGCCGAGGTCGTCGCCCTCGCCGGAGGCCCCGCGAAGACGGCCCTGGCCGCGGGGAACGGCGCCGATCTCGCCCTCGACTACACCGCCCCCGGCTGGTCCGCCGCCGTCCGTACCCGGTACCCCGACGGCGCCACCGTCCTCTTCGACTCCGTCGGCGGCGCCACCGCCCGCACCGCCCTCGGCCTGCTCGCCCCCGGCGCCCGGCACCTGGTCTTCGGCTGGTCCGGCGGCGAACTGGTCCTCACCGACGCCGAACAGGCCGCGCTCACCGCCCGCGGGATCACCACGCAGCACGTCCTCGGCCCGGCCATGTTCCAGCGCGTCGCCACTCCCGACCCCCTGCGCACCCTGGAGACCCGCGCCCTGGCCGAGGCGGCGGCGGGCCGCCTCCGCCCGGCCCTGACCCGCTACCCCCTCGCCGAGGCCGCCGCCGCCCACCGCGCCCTGGAGTCCCGCGCCACGACGGGCAAGGTCGTCCTGGAACCCGGCCTCCGCCCGTTCCGCCGTAAGCCGGTTGGGACTGCAAGCGGATAGCCGAAGTGGCTGTGTGCAGAAGAGGCCGCAGGGCTCTGCCCCGAGGTTCCGCCGCCCCTCCCCGCGGGCTACCGCTCCCCGGCCAGTGCGCGCAGCGCGCCGTCCGTCAGCCGGTTCACCGTCCACTCGTCCATCGGGACCGCCCCGACCGACCGGTAGAAGTCGATCGCCGGGGTGTTCCAGTTGAGGACCGACCACTCCAGCCGCTCGTACCCCCGCTGCACGCAGGTCCGCGCCAACTCCGCCAGCAGGGCCTTCCCGTACCCGCCGCCGCGCACGCCCGGCCGTACGTACAGGTCCTCCAGGTAGATGCCGTGCACACCGCGCCAGGTGGAGAAGTTCAGGAACCAGATCGAGAAGCCGACGACCTCGCCGTCCTCCGTCTCCGCGACGTGCGAGAACGCCGCCGGGTGCGCCCCGAACAGCGCCTCGCGCAACTGCTCCTCGGTGGTGCGGACCTCGTGGAGCGACTTCTCGTACTCCGCGAGCTCGCGGATCATGGCGTACAGGACGGGGACGTCGGTGATGCGCGCGTTACGGATCATGCCCGCAGCCTAGAAGGCGCCCGCAGGCCGCCCACCCGCAGGCCGCGGACCGCTGCGGACCGCCGACGGCCCCTCGGACCGTCACAACGCGTCAGGCCACAGGGCCTCGGACCGCCGGACCTCGGGCCACCGGCCTCCGACCGCCGGCGGGCCCTCACCGCCCCAGCAGTACCTGCGCCACCACCAGTTGCTCCTCCTGCATCTCGTCCTCGCCGTCCTCCACGTCCCACAGGCAGTTCTGCACCACCCGCCCCAGCGTCCACGCCCGCGCCCGGTCCCGGTCGCCGTCCAGCCCCGCCGCCTCCGTCAGCAGGTCGAACCGCCACCGCACCTCGTCCGCCCGGAAGTTGTTGTTGATCGCCGGGAGCAGGTCGAAGCCCGGGTCCCCGGCCAGCGGCTTCGGGTCGATCGCCAGCCACGGCTCCCGGTGTCCCGCCAGCACGTTGTCGTAGTGCAGGTCCCAGTGCAGCAGCCGGTCCCCCGGCTCGCCCGCGACCTCCGCCAGCGCCGCCGCGCAGTCCCCGAGCAGCCGCCGCTCCCGCACGTCCGCCAACCGCCCCAGCGCCCGCGGTACGTCGTCCAGCATCTCGGCGGCCATCGCGCCGAGGCCGCGCAGCCCCTCCGGCGCCACAACCGCCGTCAGCCGCGCCAGCAGTTCGCCGATCACCCGGACCGCCGCGCGCGAATCCCGTTCGGCGACCGCCGACAGGTGCCGCCGCTCGTCCAGCCGCTCCAGCAGCAGCGTGCCCGTCTCCCCGTCGTGCTCCAGCAGCCGTACGGCGCCCCGCCCGCCCCAGGCGCGCAGCGCGTCCGGCTCCCCGGCGCTCTCCTCGTCCACCCGCTGCAACTTCAGCGCCGCCGCGCTCCCGTCGGCCCGCACCACCGGCACCACCAGGGCCGTCACCCCGTGCATCAGCGGCCCCGTACGCCGCAGCTCCCAGCGCTCGAGGAACCGCGCCGCCCGCGCGGGCAGAGCGGCGATGAACTCCCGCCCCGCGTCGCCGTTCCACCTGACCTGCGCCTCGACCAGCCCGTCCGGAATCTCCGCGATGTCAACCACGGCCCGACCCTACGACCCCCGCCCCCTCCCACATCGGCCATCCGGTCTGGAATCCCTCCCGGAAAGGCGACGACCCGTCCCTGGACGCACCACCGGAACGGGGTGTACCAACTCCCCCATGACGACCAACGGCGGCATCTCCTTCTGGTACGCGACCGACCGCACCGCCCCCACCACCCCACCGCGCCCACCGCTCACCGCCGACGCCACGGCCGACGTCGTCATCGTCGGCGGCGGCTACACCGGCCTGTGGACCGCCTACTACCTCAAGACCGCCGCCCCCGACCTCCGCGTCACCGTCCTCGAGCAGAAGTTCTGCGGCTACGGCGCCTCCGGCCGCAACGGCGGCTGGCTCTACAACGGCATCGCCGGCCGCGACCGCTACGCCGCGCTCCACGGCCACCAGGCCGCCCAGCGCCTCCAGCAGGCCATGAACGGCACGGTCACCGAGGTCATCGACGTCGCGGCCAAGGAGGGCATCGACGCCGACATCCAGCGCGGCGGCGTCCTCGAAGTCGCCCGCACCCCCGCCCAGCTCACCCGGCTGAAGGCCTTCCACGCCACCGAGCTCGCCTTCGGCGAGACCGACCGCGAACTGCACGACGCCGCCGCCACCCGCGCCCGCATCGACATCGCGGACGCCGTCGGCTCCAGCTGGAGCCCGCACGGCGCCCGCATCCACCCGCTCAAGCTCGCCCGGGGCCTGGCCGCGGCCTGCGAACGCCTCGGCGTCGTCATCCACGAGTCCACCCCGGTCACGGAGATCGCCCCGCGCAAGGCCGTCACCCCCTACGGCACCGTCCGCGCCCCGCACGTCCTGCGCTGCACGGAGGGCTTCACCGCCGCCCTCAAGGGCCACAAGCGCGCCTGGCTCCCGATGAACTCCTCGATGATCGTGACGGCCCCGATCCCGGAGTCGACCTGGCAGCGGCTGGCCTGGTCGGACTCGGCGCTCCTGGGGGACATGGCCCACGCCTACATGTACGCCCAGCGCACCGCCGACGGCCGCATCGCGATCGGCGGGCGCGGCGTCCCGTACCGCTTCGGCTCGCGCACGGACAACGACGGCCGCACCCGGCCGGCCACCATCGACTCCCTGCGCGACCTGCTCTTCTCCTTCTTCCCCCTGCTCACCGGTACGGAGATCACCCACGCCTGGTCGGGCGTGCTGGGCGTACCCCGCGACTGGTGCGCCACCGTCACCCTGGACCCCGCCACCGGCCTCGGCTGGGCGGGCGGCTACGTCGGCTCCGGCGTGGCCACCGCCAACCTCGCGGGCCGCACTCTGCGCGACCTGGTCCTCGGCGACACCACCGAGCTGACCTCCCTGCCCTGGGTCAACCACCGCGTACGCCGCTGGGAGCCGGAACCCTTCCGCTGGCTCGGCGTCCAGGCCCTCTACGCCGCCTACCGCCAGGCGGACCGCCACGAAACGGCCACCCACACCCCGGACACGACCCCCCTGGCCCGCCTGGCCAACCGCATCTCGGGCCGCCACTGAGCCCCCACCCCGCACACACAAGAAGGCCAGGCCACACCATGTGTGACCTGGCCTTCTCCTTGGGCCCCCTGTCGGATTCGAACCGACGACCTACGCATTACAAGTTGTCCGATCTCCGTCCATGGGGGTCCACGCAGTTCCAGGTGAGGCACTAAGCCGCTGGTCAGCCACCCCAACAACCGGCGATGGACTCTGAGGGACACCGCCGGAATTCCAGCACTGTGAGACCACCATTGAGACCGGATAGATGACTCTGTGGCGAGCGAGCCCCACCCGCGCCCTTGAGTGGCAGGTGCACACCACGGTGCCTCCCTCCACCTGTGCCAGCCCCTCCCCACCATGGGGAAGCCCGAGAGCGCCTCGAGATGTAATCCACTCCTGACCAGGGCCCCGAAGACTTCGGCCTGCTCTGTCAGCCTGATATGACAGGATCTCCCCCGTGAGCAATGAGGTAGACGTACGCGAGCAGCCCCTCCGTGTGGCGGGGCTCTTCGCAGGTGTGGGCGGCCTTGAGCTCGGCCTCAAGCAGGCTGGGTTGGAGACGGCCATGCTCTGTGAGGTGTGGAACCCGGCCCAGGCCGTGCTCGCCAAGCATTTTCCCGACGTCCCGCTTGAGCCTGACGTTCAGCACCTCAAAGCTCTCCCCAGCGACATCGACGTGGTCACGGCTGGGTTCCCCTGCCAAGACCTGTCGCAGGCTGGCCGAACGGCAGGCATCGCCGGCGAACAGTCGGGGCTCGTCTCCCACGTCTTCCGGCTCCTTCGCAAGCACCATCCTCGGTGGCTGGTGCTTGAGAACGTGCGGAACATGCTGGTGCTCGACAAGGGCAAAGCGATGCTCCACCTCGTTCAGGAGCTCGAAGCCCTCGGATATTCGTGGGCCTACCGACTCGTGGATTCGCGCTTCACCGGTGTGCCGCAGCGCCGCCAGCGTGTTCTTTTCGTGGCCAGCCTCAGCGAAGACCCTCGCAACGTGCTGCTCGCCGACGACGCTGGCGAGCCGGACGAGCAAGGCCACGCCGCCGACGCTTACGGCTTCTACTGGACCGAGGGTCTCACGGGTGTGGGGTGGGCTCGTGACGCAGTGCCCACAGTCAAGGGGGGATCAGGGCTCGGCATCCCCTCACCGCCGGGCATCTGGATTCCCGGCAATCCCGCCGGACACCGGATCGTGACGCCGTCGATCACGGACGCCGAGCAGCTTCAGGGGTTCGAAAAGGACTGGACCCTGGCCGAGGCGACGGCAGGGCAGAGGGGTGGGCGCGACCGCTGGAAGCTGGTGGGCAACGCTGTCACGGTTGGTGTTTCCCAGTGGCTCGGCAGGCGGCTCCTCAGCCCTGGCCAGTACGACGAAACCGAAGCCTCGCCAATCGCGGACAGCGCTCGATGGCCGACGGCGGCCTGGGGCCACGGAGGCAAGCGCTGGCGTTCACACGTCTCCATGTGGCCGGAGCACAGCAAGTACACCCATCTGATGGATCTTGTCGATCCCAACGGTCTCACGCCCCTCAGCCATCGGGCTGCCGCTGGGTTCTACTCACGGACCCAGCGGGCTCGGCTGAAGTTCAACGAGGAGTTCTTGCTCGACATGAAGGAACACGTCGAGCTGATGGACCCTAGGAACAAGGCACAAGCAACTGTGGGAGTAGGCCGATAGGGTGCCTCCGAAAGGGGTGTGCCTTGGACGCGGTAGACATTCTCGTCAGGACTCTGAGCAAGCCTGTGAAGAGGGCAAACGACGAGGTTCAGTACCACCCTCGCAGCGACCGTCACTCGAAGGTCGCATGCTGGGGGATCATGTTCGATCTGATGCAAACCAGCGGGCTCTTGCGGTCTCACGTCGAGACGAACAAAGTCGCCTTCGGCATCAACCACAAGATGGTTGACTTTGTCAACAACAAATTCAAGAATCTTGACCTCGTTCTTTGCCGCCCCGGGACTAGCGCCGGCCGGAAGCGCAAGTCGTACACGCTAGCGTCGCTCGCTCAAGAATGGGGCATCGAGCTGACGGTAGACGAGCAGAACCGCTTCGAAGCGCTCCCGGTCATCACGGAGGCGCCCGTTGGCCAAGTCCTCGTTGCTCTAGAGGCGAAGGCCTGCATGACGGAGCACAGCAAAGCCGGCCCGAGGCTTTACGACGAGCTCAACTCAAGCCACCAGATCGTGCATGGGGCTACCAACCAAGCTCTCGCGGTTGGCTTCTGCATGGTGAACGCCGCCGACAAGTTCTACAGCCCAACCAACCGTCACAACGGTCCAGATGCCAACGTGCATAAGCAGCCGTACGCCGCGCAGAAGGCGATAGAGGCCGTCAGCCGACTTCCGCGACGCAGTGGTAGTAACGACCGCGGCTATGACGGACTCGGCATCGTCGTGGTGGAGCTCCTTAACGATGGGACCCCCGTGAAGCTGGTCACCGGCGCGCCAGCCCCGCAGGTTGGCGGCATCTTCCACTACGACTCGATGTTGCATCGCGTGGCTCACGAGTACGACACCAACTTTAAGAACATTTAAACCGATCTACCCGTCCCGGCCGCCGCGCACGCCGCTACGGCGGTCGGGACACCGCTCAGCCGCATGGATGCCACGGCTCCTGGCGCGACGCTTCAGGAGCGCTCCTGGCTGCCTATCGCCGCGCGAGAGGTCACTGATCGGGTGCGAGGCGACTGGTGAAGCCGCCCGTGCAGAGGCGCTCGTAGGCCCTGGTAACCGCGGGCGGGACGTCCTGGTGACTCAGGAACCCTTTCTGCGGGTATGTAAGAAGCCGTTGCTGCGCGCCGACGAGCATGTCGAAGACCAGCCGGGGGTCCTGGATGGAATCCACATACTCGGTGAGCGTCATCAGCGCGGAGGCGCTGACGATCTCCACCTCCGGCCAAAGCTTGCGGGCCGTCGCGTAGGCCCGACGCTCCTCGTACGGCTTGCTGACTAGCAGCACGGATTCGACGTGAATGGCCCTCTCCACGAGCAGCGCCCGAGAGAAACGGATGTTCTCGCCTGTGTTCCGCGCGTGCGGCTCCACGAGAATGGCAGAGGCAGGCACGCCCAGCTCAACAGCCCGCTCACGGTAGTGCTCCGCCTCACCGCGGGGCATCCGCTCGCGGGTCGTTCGGCTTGTGGCGCCGGTGAACACGATCAGCGGCGCCATGCCGCGGTGGTAGAGGTCGGCCGTGACCTCCGCTACCCCCAGGTCGTGACTACCGAGCCCAATCGCCACAGAGCAGGGCCGTGGCTCATGGTGCATCTGCTGGAAGTCCCAGAGCAGCTCGGCGTCGGCCCAGTTCTGCGCAGAGATCATTGTGTTGCCTCCCGTGCCGAGTCGGGGACCTGGAAGTCGTAGGCCCACGCGAAGCGGGTGGCCGCATGCAAGCCGATGGCGAACTCAACGACGGTTTCGTCCGCCGTCCACGTGGTCCGGTGCAGTTCAACGACCCATTCGCCGGGCGCCAGCTGAAGAAGCGTCGCCTCTTCCTGTGTCGCGACCCTCGCGAACAGCTCCTCCCGCATGTGGTCGATCTCGTACCCCGCGTCGTACAGGACCCGGAAGCCGCCGCCACGGCCGGCGGGCCCCGGGCTCGGGTCGACGATCCGCGTTCCCTCGACGTGCTCGGGGCGGTAGTAGCTGGTCAGGGTGTGCGTTGGCTGGTCGCCTTCCTTCACGAGCCTCGCCCGCGCGTACACCTCCGCGCCTTCGGGAAGCCCGTGGGCCGCGGCCACCAACGGAGGCGCCGGTACACGGCTGACGCTCTGCGTCTGCTCACCCCGCTTGTAGGCGCGACCCGACGCGACGCGGTCGGCGATGAACGCGACCTCGTCGCCATCCCGCCACTTCGCCTTGTCGTACCGAGCAATGCCGAGCCGCTTCAGTGGCGCCTGCTCCCGTACGACTGTCCCGTGGCCCCGCGAAGAGGTCACCAGCCCCTCGGCTTCGAGCGCCTTGTACGCCGCGTGGACCGTGGACTTCGAGCCTTCGCCCGCGTCCACCAGGTCCCGGATGTGCGGTAGCTGCTGGCCAGGGGCGTAGTCGCCCCGCCTGATCTGTTCAGCCAGCTTGTCGGCCAGCTCTCGCCACTTGGGTGCCACGCGAACTCCTCTCGATGGGTCCCAGTCAAACACAGTCCTAGGACTGTTGACAGTCCTGGGACTGCGGTCCATAGTCATCCACAGACGCCCGCAGTCCTAGGACAGCGGGCCGGAGAGGGGCCTTCTTTGGGCTGCTCTCGGCGCCCGGAGAGCTCGTGAAACGGCTCGAAGGAAGCGGTGGTGCCTTGAGAACTCAACAGTGGCCATGAATTTGAACTTCAACCTTCCGGGCCTCGGCTCGGCCGGTTGCCTCCTCCGCCCGTCTCGTACGGGCGGGGTCGAGGGGAGCCGGAGTTCCTCCCGCTTCACCCCAACGCAGTGCAGCCCCGGGTGGCTAGACCCGGGGCTGCTGTTGGGTCCCGTTCCTCTACCGAAGGAGCAAGACCCGTGAAGTCCATCGCTGCACTTCAGAGCATCGTTACCCCGTGGTCGGACGGTTTGGAGCCGTCGGACGCGGAGCTGGACGCGATCAAGGTCGAGATGCCGCTGATCCTGGCGGAAGTCGAGCTGCTCGACGCGCTGATCTCCCAGCTGGACCGGCCGGCGTCCGAGTTCGACGCCCGCCGGATCCGCCGGGCGCGCAATCGGGTCCTGGCGGCCCGCCGGGACCTGGCCAACCGCCCCGCCGCTATGACGGTGCCGGGGGACGCGGCATGAACAGCGTTCACGTCGGTTCAGCGGAACGCGCGCTGGCCGTGGGCACGTGGTTGATCGTGGGCGGCGCGATGCTCTACTCCGTCCTCACCGTCACGCCGCTCATGGCTGCTCACACCGCCGAAGAGTGGCGGTGGACGGCGCCGATCCTGCCGCTCGTGGTCGACGCGGCCGTGGTGATCGTGGTCCGCCTCGACTCCGTCTTGGCCCGTCTTGGCGGGCACGGCGGCCCGTGGCCGGTCGCCCTGCGCTGGATGACCGGCGCCATGACCCTTGCCCTCAACGTCGGCGCGTCCGCGCTGGCCGGGGACCTGGTGGGGGTGGCGGTCCATTCCGTGGCTCCTCTCCTGCTCATCGTGACGGCTGAGGCTGGGCTCGCCTACCGGCGGGCCATCACCGCCGCCGTACAGGGGCTGGAGGAGCAGGCCCGGACAGACCGGCAGGCCCGTGAGAAGGCCGCGCAGGACCGGGAGGACGCCCGCGAGCGCCGGGATCGTGAACGCCGCGAGCACGAGGCGTCCATCGCCCGTGAACAGCGTGAACACGAGGCCCAGCTCATCCGCGAGGAAGCCGAGCGACAGGAGCGGATCCGCCGTGAGGAACGCGAGCGGGCCGAGGCTGCTGCGGCTGCTGAGCGGGAGGCCCGTGAACAGCGTGAACGCGAGCGTGAACAGCAGCAGCTCGAGCGTGAACGCCTTGAACGCCAAGCCGCGCAACAGCGTGACTTGGAGGCAAAACAGAAGGCCGAGCAGGAGCGTAGGGAGCGGGCCGAGCAAGCCGAGCGTGAACGCCTTGAACAGCTCCGTGAGCAAGAGCGGATCGAGCGTGAACGCGCCGAATTGCTGGCCTCGGGCCCGCCTCCAGAGAAACTTCCCGAGGACCGGGCCCGCGCGGTCGTGCAGTCCGCGTTTACGGCCGGCCTCGCCGTCCGGGTCGCCGCAGAGCTGACCGGCTGGTCTGTCGGCTGGGCTTCCGCCCGCTACCAGGAACTCCGCGAAGCGGCCGCCACCCCGGTCCTCGGCTGATGGGCACCCTGCCGGTCTACCGATGGCGCCTGGCCCCCGACGGGCTCGCCACAAGGCGCCAACTGCGTGCCGCGGGGCTTCGGCCCGGCGGGCAGGATGTCGTCGCCCAGCTGGAGCGGCCCCGCCGGCGGCGCGGCCCGCTGATCGCCTACCTGTACCTGGTCGAGCGGGCCAAGCCCGTGCGGCCGATGACCGAACGCCGGGCCGCCGCCCTCGCCAAGGCCAACGCTGCCCGCCGTACTTGCCCGGCCTGCCGTCTGGATGCCGGGTACGTCATTCCGGTCTCACTCGGCTGCTGTGTTCCCTGCTCCTCGCGCTAAGCGCTGTCGAGGATGCTGCCGAACGTTTCGGTGATGCGGTGCTTCCACTTGTGCCAGCGGTTGCAGTACTGCCGCGGAAACCAGCGCCGTGTCTGCGGGATCTGCCGGTTGCACCACTTGCACAGCACCGTGCGGCCCCTGCTCGCGAACTCCCCCATGCCGCGCATTTTAGCGGCTGTGACCTGCACCCTTCCGCCCCTGAGGCCCGGCCGCCCACCTCCTACAGCGTCGGCCGGGCCCCTCTCCCCTGAAGGAGCACCCTCAGCATGACCGAGACCATCACCGAACCGCAGGCACCCCCCGAAGAATCCACCCCCACCCCCGCATCGTCGGAGGCCAGCAAGGGTGCTGACGGGAAGAAGGTCGAGCACACCGCAGGGGGATTTCCCGTGATCCCGCTGTCCCTGTCCGGAACGAACACGGCGGCCGGCCTACTCGCAACCGCAGCTCTGGCCGGTGGCCCGATCGCCGTCGCGGTAGCGATGACCGGGGCTGCCGTCCTCGGTACCGCCGCCGTCCACCACGGCTCCAAGTCCGCGAAGAAGAATGCCGGCAAGCAGGCGACTGCGGCCGCCGCCCGGACAGCGAGCGGAAACGGCGGGCGTGGCCTCTTGGGGCGGATCCCGTCCCAGCCCCGCACGACGCCGCGTAACGGCGGCAGCAACGGAGCAGGGGCTCGCAAAGCCGCTGGCGGACACCCCCGCCACCGCTCGGGTGGGCGCCCTGCAGGACGGTCCGGCTCAACCCTCGGCAAGACCGGCAAGCCGTCGGCCCGGCAGCGCGCCGCACGCGCGTTGGGCGACCTGGCCGGTGGCCGTGCGGGCCAGGTGCAGGCACTGCGTACGCAAGCCAAGGCCCAGTCACCGACCCGTGCGGCCGCTCGTAGTGCGGCGGTTCAGGCACGTCGGCAGGTCGCCGACACCCGGCGGGCCGCGAAGGCCGCCAACCGCACCGCCGCCACCAAGACCAGCCCCGCAAGCAGGACCGGGGCCGGGAAGGCCCGCGGTCCGGCGGCCCGCACCCTGGCCAAGACCATGCGCAAGGCCGCCGCCGTCCGAGACAAGGCGGTCGCTGCCGGACGCACGGCTCGGGACCGCAGTGCGGGCTGGTCGGTCGCTGCCGGACGGCAGGGAGTGCGGGAGGCTGCGCACCGCGCGCGGGTAGCGCAGCTCAAGGCCCCCGCCCAGAAGGCCGCACGGAAAGCCCTGCGCCGCTCCGCCGCACGCTTCCAGGCCCGCCGGGCGGCGGCTGCGGCCCTCGCCATGCTGCTGGGAGCCCTGGGCATGGTGACCACCCCTCTGGGCCGAAAGCTCCGTTGGGCCTGGCTCCAGCACCCGGGCCGGCGTCTGTACCGATTCCTCCTCGGCCAGGCGCTCGCCGAGCGCGAAGACCGGGACGCGGACATCCGCGCCCGGCTCGAGGAAGACGAGAAGGCCGCCGAGGAGCAGGCCGCCAGCGAACGCGACCAGGACAACGACACCGAGCAGATCGGCGACAAGGCAGCGCGCCCCGCCGCGCACGTTCCCGCACCTCCCACCTCTGAAGGAGCACCGATGGACAGCACGTCTGGGTTCAGGTTCGAGGAGCTGGCTGCCGAGATGGAGCAGGCCGCGCAGTCCTACGAGCCCGAGAGCGCCATGGAGATCCTCGCCATGGTCGAGGGCCTGCCCGAGGCCCTCGCCTCGATCGCGAACATCATGCAGATGCTGGCTGAGCGCTCCGACACCGAGTTCCCGCTTGACAAGACGGTCGCGGACGGCTTCTCCGACATCTACGGCGCGCTCAACGCCGCGACCGCTGTCGCCGAGGACCTGGGACCGGCGTTCCGGCAGGCCCACGAGCAGGACATCGCCCGGCACGAGGACCCCCGCAACGGCCCCGAGGCCGAGAAGGGCTGGAACGTCTGATGACCGCCACCAAAACCAAGACCGTCACCCATAACGGGCTGGCCCTGGACTGGGCCGCCGGCCACGGACCCATCACCGGCGCTCTGTCCGCCACCACCGGCGCCTACGCCGTCGCCACCGTCGGAACCCTTGCCCACATGCCCCCCAGCTGGGCTCTGGCCGTCGGCACCGTCGGCGCCCTCGGCCACACCGCCTTGGGTCTGCGCCAGAAGCTCGCCGCCCGCACCATCAGCGCGCGGGCCGCATCCTGGCTGCTCGGCTCCGGTTGGACCACGTGGGCCCTGGCCACCGGCCCCCTGACCTGGACGGCTCTCGGTTCGCTCGCCGTGATCGGTGTCGGCATGGGAGCTGCGGCCCGCTCCGTCGGGCTGTACGAGGAGGCGCGGGAGTTGGAGGCGCTCGCCGCCGTGGAGCGGCAGGTGGCCCGTGAACTGTCGGCCGACCGGCGGGCCATCGCCGCCGAGTGGGTGGACCGGGTGCAGCGGGTCTGCGGGATCACCCTGCGGATCGTGGCCGTCGAGATGTGGCCCACGAACACCGGCTTCACGATCGACGCCGAACTCCCGTCCGGCGGAACAACCTACGACCGGATCGCCCGGGAGAACGCCCGCCTTTCCGCCGATGCCCGCCTCCCGCACGGCTGCACCGCCGCCGCCTCGCCCGGCATCGACCAGGGACGCGTCCTCATCGACGTGACCACGGTCAACGTTCTCGCCGCCGAGGTCCCCTACCCCTCGGACTACAGCCCCTTGTCGGTCCACACCGGAGTTCCGTGGGGCTACCGCACCAATGCGGAGGAGATCCTCGCCTACCTGCGCGAGCAGTGCGCGCTGGTCGTCGGGCCGACTGGCTCGGGTAAGACGAACATGGTCCACGTCATCCTGGCCGGGTTCGCCCGCGCCACCGACATGCTCACGTGGGTGATCGACCTCAACGCCGGATCCGCCGGCCTGCCCTGGATCCGCCCGGCCCTGGAACCCACCGGCGACGGACAGCAGGTGATACGGCCGGGCATCGACTGGCTCGCCTCCACCCACGAGGAAGCCCTGAAGATGCTGGACGCCGCGCTGCGGATCGGGCTCTACCGCAAGCGGGCCTACCAGGACCTGATGGCCAAGGCGAACACCGACCTGCTGCCCGTCAGCCACGCCATCCCGCAGATCATGCTCGTGATCGATGAGGGCGCGGAGATCCTGGTCAGCAACGATCCGGAGACCAAGAAGCTGGCCAAGAAGATCCTGGAAGTGATCCGGATGCTCCGCGCCATGGGCATCCGCACCGTGCTGACCGCGCTCGGCGCGACCGGCTCGGTCCTCGGGAACATGCTGATTCGCCGCGAGGCGAAGACGCGCGTGGCATTGACTGGTGGGGCCACCGAGGGCATGGACCTGTCCAAGCTGTTCCCCGGTGGGAACGGACTGCGGATCGAGCAGGCCCCCCACAAGGGCACCGGCTTCATGGGCACTCCCGAATCCCCGGCCGCCCTGTTCGGCACGTGGCGGATCCTGCCTAACCAGATCCGCGACATCGTCCACGCCACCTCCGACCGGCACCCCTACCTCGACGCCATCTCCGCCAAAGCCGCCGGACCCGACTACGCCCGCCGCTGGGACGCCGACCGCACCGCCTGGATCACCGAACACGAACACACCGACACCGAACCGGGCACGCGCGACCCCGCGATGGGCCGGGGCCCGTCGGGCGGGGGCCTGAACCTTTCCGCCCACCGCGCCGCACCGGTGGCGCCGGCCGGCGCGGATGAGGACGCGCTCGCCGAACAGTTCCGGCGGGAGATCGACGCCCAGTTCGCTACCGCCCCCGACCCCATCGAAGCACCGCCGACCCGGCCGGGGCTGAACCTGTCCGCGCACCGCGAGGAGGACAACGCGGCCCGGCAGGCCGCGCTCACGCTCCTGATCGCCGCTGGGCCCGAGGGCACGGGAGCCTCCGCCATCGCCCGCGGCCTGGACCGGTACGGCACCACCCGCCAGACCGTCGTCGGGTGGCTCAAGACGTGGGCCGACGAAGGGGAAGCGGTACGGATCGGGGCCGGCACCAAGACCCGCTACGTCCACCACACCCACGCCCGCGAGCACACCTCAGACGACCCTGACGAGGACTGATCTTGTCGCTTGTCGCCACCCCCGCCAGAACACCCCTCGTGAGCCTCTGTGGGGCTTGTAAACGGTGTCTGACCTGGGAGGTGACAAGTGACAAGACAAGCGACAAGACAAGGCACGCGACAAGCCAGACGACAAGCGACACGACAAGCCGTCACGGGACCACCTCCCAACGTTGGGAGGTGGTCCCGTGCTCATCAGGGAGCCCCGTCGTGCATGACCATACGCTCCAGAGCACCACCCCGCCCGCCCGCTACGGCGACCCGATCTACCACCCCACCCCGATCCCACCGCCGGTGATGCTGCCCGCCGAACTCCCGCCCGGAGTCGAGATGGTCACCCTCGCCGGCGGCTACCGCACCCTCGCCTACACCCGCCCCCAGCCCCCGCCCGCCCCAGCCGCACAACCGGTCCCGGCGTGGGCCAAGACGACCGCGCTCCTCGCCCCGACCGTCGGCTGTGGGATCGCCGCGGCCGGGTTCGGAATCTCCTACGCCGCCCCGGGACTGATCGCCATGACCGAAGCCCTCTGGGCCGCCATCGCCCTCATCGCCGCCGGCACCCTCGCCCCGATCCTGCACCGCGCCACCCGCGTCGGCCGGGGTGCGGCACCGGTGCAGCACGTCACCCAGCACATCACCGCGTCCGGAATGTTCGGCCGCGCCAACGGCACCATCAACCACCGCTAGGGAGCCCCATGGGAGACGTGCTCAAGACCGAGGGCGAACCCCCGTCGCCTGCGGCCCAGACGACCACCTGCATCCGATGTCACGGCATCGCCCGCTGGATCGAATGCCCCACCGGCGGTTGGTGGGCCCACGAACACTCACCCCGCCGACCACCACAACGCCGAACGTGATCCCGCCTTACACGGCGAAGGCGGCTTCGGTTTCACAAGAGTCGGACGCGCCCTCACCTCCCGCCCGTAAACGCGGAGGGCTCAGACGGTGAGTGCGGTCTGCGTGCCAGTGACCTGCCCGGGGATGATCGCCTGGCTCTGGACGCGGTGCATGACCCAGTGCTCCTTGACCCACTTGTGGTGCTTCTTATCGAGAGCCATGGTCAGGGCCTGGCCGTGGAGCTTGTCGTAGACGGGGTATGCCCTGGTCTCGGGTGTCACGTCGAGGGTGAGCGTTTTCGGGTCGATCGCGATCTGCCCAAGGTCGAACAGCCGGTGGACGTCCTTACGCAGCAGCAGGCCGCCGGCCTCCGCGTGCTCCGCCTTCGCCGCGTAGCTGTACAGGTGCGCGGCGTCCAAGACGCTCGCGGGCATCGGCCCGGTGAACGCGCAGGTCTCGCCGAAAGCTTCCAGCAGGGAGGCCCGGAACGCGGCCTGGCCCTTACGGACGCGGACCATTCGCTCGCTATGGCCACCGGCGATGACCTTGCGGGCCTTGTCGACGATGTTCAGGGAGGTGGCGTTCTTACCCGTCTCCACCCGATTACGGAAGTCCTCCCACCGCAGGCGGCGGAGGGCGTTCTGTGACTTGGGCTGCTCGCACAGGGCGCGTAGTTCCGGGGCGGTGACCTGGCCGCGCAGGTCGATCCAGCCGGCCTCGTGCTGGCTGCGGTAGGTCGTGACGTCCACCGTCTCGACGTGTGGTTCCTCGAACTCGAACTTGCAGGTATCGGTCCAGCACCGGTACTTCGGCGTCATCGTCTTGCGCTCGGCGATGTCGGCCTTGCCGCACTTGGGGCAGGAGCTGACGTCGGCCGTGCCGGTCCCGGTCTTGATGTCCTCGATGACGGACAGGCCCAGCAGGGTCTTCCCGTCCCACAGCACGATCGTGTCCCCGGCCTGGACCGTCGCCGAGTTCGGCACCCGACTGTTCCAGCTGTAGTGCGTCGAGGGGTGGTCGTCGTACCCCTGTCCCACGCGCTTGGGGTCCTCACCCAGGTACATCAGCCACGCCCTCAATGCGACTCCCTCTACGCCCGAAACCCGTCCCCCGTGCCCAGCCGCGCCTGGCGACTGGGTCGGACGGCTCACGTGATCAACGTATCGGGCCCCACTGACACTCCCGCCCGCCGGAGCCATCCTCCGACGCGGGAGGCCAGCGCCACCCGGCGCTGGAAGGGACGGCCGCCTCTCGCCAAAAGACTCGGCCGTCCCTCATCTCCCAGTCCTGACAGACCTTTGGAGGTCTTCAGCATGACCCACCTCACCGACATTCGGCGAGTACGCCGGCCCAGGGTCTTAGACCTGTACTGCCACCGCGGCGGCATGGCCATGGGCTACCACCAGGCCGGATTCGACGTCGTCGGCGTCGACCTTGATGGTGACTGCGCCACCGAGTACCCGTTCACGTTCATTCACGGCGACGCCATCGACTACCTCTACGCCCACGGCCACGAGTACGACCTGGTCCACGGCTCCCCGCCCTGCCAGAAGTACAGCCCCCTCAACGCCTACAACCACAAGAGCTATCCGGACCTGATCGCCCCCACCAGGGCGGCGATGCGCGCCGTGGGCCGGCCGTACGTGATCGAGAACGTAGAGGCCGCCCGCCCCGAACTCATCGATCCGACCCTGTTGTGTGGACCGATGTTCGGCCTGCGGATGTACCGCCACCGGCTCTTCGAGACCTCGTTCCCCCTCACCGCTCCCGTCCATCCCCCGCATGGGCCGCTGTGCACGAGGAACGGCTACCTCCCCACCAGCGACCGCCCGTTCATGACCATCACGGGCGGCCGCCACTCCAAGGCATGGCAACGCGCGGCCGCTGAGGCCATGGGCACCCCGTGGATCACCACCATCCAAGGCGTCTGCGAGGCCATCCCGCCCGCCTACGCCCGCTGGATCGGACAGCGAGCCCTTACCCACGTGGCGACCGAGGCGGTGGCCGCGTGAACGAGAACGCGCTGAGTACGGCTCTGGCCCTCGCCGAACGCGGCTGGCCCGTCTTCCCTCTCCGTCCCAGGTCCAAGGTCTCCGCCCTGCACGGCGAGACCCGCTGCCCCCGCACCGGACAGTGCACCGCCGGGCACGCCAAGCCCGAGCAGCGCGCCACCACCGACCCCGGCAAGATCCGCACCGCGTGGGCGGCCGGGGCGTTCAACATCGGGTTGGCGACCGGTCCCGCCGGACTCGTCGTCATCGACCTCGACGCACCCAAGCCGTCCGACCCACCCGGCACCCACCACGGCCGCGAGATCCTCCACAACCTGTGCACGAGTCTGGGCGAAACGCTCCCGGACACGTACACGGTGGCCACCCCGTCCGGCGGGCTGCACCTGTACTTCACCGCCCCGCCCGGCACCAGGATCCGTTCCAACCAGGACATCCTCGGCCGGCACATCGACCACCGCGCCTGGGGCGGATACGTCGCTGCCCCCGGCAGCACCCTCCCCGGTGGCCGCTACGAGACCACCGACGACCGGCCGCCCGCCACCCTCCCCGCCTGGATGCACGCCCGCCTCACCGCGCCGCCCCGCATCAAGGCCGTCCCGCTCCAGCAACACACCGCAAAGCCCACAGGACGCAGGGCTGCGTACGCGGATGCCGCCCTACGCAACGAGACAGCCAACGTGGCGGCGGCGGCCGAGGGCGGCCGGAACGCCGCACTCGTACGGGCCACACGGGCCCTGGGGCGGCTGATCGCGTCCGGCGATCTCGACCGCGTCCAGGTTGAAGAGGCTCTTAGCCGGGGGGGGGAAACGGCCGGCCTGAAGCCCTACGAATACCGCTCCGCCATCACCAGCGCCCTCAACTGGTCCATCGCCAACAACCCCGGCGGCCGGAGCACAGCATGAGCCGCCGCCAACACCCCCCAGCTAAGAGCCCTGCCCCCACCCCTGCCGGGATCAGCTCCGCCGAACCGACCCCCACCCAGGACGGGAGTGGCGCGCCGAAGGTCGTCGCCGAAGGCGTCCCTTCATCCCTTCGCCCTGACCCTCGCGCCGACGACGGGCGCCGCCCCGTCGCGTGGCTCCACATCGTCGCGCCTGGACGCGGCGTGACCCCGTCCGTCAGGTCCTGGTGCGCGTGCGGCAGGGACCTGTTCGCCGCCGGGCAGGACCGCGCGCTCGCGCTGATCGCCGACCACGAACGGCACCGCACTCTGTGTCCCCACCTCACCCCCGCCAAGGAAGGGAAGGCCGCCTGATGAGCGACCGCAAGCCCCCGGCCGCGCCCATCGACGGCGCCGCTCTGCTCGACGAAGTGGAAGCCTTCCACCGACGCTTCAACGTCTTCCCGCGGGAAGCGGCCTACGTCGCGGTCACCCTGTGGGACGCGCACGCCCACCTCATCGACGCGTTCGACGGCACCGCCCGCATCGCGTTCCTGTCCCCCGAACCCGGATCGGGCAAGTCCCGCGCCCTGGAGATCATCGAAACCCTGACCCCCCGGGCCGCCACCACGGTCAACGCGTCCCCGAACGCGCTCTTCCGGCTGGTCGACGCGCCCGAAGGTCCCCCGACACTCCTCTTCGACGAGATCGACACCGTGTTCGGGCCCAAGGCCGGAGACAACGAACCCGTCCGCGGGTTCTTGAACTCCGGCTACCGCCGCGGCGGCAACTCCCTGCGCTGCGTGGGTGAAGGCGCCAACCAGACTGCCGCGTGGTTCTCGTCGTTCTGCGCGGTCGCCATGGCCGGCCTCGGCTCCCTGCCCGACACGATCCTGTCCCGCTCGGTCATCATCCGCATGCGCAAGCGCGCTCCGAACGAGACGTGCGAGCCCTACCGCCGGCGCGTCCACGAGAAGCAGGGCCACGCCCTGCGCGACCGCCTCGCCAAATGGGCGGACACCGTCCGCGAACAGGTCTCCGAAGCGTGGCCCAAGATGCCCGAAGGCGTCACCGACCGGCCTGCCGACGTCTGGGAGCCCCTCCTGGCCGTCGCGGACGCCGCCGGAGGCGACTGGCCGGAGCGGGCCCGCGCCGCCTGCGTCGAGCTGATCAACGCGGCCCACGACAACGAGGAAGCCTCCCTCGGGATCCGGCTCCTGACCGACCTGCGCGACAGGGTGTTCTGCGGAGCCGACCGGATGCCCACCGCCGTCATCCTCGAGTGCCTCCTCTCCCTCGATGACTCGCCATGGGCCGACCTGGACGACAAGCCGATTACCTCACGCACTCTGGCGAAGATGCTCGGCCAGTACGTCACCCCCGCGAACAAGCCCATCAGGCCCCGCACCTTCCGCATGCCTTCCGGGACACCCAAGGGCTACTTCGCGGAAGACCTCTCCGATGCCTGGACCCGCTACTGTCCCCCGCCCCCTCTCAAGTCCGCAACATCCGCAACATCCGCAACATCGCAGGCCACAGGCGGTGAATCCGTTGCGGATAGCCCCATCGGCATCCGCAACGCGGCACCGGAAACCGCCACACTCCCGCTCCACATCGCAGGCTGAGCAGCCCTGCTCCCGTGAGTGCCGCCGCACCGACGTGTGGCGGCACTCATCCGCAACAAATCCGCGAGCCGCAACAAGCGCAGTCGTCTGACCAGCCATGTTGCGGTGTTGCGGCTGTTGCGGATTCCCAGGGTCCAGACAGGGCCACACGATCACCAAGGAGACATGAGCCGTGACCACCACCGCACAGCCCGTCGACCGGGTGCTCTACACCGTGAAGGCAGCCGCCGAGCTGCTCTCGCTCAGTCGCTCCACCGTCTACGAGCTGATGGCCGCGGGCGACCTGCCCTTCGTCAAGCTCGGCCGGGCCCGCCGCATCAAGCGGGCCGACATCGACCGCTTCGCCGCCCAACTCCAGCCGCAGTCCATCTGATCTCGACACCACCACAGGCGGCCCCCGGACACCCGGGGGCCGCCTTCCGCATGGAGGAGCACAGGAGTCCATGAGCACCCGTAAGCCGAACATGGAGTCGTCCATCTACTTGGGTAGTGACGGGTGGTGGCACGGACGCGTCACGATGGGCGTGAAGTCCGACGGCGGCCCCGACCGCCGGCACCGCCGGGCCAAGACCGAGACCGCGGTCGCCAAGAAGGTCCGCGAGCTGGAGAAGCTGCGCGACGAGGGGCGCGCCACGAAGGCCGGGCGGAAGCCGACCGTCGCGGAGTGGATGGACACGTACCTGTCGACCATCGCGAGCCTGAAGCTGAAGCCGCGGTCGCTGGACGACTACTGGTCGAAGACCCGCAACGACATCATCCCGGGCATCGGCAAGCACCGCCTCGACAAGCTCGCCCCCGAGCACCTGGAGGTGATGTATGCGGCCATGCTCGAGGACGGGCACGCCGCCTCGCATGTGTTGAAGGTGCACCGGATCCTGTCCCGCGCCCTGAAGATCGCCCACCGCCGCCGGATCATCAACGAGAACGTCGCCACTCTCGTGGACCCGCCGTCCGTGGACGAGACGGAGGCGAACCCGTTCTCACGCGATGAATCGAAGGCGTTCCTCGCCGCCGCCGCGAAGCGTCCGACGTTCATGCGGTGGGCGATCGGTGTCGGCATGGGCTTCCGGCAGGGTGAGGCCCTGGGCCTGCGCTGGTCGTACGTGGACCTGACGCACGGACTGTTCCACCCCGCCTGGCAGCTCCAGCGGCTCACCTGGAAGCACGGCTGCAAGGACCCACGGGCCTGCGGCGATCGGCTCCACCGGTTCGAGCCGTGCCCGCCCGACTGCCAGGCGCACAAGGGCTACGTCCGCGGCTGCCCGCCGCCGTGCCCCACGACGTGCCGGCGGCACGCCAGCACCTGTCCGGAGCGGAAGGGCGGGGGGCTGGCCTTCACGCGGCCCAAGACGAAGAAGAGTCAGAACCCCGTGCCGATCCCGCCGCCCTTCCTGCCCTACCTCCAGGAGCACAAGGAGAGGCAGGAAGAGCAGCGGAGGGCGGCCGGGGAGCTGTGGGAGGAGTGCGACGCGGTATTCACCCGCGAAGACGGCCGGCCCTTGGACCCTCGGGCCGACTGGGCGGAATTCAAGGAGCTCCTCGACGAAGCCGGCATCAGCGACCGCCGCCAGCATGACGGGAGCCGTCACACGGCGGGGACGATCCTCAACGAATTGGGGGTGGACATGCCCACCATCATGGAGATCCTTCGGCACACCCAGATCAGCCAGACGCGCCGCTACGTGAAGGGCCGCTCCGAGCTCTCTCGTGAAGCGATGCGGCGGATGGGCGAGGCGTTCATGCCGGCCCCCGCACCCGGCCCCGCGCAGGCTTCCGCACCTGGCCCCGGACCCCTGTCTGAGACCAGAACTGAGACAGAGAGCACCCGCGCGGCCCGGGCCCGGCGGCGCCGCAAGATTCGGTGAAACACGAAAGCCCAGCTCAGACGACGTCTGGGCTGGGCCTTCCGCTGGGCCCCCTGTCGGATTCGAACCGACGACCTACGCATTACAAGTGCGTTGCTCTGGCCGGACTGAGCTAAGGAGGCGCGTGCCGCGTGCCGCGATGCCGGGCACGGAGCGGCTTCACTCTACACAGCAGGCCGATACCGAAGCCATCACGTGGTGAATCGATGCCTTCCCGGTGCTGACAGGAGGCGGGCGGGCGGGTAGCGTCGAGCGGAGTTCAGGTGACTGGACTAGACCTTCCACTCGGATCGTCCGGCACGTTCCTGCCGGTAGAAGGGATTCACCACCCATGGCTTCTGTCACTTTCGACAAGGCGACCCGTCTGTACCCCGGCGGCGACAAGCCCGCCGTCGACCAGCTGGAGCTGGAGATCGAGGACGGCGAGTTCCTCGTCCTCGTCGGCCCCTCCGGCTGCGGCAAGTCCACCTCGCTGCGCATGCTCGCCGGCCTGGAGGACGTCAACGGCGGCGCCATCCGCATCGGTGACCGCGACGTCACGCACCTGCCGCCCAAGGACCGGGACATCGCGATGGTGTTCCAGAACTACGCGCTCTACCCGCACATGTCCGTCGCCGACAACATGGGCTTCGCGCTCAAGATCGCCGGCGAGGACAAGGCCACCATCCGCCGCAAGGTGGAGGACGCCGCGAAGATGCTGGACCTGACCCAGTACCTCGACCGCAAGCCCAAGGCGCTCTCCGGCGGCCAGCGCCAGCGCGTCGCCATGGGCCGGGCCATCGTGCGCAAGCCGCAGGTCTTCCTCATGGACGAGCCGCTGTCGAACCTCGACGCCAAGCTCCGCGTGTCGACCCGCACCCAGATCGCGGCGCTCCAGCGCGACCTCGGCATCACCACCGTCTACGTCACCCACGACCAGGTCGAGGCCATGACCATGGGCGACCGGGTGGCCGTGCTGAAGGACGGCCTGCTCCAGCAGGTCGACACCCCGCGCAACATGTACGACCGCCCGGCGAACCTGTTCGTCGCGGGCTTCATCGGATCCCCGGCCATGAACCTGGTCGAGGTCCCGATCGCCGACGGCGGCGTGAAGTTCGGCGACAGCGTGGTGCCGGTGTCGCGCGAGGCGCTGTCGGCCGCCGCCGACGCGGGCGACCGCACCGTCACGGTGGGCGTGCGCCCCGAGCACTTCGACATCGCCGAGAGCGGCGGCCTGACGATCACGGTGAACGTGGTCGAGGAACTCGGCGCCGACGGCTACGTCTACGGCTCCACCGACAAGGCCGCCGGCGCGCAGGACCTCGTGGTCCGCGTCAACGGCCGCCAGGTGCCCGAGAAGGGCTCGAGCCTGCACGTGGTGCCGCGGGTCGGCGAGATCCACGTGTTCTCGACGTCCTCCGGTGCGCGGCTCTCCGACTAGCGGGCCGCCGCAGGGTGTTGGAGGGGCGTCCCCGTCGGGGGCGCCCCTCTCCCGTACCCGCACACTCGCCGCCGGCGGGGCATGAACCCCGCCAGACCGGGCCATTCAGCCCCACCCGTCAACCCATAATTCGAAAAGCCACGTCGAACCATCCCCCGACAGGGTGACTAAATGTCGCCAAATCTTCACCGAGCGCTACTCTCGCCCTCGTGACCCACACTGCCCGCCGTATCGGCCGTTCCCTCGCCCTGGTCCTGCCCGTCGTCCTGGTCCTGTCCGGGACCCTCGCGGTCACCATGGTCCCCTGGGCGGACACCTCTTCGTCCCAGATCCTGACCGCGTCCGCCGAGGACGTCTCCGTGCCCGCCAAGCCGCGCCCCGCGCCGCACGAAGTGCTGCGCGACACGCTCGTCGGCGAGATCCAGCAGGGCAAGGAGCCGGGTGACGTGCTCACCCACCTCCAGCAGGAGGTGGACAAGCGGCCCTCGCTCGCGGCGCACTGCGTGGGCATCGCCCGGGCGCTGGGCCGGGCCGCGGTCGACGCCTACGGCCCGACGAAGGCGCAGTCCTTCGCCCGTCCCGTCTGCGACACCTCGTACGCGTCCGGCGTCGCCTCCATGGGCTGAGGCGCACCCCGTCCCTAGTCTGGCCCGCATGACCGACACTCCCCGATCCGTCCCTCCCGCAGCCGCGTTCCCCGCCGCCCCCGCCCAGGCAGTCGTCCTGGCGGGCGGCCAGGGTTCGCGGCTGCGTCCGTATACGGACGACCGCCCCAAGCCGATGGTGGAGATCCCGGGCACGGGGGTGCCGATCATCGGGCACCAGCTGGCCTGGCTGGCGTCGGAGGGGGTCACGGACGCCGTGGTCTCCTGCGGGCACCTGGCGGGCGTGCTCCAGGAATGGCTGGGGCAGGCGGAGTTGCCCCTGCGGGTGACGACGGTGGTGGAGGAGGAGCCGCTGGGGCGCGGCGGGGGCTTGAAGTACGCGGCGCGCCACCTGCCGCACCCCGAACGGTCCTGGTACGCGACGAACGGTGACGTCTGGACCCGGTTCTCGCTGCGCGAGATGGCCGCCTTCCACGCGGAGCGCGGTGCGGTGGCGACGCTGGCGCTGGCCCGTCCGCGGATTCCGTGGGGGGTGGTGGAGACGAACGAGTTCGGGCAGGTGCTGGACTTCATCGAGGCCCCGCCGTCGCCGTATCCGGTCAACGCGGGCGTGTACGTCTTCGGGCCCGAATTCGCGGCGCTGCTGCCCGACTTGGGCGACCACGAGCGGACGACCTTCCCGCGGCTGGCGCGGGAGCGGCGGCTGGCGGGCTTTCCGCTGCCCCAGGGGGCCTACTGGCGGGCGATCGACACGGCGAAGGACCTGACCGAGGCGGCACGGGAGTTGGCGTCGCAGACGGCCTCCTGAGCCTTTTCGCACGCCTGCCCGCTCTTCGTCCGGCCCGGCCTTCCTCCCCCGTCTTCACGATGCTCCGCGCGCCCGGGACGCGCGGAGGGGCCCGGCACGCAGTGCGCGCCGGGCCCCGGTGCTGTCGGTGCCGGTCGGTTCCGGACGGCCGGGTTCAGCCGAGAAGGCCTCCGACCAGACCGGGCTGCCTGGTCGGGGTGCTGCTGCCGCCGGTGGTGCTCCCGGACGAGGCCGGCGGCTTCTGCGGGGCGGACTGGCGGGGGGTGCTGCGGGGGGTCTGCCGGCCGGTGGCGCCCTTGGTGGCGCTGGGCGACTGGGAGCCCGTACCGGCGGTCTCGCGGGCGGGGCCGCCGGAGGCGCCCTTGCCGGACTTCGCGGCGGGTTCGGAGGCACTGGCCGAGGGCTGTGCGGACTTGGCGGGCTGCTGCGGGGACTGCTGCTGCGGCCGGCGGGCCGGCTCCTGCGGGAGCGGACGGCCGGGCAGGTAGTTGCTGGGGGCCTGGCCGGGCCCGGGGACGGTGACGACGGTGGTGGAGCGGACGGCCCCGCCGAGGAGCGAGCCGACGAGCAGGGTGAGCCCGCAGATGACGCCGGCCATGAGGGCTCCGCGGCGCAGGACGCGCCGACGCAGCCGCCAGATCTCGGAGCGCGGTCCGAGGGTGCGCCAGGCCTCGCCGGCGAGGCGTCCGTCCAGGGAGTAGACGGGGGCGCCGGCGATGATCAGCGGGCTCCAGGCGGCGAGGTAGATGATGTCCGGCGCGTCATAGGCGGGGACGGTCTTCCAGCTGACGGTCATCAGCAGAGCGGCGGAGAGCAGCGCCCCGAAGCAGGCGGCGAACCGCTGCCAGAGCCCGAAGACGGTCAGGACGCCGACGATGACCTGGAGGAAGGCCACGCTCAGGCCGGCGCCGACGGGGTGCGCGAGGGCGAAGTCGCGCAGGGGCTCGGCGAGGGCCCAGGGGTGGAGGGTGTGCAGCCAGGTGACCATGGAGCCGCGCTCGCCGCCGTCGAAGTAGACGGGGTCGCACAGCTTGCCCATGCCGGCGTAGATGGAGATGAAGCCGAGGAAGACGCGCAGCGGGAGCAGGACGACGCCGAGGTTCATGCGGCGGCCCGGGTAGTAGGAGGCCTGTCCGCGGGAGTCGCCGCCGCGCCGGGATTCGGTGCCGGGGTCGGGGGCTCCGCCGCCGTGGGCGAGCCCGCGCGGCAGGTCCCGCACGGCGGCCGGGGGGCGGGTCTCGTCGGGGGCGCCGTAGGTGCGCTGGCCGATGACGGTGGGGGTGGTGAGGGTGTCGTCGGCGAGGTCGTGGGCCAGGTCGAGGCGCGGGATGACCTGGGTGGCGCCGCCGTCGTACCCGTCGTTGCCGCGGCCGGCTTCGCGTACGGCCTGGAGGAGCCCGCCCATGGCCGCTCCGTCGCCGGGGGCGGCCTTGCCGCTCCAGACGACGGGGGCTCTGCGGCGGGTGGCTCCGGCCGCGGCGACCACGGCACCGCCGAGGACGGGGGCGCGGCCGGGGGCGTTCGCGGGCTTGGAACGCGCGCTCGGGCTCGGTGCGAGCCGCACGCGGAAGCTGGCGTGGTTGACGATGACCTGTGCGGGATCGCACGGCACCTTGACCATGCTCAGCGCGGGCTGGTCGTCGAACCCTGACGTTCTGGTGTCCACACTCATCTAACCGAGTGATCAGTGTTTAGGACACTGCCTTGACAGGAGGGATCTGTCCGAGGCCCGTCAAGATCAAGCCACCCCGCCCGAATCGGGCGGGGTGACAGCCACACGTGTCACTTTCCGTGAGCCAAGTGGATCAAGCGGATCGGCCGGACGGGGCCGACCGCCGCCCGGATCAGGTGCGGCCGCGGTCCGCGCGGCGGCGGGCCGCCTCGTAGAGCACCACGCCGGCCGCGACACCGGCGTTGAGGGACTCGGCACCGCCCGGCATCGGGATGCGCACGAGGTAGTCGCAGTTCTCTCCCACGAGGCGGCCGAGGCCCTTGCCCTCGGAGCCGACGACGATGACGACGGGGCCGGCCAGCGCCTCCAGGTCGTTGACCGTGTGCTCGCCCTCGGCGGCGAGGCCGACGATCGCGATGCCGGCCTTCTTGTACTCCTGCAGGGCGCGGGTCAGGTTGGTGACGCGGGAGACCGGGGTGCGGGCGGCGGTGCCGGCCGAGGTCTTCCAGGCGCCGGCGGTCATGCCGGCGGCGCGGCGCTCGGGGATGACCACGCCGTGGCCGCCGAAGGCGGAGACGGAGCGGACGATCGCGCCGAGGTTGCGCGGGTCGGTCACTCCGTCGAGGGCGACGATCAGGGGGTCCTCGCCGTTGTCGTACGCGGCCGCGGTCAGGTCCTCGGGGTGCGCGTACTCGTACGGCGGGACCTGGAGGACCAGGCCCTGGTGGTTGAGCCCGTTGGTCATGCGGTCGAGCTCGGGGCGCGGCGCTTCCATCAGGTTGATGTTGCCGCGCTCGGACGCGAGCTGGAGGGCCTCGCGGACGCGCTCGTCGTTGTCGATGAACTGCTGGACGTACAGGGTCGTGGCGGGTACGCCGTCACGCAGCGCCTCGAAGACCGGGTTGCGGCCGACGACCATCTCGCTGGTGCCCTTGGCGCCGCCGCGACGGGGCGCCGGGCGGCGCTTGGCGGCCTGGCGGGCCATGGCGTTGCTGATGCGGTTCGCCTTGTGCTTCTTGCGGTCCTCGGCCTTGGGCGTGGGGCCCCTGCCTTCCAGACCCTTGCGCCGCTGGCCACCGCTGCCGACCGTCGCGCCCTTCTTGTTGGACGTGCGGCGGTTCCTGCGCTGGCTGTTCCCGGCCATGACTTCTACCTGTTTCGTTGATGCTGCGGTATGTACGTATGAAGAGTGTGCCGCCCGGAGCGCCGGGCGGCACACCAAGCTCAGCTGCCCGGGCTCAGCGGGGACCGAGCGTCCAGCGCGGGCCCGTCGGACTGTCCTCGATCACCAGGCCGGACTGCTGGAGCTGGTCGCGGATGGCGTCGGCGGTCGCCCAGTCCTTGCGGGCCCGGGCGGACTCGCGCTGCTCCAGGACGAGGCGTACGAGGGTGTCGACGGCGCCGTGGAGGTCCTCGCCGCGGTCGGTCTCGCCGGCCCAGTGCGGGTCGAGCGGGTCCAGGCCGAGGACGCCCAGCATGGCGCGCACCTCCGACAGGCGCGCGATGGCCGCGTCCTTGTCGTCGGCGGCCAGCGCGCTGTTGCCCTGGCGGACGGTGGTGTGGACGATCGCGAGCGCCTGCGGGACGCCGAGGTCGTCGTCCATGGCCTCGGCGAACGCCGGCGGGACCTCGGCGGCGGGCTCTACGGGCTTTCCGGCCTTCTCGATGACGCGCTGGTAGAAGCCCTCGATCCGCGCGAAGGCGGACTCGGCCTCGCGCAGCGCCTCCTCGCTGTACTCGATCATCGACCGGTAGTGCGGGGTGCCGAGGTAGTAGCGCAGGACGATCGGGCGCCACTGCTTGACCATCTCGGAGACGAGGACCGAGTTCCCGAGGGACTTGGACATCTTCTCGCCCGACATGGTCACCCAGGCGTTGTGGACCCAGTAGTTCGCGAACTCGTCGCCGAAGGCCTTGGCCTGGGCGATCTCGTTCTCGTGGTGCGGGAAGATCAGGTCCAGGCCGCCGCCGTGGATGTCGAAGGCCTCGCCCAGGTACTTGTGCGCCATGGCGGAGCACTCCAGGTGCCAGCCGGGGCGGCCGCGGCCCCACGGGGTCTCCCAGGAGGGCTCGCCGGGCTTGACGGACTTCCACATGGCGAAGTCGCGGGGGTCGCGCTTGCCGGTCTCGCCGGTGGACTCCGGCTGGCGGATGTTGTCGAGCTCCTGGCGGGACAGCGAGAGGTAGCCGGGGTGGGACTTCACGTCGAAGTAGACGTTGCCCTCGGACTCGTAGGCGTGGCCGCGCTCGATGAGGCCGCGCATCATCTCGACCATCTCGGTGACGTGGCCGGTGGCGCGGGGCTCGTAGGTGGGCGGGAGGCAGCCGAGGGCGGCGTAGCCGTCGTTGAAGGCACGCTCGTTCTCGTAGCCGATCGACCACCAGGGGCGGCGCTGCTCGGCGGACTTCGCGATGATCTTGTCGTCGATGTCCGTGACGTTGCGGATGAAGGTGACCTCGTAGCCCCGGTACTCGAACCAGCGGCGCATCATGTCGAAGTTGAGGCCCGACCGGATGTGCCCGATGTGCGGGGCAGCCTGCACCGTGGCGCCACAGAGGTAGATCGAGACACAGCCCGCGGCGAGCGGGGTGAAGTCACGGATCTGCCGGGCGCTGGTGTCGTACAGGCGAATAGTCACGGCATCCAGGGTAGTGCGCCTGTAGCAGTGCCCCGCGACCCTTTGGGGACGCGGGGGCCTCTTTGTTGCGGAAGAAGTGCCTCCGTACGTCGCACTACGCGCGGTTCGTCCGGTACACGAGGGCTGTCGCGATGGCGGCGAGGCCTTCGGCGCGACCGGTGAGGCCCAGGCCGTCGGTGGTGGTCCCGGACACCGAGACGGGGGCGCCCGCCGCGGCGGCGAGCGCCTTCTGTGCCTCTTCGCGCCGCTTGCCGATCTTCGGGCGTACGCCGATCACCTGGACGGCGATGTTGCCGATCTCGAATCCCTCGGCGCGGACGATGCGGGCGGCCTCCGCCAGGAGGGTGACGCCGGCGGCTCCGGACCACTCGGGACGGGAGGTGCCGAAGTGCGCGCCGAGGTCGCCGACGCCGGCGGCGGAGAACAGGGCGTCGCAGGCGGCGTGCGCGGCGACGTCGCCGTCGGAGTGCCCGGCGAGGCCGTCCTCGCCCTCCCACAGCAGCCCGGCGCACCACAGCTCGCGGCCGGTCTCGAAGGCGTGCACGTCGGTTCCGATCCCGACGAGCGGGATGAGCGGGGCCGGGGGCGCGGCGGGGGCTGCGGCGGCGGGGCCCGCGCCGTGGTCCGCCGGACCTGCGGGGCTAGTACGCATCGGTGGCCCTCCTGCGGGCGAGTACGGCCTCGGCGAGGACCAGGTCGAGGGGGCGGGTGACCTTGAAGGCCTCTTCGTGGCCGGGAACCACGACGACGGTGACGCCGAGGCGCTCGACCATGCCCGCGTCGTCGGTGGCTCCCTCGCCGGCCACGGCGATCTCCTCGTGCGCGCGGACGAGGGTGGCGCGGTCGAAGCCCTGCGGGGTCTGCACGGCGCGCAGCCGGGCCCGCTCGGGGGTGGCGACGACGGGCTCGGGCTCGCCGGGCTTGCCGGGCTCGACCTCCTTGACGGTGTCGGCCAGGGGCAGGGCGGGCACCACGGCGGGAGCCCCGTCGCGTACGGCTTCGACGACGGAGTCCACCGTGTCGACGGGGACGAGCGGGCGGGCCGCGTCGTGGATGAGTACGGAGGTGACGTCCTGCGGCAGCGCGCCGAGGCCGGCGCGCACGGACTCCTGGCGGGTCTCCCCGCCGGGCACGACCACGATCTCGGTGCGGTCGGGCAGGGCGTGCTCGTCAAGGAGGAGCCGTACGCCGTCGGCTCCGTCGGGCGGGGCGACGACGACCACGAGGGAGACCGCGCGAGAGCGTGCCATGGCCCGGACGGCGTGGACGAGCATCGGGATCCCGCCGAGGGCGCGCAGGGCCTTGGGGGCGCCGGGGCCGAGGCGTACCCCGCGGCCGGCGGCCGGGATCACCGCGGCGGTGCGGTGGGGGCGCGTTTCGTCAGACATCAGTAGGTAGCTCCGAGCCAGGTTTGTGACTTCGGCCGACATGGGTATGGCCTGAAGGGTGCCGGGTGCGACGCCCTCGCCCCTTCCGTGACGACCGGTCGAGCACGCTGCCCGGGCCCGGCACGCCAGTGAGACGGGTCAAAAAAGTAGTCAAAAAAGGTATGGGTGCAGACATGCCGCAGCGCCCGGCAACAGGCCCCTCGTGGAGGAGGGGCCTAGTCAGCGGGCACCGCGGCACAACTGTGTACACATTGTTCTGCTGAACACTGTTTGCTGTACGGGGTCTCACGTCAGGACGCGAGCACCTCGTCGAGGAGGGCCTCGGCCTTGTCCTCGTTCGTGTTCTCGGCGAGCGCGAGTTCGCTCACCAGAATCTGGCGCGCCTTGGCGAGCATGCGCTTCTCACCCGCGGAAAGCCCGCGCTCACGCTCACGACGCCACAGGTCACGCACGACTTCGGCGACCTTGATGACATCGCCAGAAGCGAGCTTCTCCAGATTTGCCTTGTAGCGCCGGGACCAGTTCGTCGGCTCTTCTGCATACGGTGCGCGGAGCACCTCGAAGACCCGGTCCAGCCCGTCCTGGCCGACTACGTCGCGAACGCCGACGAACTCCGCATTGTCCGCAGGCACACGAACCGTCAGGTCGCCCTGGGCGACCTTGAGCACCAAGTAGGTCTTGTCCACGCCTTTGATCTGACGAGTCTCAATGGCCTCGATCAGCGCGGCCCCGTGATGGGGATAGACCACGGTGTCGCCAACCTTGAACGTCATGTGACAGGTACCCCTTCCGTGGCTATCCAGGGTAACACGAGAACTGACTGTTATGAATGGCGTTTTCGCAGGTCAGAGCACATCTCAGGGCTTGACAACAGCGACAGGAACGTGCTGCGGAGGGCTTGCGGAAGGGGGTATTCGCAGGTCGGGGGGGCTGTGCGGACCGGGCGAAAGGGCCACGCTACACCCGCCCGGCTCCCCCATCAGTGTGAGGTACGTCCCATTTTGCCGGTTTCGGAGTCGGGAAACCGAACTACTCCGTTCGACTGGCGGCGCGGCGCGCGGAACGGTTCCGGCCCAATCCTGAATTGATCACGCGGCGGCGTTCGGCGGAATCCCGAAATTGATCACCCGAGGGTCCGCCACGCGATATGCGGGGCGCCGGATGATCGCCGCGCGTTCGTCTCGCGATCACGGCGCGATCGCCTCGTGAGCGGCGCGGTGATCGTGAGGCGGAAAGCGAGATCGCGGGAGGGTGGCGCGGACCCCGGCAGGGTGGCCGCCATGCTGCGGAGGGTCGGGTGCGGGGGCGGGGCGGCGGCTCGGTAACCTAAGGCCCGCTGACACACCCTTAGAGCGGCTTCACCTCGGCCGTTCCCAAGGGAGCCCACCCTCCCGTTCCGTACGTCCAAGGAGTTGCCGCCGCCGTGAGCCGCAGCCTTCGACGCGGCGCCCTCGCCGCCACCGCCGTCGTGTTCTCGATCGCCTCGCTGGCCGCATGCGCAGCGGGCAACGACGCGGAGACCCTCCGCATCAAGCCGGACAACGCCGCCGTCACCAAGGGCGAGATCATGGTCCAGAACGCACTGGTGATCAGCCAGGGCGCGAAGGACAAGAAGGGCCCGGCCGCCGTTTCCGCGACGGTCTTCAACTCGGGCACCAAGGAGCAGACGCTTGACGGCATCACCCTCCCGGGTGGCAAGGGCAAGGTCGTACTGAAGGCGGCCACGGGCACCGGCAAGATCGTCGTGCCGGCCGGCGGCTCGGTGGTCCTGGGCGGCAAGGGCAACGCCTCCGCCATGATCGAGAACGGCGCCGAGGCGGCCAAGGACGGCGACGTCCAGAAGGTCGTCTTCCAGCTGAGCAGCACCGGCGACGTCGAGCTGCAGGCCTTCGTGGTCCCGGCCACCGGCATGTACGCGGGCTACGGCCCGACGGCGCCCCCGGCCGCGGGCCCCGTCCCGTCGGGCAGCCCCTCGGGCACCCCGTCCGGCGCGCCTTCGGGCAGCCCGTCCGGCGCCGCCTCGGGCGCCCCGTCCGGCGCCGCCTCGGGCACGCCGTCGGGCGCCCCGTCGGGTTCCGCCTCGCACAGCGCCGGCCACTGAGCCCGTAGCGCACCGCACGCAAGGGAAGGGCCCCGGTCGCAGACGCGACCGGGGCCCTTCCCTCATCCCTGCGACGTGGCCGCTCCGGCTTACGGCTCGAACTTGCAGCCGAGGCCGCGCACCGTGACCGGGTGGCGCGGCGCGCCCGGGTCCGGCTCGAACCCCATCCCGCGTGCGCGCGCCGTCGGCTTACGGCTCGAACTTGTAGCCCAGGCCGCGCACCGTGACCAGGTAGCGCGGCGCGCCCGGGTCCGGCTCGATCTTGGCGCGCAGGCGCTTGACGTGGACGTCCAGGGTCTTGGTGTCGCCGACGTAGTCGGCGCCCCAGACCCGGTCGATCAGCTGCATGCGGGTCAGTACGCGGCCCGCGTTGCGCAGCAGCATCTCCAGCAGGTCGAACTCCTTCAGCGGGAGGTCGACCTTTCCGCCCGCGACGGTGACCACGTGGCGGTCGACGTCCATCCGTACGGGGCCCGCCTCCAGGGCCGCCGGGGTGACCTCCTCCGGCTCGCCGCGGCGGCGCAGCACCGCGCGGATGCGGGCGACCAGCTCCCGCGAGGAGAAGGGCTTCGTGACGTAGTCATCGGCTCCTATTTCCAGCCCGACGACCTTGTCGATCTCGCTGTCCTTGGCGGTCACCATGATCACGGGGACGTTGGAGCGGCCGCGCAGCTGCCGGCAGACCTCGGTACCGGGCAGGCCGGGGAGCATCAGGTCCAGGAGGACGAGGTCGGCGCCGTTGCGCTCGAACTCGTCCAGCCCGTCGGGCCCGGTCGCGGCGATGGCGACCTCGAAGCCCTCCTTGCGGAGCATGTAGGACAGGGCGTCGCTGAATGATTCCTCATCCTCGACGACGAGCACTCGGGTCACGGAAGGACCTCCGGGGCAGGAATGGCTGTTGCTGGTTCAGTCAGGGGTGACGCGGGTGCGGGGGTCGTCGCCGGGGCCGGCGCGGCCGCTTCGGGGAGTCGCAGCGTGAACGTGGAGCCCTGGCCCTCCGAGCTCCACACCGACACCTCCCCGCCGTGCGAGGCGGCCACGTGCTTCACGATCGCGAGGCCGAGGCCGGTGCCTCCCGTGGCGCGGGAGCGGGCCGGGTCCACGCGGTAGAAGCGCTCGAAGATGCGCTCGCGGTCCTTTTCCGGGATGCCGATGCCCTGATCGGTCACGGCGATCTCGATCAAGTCTCCTCCCGGAGCCGCGACCCTGCGTCCGGCTATGCCGACGCGGGTGCGGGCCGGGCTGTAGTTGACGGCGTTCTCGACCAGGTTTCCGAGGGCCGCCGCGAGCTGTCCGCGGTGGCCCCAGACGCGCAGGTCGGCGGTGCCGCCCGCGGCCATGGTGATCTGCTTGGAGGAGGCGGTGTGCCGGCAGCGGTCGATCGCCTCCGCCACCAGGGTGTCCACGCGGACGGGCTCGGCGTCCTCCAGCGGGTCGTCGTTCTGCACCCGGGAGAGGTCGATGAGCTCCTGTACGAGGTTGATCAGGCGGGTGGCCTCGATCTGCATCCGGCCGGCGAAGCGGCTGACCGCCTCGGGGTCGTCCGCGGCGTCCATGACGGCCTCGGAGAGCAGGGAGATCGCTCCGACCGGGGTCTTCAGCTCGTGGGACACGTTGGCGACGAAGTCGCGGCGCACGGCCTCGATGCGGCGGGCCTCGGTCAGGTCCTCGACCAGGAGGAGCACCAGGCGGGAGCCGAGCGGGGCGACGCGCGCCGAGACGGCGAGGGCCTCGCCGCGGCCGGTGCCGCGCCGGGGCAGGTCCAGCTCGACCTGGCGTATCTCGCCGTCACGGCGGGTGTCGCGGGCCATGTGGAGCATGGGCTCGACGGCGAGCTTGCCGCCGCGGACCAGTCCGAGGGCGTACGCCGCCGAGCTGGCCTTGACCACCGCGTCCCCCTCGTCGAGAACGACGGCGGAGGAGCGGAGCACGGAGAGGACGGTGTCCACGCCGGGCGGGAGTACCGCGTTGATGTCGGGGCGCATGGAGCTCCGGGTGGGGCGGGCTTGGTCGCGCTCGCTCCAGCGGAACGCCAGCATCGCGATCACACCGGTGCAAAGACCGGCGATCGCTGCAGCTGCGGCGACCGCCGCGTTCACGTCCATGCATCCAGGTTAAGCAGGCACGACGACACTTCCACAGCCGTTCGGGTGCCCCCTCGAACACTCGTCGCCCAGAGTTCACCCTGGCGACGGGGTTGATTCATTTGTGATGCCGGAGTCGGACGCGTTTACGGCTCACCGTGTCAACGTGGGGCCAGCGGCCGCCCCGGCCGGCCCCCGGGCAGTAGTGCTGTAGGTCAAGAGAGGGACACCAGACATGCGTGACGCGTACCACGAGGAACTGGACTCGATCGGAGAGGGCCTGGTCGAGATGGCCCGGCTGGTCGGTTCCGCGATCGGGCGGGCCACGACGTCCATGCTCGACGCCGACCTGAAGCTCGCCGAGAGTGTCATCGCCGCCGACCAGAAGGTCGACGACCTCCAGCACGACCTGGAGGCCCGCGCGATCGCCCTGCTGGCCCGGCAGCAGCCGGTCGCCACCGACCTGCGCATCGTCGTGACCTCGCTGCGGATGAGCGCGGACCTGGAGCGCAGCGGCGACCTGGCCCAGCACGTGGCGAAGCTCGCCCGGCTGCGCTTCCCGGACACCGCCGTGCCGCGGGACCTGCACGCCACCATCCTGGAGATGGGGCAGCTGGCGCAGCGCCTGATGGCGAAGGCGGCCGAGGTCATCATCACCAAGGACGTCGACCTGGCGCTCCAGCTGGAGCAGGACGACGACGAGATGGACCAGCTGCACCGCACGCTGTTCCAGCACCTGATGGACGACCGCTGGAAGCACGGCATCGAGACGGCCGTGGACGTGACCCTGCTGGGCCGCTACTACGAGCGCTTCGCGGACCACGCGGTCTCGGTGGCCAAGCGCGTGGTGTACCTGGTGACGGGCGAGCACGCGGACGAGCTCCAGCCGCCGACGCAGGTCGACGGCGTCTGAGCACGGCCGGGGCGCGAGCCCCCATGCGCCGTTGACGCGCCGGTGCGGCTGGGCATGAATGAGGCGAGGCGGTCCGTCGTACGGCGGCCCGTACGCCGCCTGTGCGAGGAGGAACCATGCCCGATTCCCCCGTCCCCATCACACCGGAACAGGAGCAGCCGCCCCGGCCGGAGCCGCTGCGCCTCCCGCTGCTCGCAGCGTGCGGCTGCGGCTCGGGCTGCGGCTGCGGATGCCAGTCCGGCGCGCCGTGCCAGTGCGGCGGCTGATCCCGCCGCCCGAACCCCGAGGGCCCCGTCCACGCCGACCGGGCGCGACGGGGCCCTCGCACTCCCGGCCGAAACCGCGTCATCCGCCGCGAGGCGTGACGTGCCGGTATCGAGCAGCCCCGTCCCCCGGACGGCGAAAAGCCCCCTGCCCGCGGGGAAACCGCGGGCAGGGGGCCGCTTCGTGCGCGGGCGTTACTTCTTGCCCTGGGTCTGGCGGGCCCGTTTTCCGCCCCTGGTCAGGGGGCTGCACACCCTCTCTGGCCTGCGGGCGAGTGGTCATCGGTGGTCGTTGTTCGTCGTCCTGGGTCACCCTCGGAGGGCCCAGAGAGGGCCCAGGATCCGGGGCCCGGCCTGCAGGCTGTCGCCTCAGGAATAGAAACCCTCCCAGTACTCACTGGCCGCCTTGTCGAACGCATCCGGCTGTTCAAGCTGGAGGACTTCATACCGCGCGTGGAACGCCATGAACGCCTCTTGAAGAGAACAGCCGAGGTGCGCTCGGAGGGCCTTGATGCCCGGCAGGATACGGCCGGCCAAGATGTCGGCGTCAGCAATAGTGCTGAGGGCCGGGGCGTTCTCGTTCATGCGAGCAAGATCGCACAGCGTCATAGTCAAGCGCCGCTCAGGCAGCCGGAACAAGCAAGAGGAGCACGCCGCGCGTGGTGCTCCTCTTGCTTGTCCGGAAGCCAGCCGCACGGTTACCGGTTACCGGTTACAGGCCGCAGACGTCACCCGGAACCGCTCTGAGCGGCGCGAACCGGCGTCCACAGGGCCTGTAACCGGTAACCGGTAACCGCGCGTGGTGCTCCTCCTGCTTCTCCGCACGCTGGCCGTCACGACGAAGGCTGCCGCTCCACGCGGCCGCTTGTCGCTTGTCGCTTGTCGTCACTGCAACGGACCCACTTCGGCCCTGCGGCACTCCGAAAGGGCCTGCTACCTGCGGGCCGACAAGCGACAAGACAAGCGACAAGCGACAAGTTCCGGGGTCAGGACTCGGCACCACTACCCAGTAAGACGACCACGTGGAAGGGCGGTGCCTTCCAAGGGGGCGAGCAGCGACGGCCCCTCTTGGAAGGCCCCGCCCCAGTACGAGAAGGACGGCTTTTCAGGAAGGGGGCCCGCCACCACCTGAAAAGCCGCCGTCACCGAGGGCGGCTGTTAGCGGGGGGGTGCGTCTGCCGTCCTAGAGAGTTGAAGGAAGACAGCGTCCACAGCGTCCACAGCCTTCTTCCCACACCATCTGACCTGCATAGAAGATGTGGACGCTAACCAGAATGCCCAGCGTCCGACAGTGTCCGCAGCGTCCGCAGCTCCAGCCCACCACTAAGAGCGTCACCGCAGGTCAAAGCGCTGCCGGGGCCAAGGCCCGTGCGGACGCTGCGTCCTCGCTCAGCTCAGCCGCGAGACGAAGAGACCACCAGCGCGCGCCCGGGTGGTCTCTTCATCACGGCGGCGGCCGACGGACGGCAGGTGGTTCACAGCGTCACGGGCGTCACGGCAGCCGTGAGGCGGAGGCACGCAGGTCAAGGGCGCCCAGACTGGCCCGGGCTGTCACTCGCAGTGGGGTGTGACGCGGGTGCGTCACACCCGTGACGCCCCGCCCGCCGCCAACCTGCGACGCTCCCCCGCCGATTGGGCGAGCGCGAGCGCAGCGAACTGCCAAGGGTCGGCGGCCGAAGGCCGCTCCTTCCAGTCTGTTCACCTCGCAGAGCCACGGAAACGGGTGCTAGGTCTAGCAACAGGGGTCGCTAGACCTAGCACCAGTCCTAGCAACTTGAAGGGCCGCTGACCTGGGCACTAGCGACTAGCAAGCTCATACGCCGAGACCCCGATTCCGGCCGCAATCGGGGTCTCGGGCTTCAGCTCCGATCGCTAGCCAGGGAGGAAGCCGGGCTTCTCCTGGCCCAGAGCCCGCAGGTTGGCGAGGTAGTCCTGAGCGGCTGGTTCCGTGCTGTAGCGGCGCTTCATCTCCGCCGCCAGTTCTCGGCTGGTCATGATGAGTGAGGGCACCGACTGCCTGTCGCCCTGCAGCGCGCGCTCGCCCATGATGAGCGCCTGCTCCAGGTCGCCCTCGCGTGCGGCCGTCACGCCGAGCGTGACGCGCGCCTCCGCGTTCCGCATCGGGGCCCGCTCTGTTCCGTCGAAGTCCGTGCCCGCGCGGAGCACCTCCTCCGCGAGCGTGCGAGCCAGCTTGTCCTCGCCCACCAGGCGATAGCAGTCCATCGCGTAGAAGTCGAACTTCGCCGGGTCGACAACGAAATGGTTGTCCAGATTCTCCGGATGCGGCATCCCTTCGAGCATCCGCCGGCCACGGTCCAGCGCAACCTCAACCTGTCGCCGGTCGCCGAGACGCGCCCAGGCCTTGGCCTCCTGCGCCGCAAGCTGCACGGCGACGCCGTGGTGTTCCGCAACCTCTGCCCCGGCCTGAGCCGCCGCGATGACGCCGCGGTAGTCGCCGGTTGTGAGGGCGAACCACGCCCGCATCTCGTGGGCCCACCCAGCAACCTCGCCGTGGTCGGACTCAGTCGCGATCGAGAGCGCGGCCCTGCGGGTCGATTCGGCCGCGTGGCGTTCGCCAGAGTCGTACTCGACACAGCCCACGAGCAGGGCGAGCCAGCCTGAGAGCGCAAGCACCTCGCGGTGCTGAGCCAGCGTGAGGCTCTTTGAGTGGAGGTCGACCACCCGCCGCAGCCACTGACGGCCCTCGATTAGGAGCTGCTCGCTGGGCATGAACGGGTACTCGGAGCACAGCCTGTCGGTCGTGATGCGAAGCGCGTCCAGCGTCGCGTTGTCGACGTCGGAGCGATTGAGGCGACTCACGATTTCCAGGGTCTCCATGCCGCTCACCTCCAGGATCTCCCGGTTCCCGTCCCGCCGGCCGGGAGCCGGGAAGAGCGCGTTCGTCACAGTGCCGAACATGGCCGCGATGATTGGACGGTAGAAGTCGTTCGGAGTGGCACCTGACTCCCAGCGCTTCCACTGGCGGATCAGGCTGTCGTCGGCGGGAAGCTCAGTTGGGGCGTGGGCCCGAAGAGCCCGTACCGCGTCTCGTTGGGACCAGTCCCGCGCCGCGCGCTCCGCCGCCATCCGTCGTGCCCATGCAGGCCTGTCGTCGCTCATGTGCCCTCTCTCCCGAGTGCCTAACGCGAGTCTTGCCTGTCGCCCCAGGGGACACGCAAGGGGACAGCCAGGGGACTTCGGGGGTGTCCCCCTCATCCGACTGGCTGCCACCTCGGTGTCACTTACGGATCAACACCCTGACACCGCAAGCTGGTTGCAGATCAAGCACCACCAGCGCCGCATCGCGATTCCAGCTCTGCGACGCGTTCCGTCAACGCCTGAATCTGGGAGCGGATTTCCTTGATCTCGTCCGGCTTATCGTCCTGCCCTGCACCGCCAGCAGCGAAGTTCCCGAGGTTGCCCGCAGACACGATCGCCCCTTCAGCGCGCAGGATGGCCAGGCCGTTCTGGATGGTCTGGCCGGCGTACCCGAAGCGCTCAACCAGCTCCCTCTGCGTGGGGAGCCTCTCGCCGGGACGCATCAACTTCAGCTCCGCCCGCAGCGCGTCAGCAACTTGGGCGGCTTTCGACTTGGGTCCTCCCGTAGCTGTCATGCCCTGAGCGTACCCACCAGAGCGAACTAGTGCACGCCACTCCATAGACCTTGACGACTAGCGCGCACTAGTGCACGCTAGTTAGTAGCTGAGGCGCCCGAACGAGCCGCCGAAAAGCAGAAAAGCCCTGGTCAAAGCCAGGACTCAGCAGGGAGCGGCCACCTACCGCCAAGCAGTCAGCCGCTCCCCGACCCACTGAAGGGTGTATCCATCATGCCCGGAACTCTCACGAAGCGGATCGCTGACGACGCCGTCACCGCGGGGCCGACTGGGAACGGCCCTGGCGGCCGGAAGTTACAGAACGGGGAGATCATCCCGCTGACGCCCGAGCAGTCGGAGCGCCTGGCTGCCCTCTACGCCGAGTTCGGTGGCGGGCGGCTGGAGAGCTACGCCCGGCGCAAGCTGATGAACCGTGGGATGCGCCGCTCAGAGGCCGCCACGCTGGCGGAGGACATCGTCCAGGAGACGTGGGTGGCGGTGGCCCGAGAGACCACCAAGCCGCTCATGGGCCCGAAGCCGCTGGGCGAGGACGACCGACGCATCCTGCTGTTCGCGCAGGTCAAGACCCAGATCCACCAGCACCTCCGCCGCGGCATGGCCGGTGAGGGCCCGGTGGACTGGAGCGACCCGGTCATCTGCAATTGGCTGTGCCCGCTGGTGTCCAACGAGTGCGTGCGAACCATCCTCCCGGCCTACCTGGACAGGATGGTCGCCGCCCTCCCGGAACGCGAGCGTCAGGCGCTCCTGCTCCGGCTGGAGGGCATGAACATGCGGCTCGTCGCGGAGCACGTCGGGTGCAGCTACCCCACAGCCAATCGGCTGGTGGAAACCGCCCTGTTGCTCCTCCAGATCGACAACCCGGAGCTCTCGGGTGAGCCCGTCGCGGTGGAGACGCTGCCCCGCTGGGAGCGGGACGAACTGAACCGGATGAGCGCCGCCCAGCAAGCCGCCTTGCTGCGGATGGACGAGGTCTCGCGGCGCGCTCTGCTGCTGCACGTCGGGCAGGGGCTCAACATCACGGATGTCTCCCGGAAGCTCGGGGTGCCGCGCTACCAGGTGCTGCCCGTACTGGGTGCCTGCGCCAAGTCGCTGCGCGCCCTGAACGCCGACGACATGACGGTGGCGGCGTGAGGACCCACCAGCTGAACGCGCGACGACGGCGAGCGCGGAAGTTCCAGCTCGCCGTCCGTGACGGGGCCCACTGCACATACTGCCTGGCCCCGTTCACCCATCTGCGGCACGCCACCCTCGATCACGTCGTGCCGTTCCACCTCCTGCGCACCTGGTCGGCCGGCCATCTCGTCCTGGCCTGCCGACCGTGCAACCACGCCAAAGCCGATCGCTTCCCGCTGCTGATCGCCCTGCTGCTCATCCACGTGGTGGACGGGGTGGACGCTTCAACCGTCCACCCCGACGTCCACCCGGCTTCCACCCTCGACCGATCGACCGCCCCGGCCACCGGATCCGCGCCGGTCGAGTCGGGTGGACGCACGGTGGATCGAGTGGATGCTCACGCGTCCACCACCGTGTTCACGCCGGGCTGCTGGGCACTGCTGGCCCGACTGGCGCACGCCCGTCAGTCGGCTGACCGGACGGCCCTGGAGTCGGGTGGACGGTCGACCATCCACCAGGACGTTCACGGTGCTCACGATCGCGTTCACGACGCTCACGCTCCCGCCCATGAGACGGCCGACCGCACGGCTGTGGAGTCGGGCGGACGGTCGGCTGTTCACCCGAGCGTTCACGGTGCTCACGCGCACCTTCCCGGTGCTCACGAGCGCGCTCAGGCGTCTGTCCGGCGCAGGTCACGGGGTGCGCGGGAGGTCGATCGATCGACCCGCACTCGCCTGTGCGTCAACCCGCACGAGTCCATCCGTACGCCCCGAAGGGAGTCGGCGTGAGCGCTTCAATGAACGCCGTGAACGGCCATGTCCGCACGCTCGATCCGCACGCTCCCGCACAGCCCCCAACGGCCGATCCGCACACGCCGCACCGGTCCCGCACGGTCCCTCGATCGGCTGGCGTGAGCACCGCCGACGGGGACGGCAAGAAGCCTTCCGCCGCCGCCCGGCTCGTCTCACTCGCCCGTGACGGGTACACGTTCGTCACCTCGACCGACGGCCGCCCGTACGCGGTCGCCCTCGACGGGCCGAACATCGCGCTGCCCCTCCGCGGCCGGGCCGGACTCCGTCAGAGGCTCGCCCGCCAGTACGCCGACACCTACGAGGGCGACGTTGCCTCGCAGTCCGCCCTCGCAGACGCCATGACCGTCCTGGAGGGCATCGCCGAAAGCGACGACCCCGTACCCGTCGACCTGCGGGTCGGAGGCGGCCCGGACGGAATCGTCGTAGACCTGGGCACCGCTGACGGCCGGGCCGTCACCGTCTCGGCCGGCGGATGGCACACCGTGGAACGCTCCCCGATCCTGTTCCGCCGCTCTGGCGCCATGGCGCCCATGCCCCCGCCCGTCCTGGACGGCGATGGCCTGGCCAAGCTGCATGCCCTGCTGAACATGGACGCGCCCACGTTCCACCAGCTCGTCGGCTGGCTCGTCGCCGCGTGGATTCCGCACATCCCGCACCCGGTCCTCACCTTCAAAGGCGAGCAGGGCACGGGGAAGTCGAAGACCGCGCAGATGGTCGTCAACCTCATCGACCCGAGCCCCGCGAGCAAGCGCAGCCAGCCGCGGGACATCAAGGCGTGGTCGGCTCAGGCCTTCAACTCCTGGGCACTGTGCCTGGACAACATCAGCACGATCCCGCCGTGGCTGTCCGACACCCTGTGCAAGGCCGTGACCGGCGACGGGATCGTCGACCGGGCCCTGTACACCGACGACGACGTGGTGGTGCTGTCCTTCCGTCGGGTGCTCGCCATGACCACCATCGACGCCGGGGCCCTGGCCGGGGACCTGGCCGAGCGTCTCCTCATGCTGGACCTCCAGCTCATCGAGGAGGACCGGCGCCGCACCGAGGAGGAGCTGGACGCCGTGTTCGAGGCGGTCCGCCCCGCCGTCCTGGGCGCGCTGTTCGACCTGCTGGCGGCCGTCCTCGCGGTCCTACCCGGCATCCGGCTGGAGTCCATGCCGCGCATGGCGGACTTCGCCCGCGTGCTGGCGGCCGTGGACCAAGTGCAGGAGTGGCACACCCTCGACTCCTACCTCGCCACTTCCGCCAACGTCGCCGGGGACGCGCTTGAAGGCGACCCCTTCGGCACCGCCGTGGCCAACCTGGTCGAGGAGTGCGGGACCTGGAGCGGAACCGCCGCCCAGCTCCTGGAGCAGCTCCCGGCCCCGGGAGGGTTCCGGCCCCCGGGCTGGCCCAAGGACGCCACCCGAGCGAGCGGCCGGATCAAACGGCTCGCGCCCTTGCTCCGATCGATCGGGGTTGCCGTGGACGACACGCAGCGCAGTCAGGACCGGCACCGCCACCGGCTGCTCGTCCTCTCCCGCATCGACCCCGCTGCGCCCGCAGCGTCCGCACCTTCTCCGGACCCCCTGTGGCCCGACGTGGCCCCCCTCGGGCAGGGCCGCACCATCCCTGAGCAGCACTGACACCGCCGGATCACCCCCGGGCCGGGCCGCACACCAGCGGCCCGGGCACGTCAGCCCTGTGGACGCTCGAGCCCACCAGCGTCCATAGCGTCCGCCCCAGCGTCCGCACGACAAACCGCATCCGACCTGCACGGATACCGCGCCTGCGGACGCTGGGGCGCTGCGGACGCTGCGATGCAGCAACTCTCTAGGACCGCCACCGCGCCGCCCCTCCGGCATCCGCCACGGACACGAGGAGTCACCCCGCCCATGCCTGCCAGCAGCCCGGACAACGACGCCCGCGCCATCCTCCGCGCCGGACTCCCCGACCGGTACCTGACCCCCGAAGACCTCGCCGCCATGCTCGTCGTCCCTATCGAGACCATCTACGGCTGGCGCAAGAAGCGCACCGGACCGCCCGGATTCCGCGTCGGCCGGCACATCCGCTACGACCCCGCTGCCGTCCGCGCCTGGATCCACGAGCAGGCCGACCGCGACGCCGCCTGACGGCCCTGACGCGTCAGACGCGTCTAACAGCCCTGAAGGCAGAGCAGCCCGAACCCCTCCACATCGGCGGCTCTTCCGAGGGAGGCCCGCAGGGAGGCAGGGAGAACTCCCTCACCGCCTCCCTGGGCCCCCTCCCTCCGCCTGACCTGCGCGAACACCCCCGCAGGGAGGCAGAGAGGCACACCCTCAGCACCCCCGGAAACACCCCCAGGAAGCCAGCCGAGCCCCCGTCTCGGCCTCCCTGAGACACCCGTCCGCGATCCAAACCGCCCCACCTCCTCAAAGGACCGCCCGACATGGCAGGAAGCATCCAAGACCGTTGGTTCAGGACTGAGACCGACGACAGCGGCAAGACCGTCCGCGTCAAGACAGAGCGTCACGGCACCGGCATGCGCTACAGGGCGCGATACTTCGCGCCCGACGGCAAGCGGAAGTCCAAGTCCTTCGAGGACGGACAGAAGCGTCTCGCCGAGCAGTGGCTCAGCAGCATCAGCGCGGACGTGGCGCGCGGCCAGTACATCGACCCCACCGCGGCTCGGACGTCCTTCCAAGAGTTCGCGGAGAAGTGGCTGGCGAGCCAGAGCGGCGATCCGAACACCCGAGCGTCGATGCAGTCGCAGTTGAAGCTCCATGCCTTCCCGCGCATCGGAACCCGGCCGCTGGGATCGTTCCAGCCGAGCCACATCCGCGAGTTCGTGACGCAGCTCGAAGCGTCCGGCATGTCCGGCTCCTACGCCCGCGTCATCTTCTCCAACGTGCGCGCCATCCTGAGCGCGGCCGTCGAGGACGGGTGCCTGCCTCGGAACCCCTGCAACTCGCGCACGGTGACGCTCCCAGAGATGGGCGCCCGCCGAGTGGTCCCCTGGCTCCCTGAAAGGGTCTTCGCCGTGCGCGGCGCGCTGGTCGAACGCTTCCGGCCGATGGTGGACGTCGGGGCCGGGTGCGGGCTGCGGCAGGGCGAAATCCTGGGGCTGTCGGTTGAAGAGCTGGACTTCGACAACCACACGCTTCACGTGGTCCAGCAGCTCAAGTTGAGCCTGAGCGTGCCCGTGTTCGCTCCGCCGAAGGGCGGCAAGCTGCGCGATGTGCCGCTGCCCGACCCTGTGGCGGACGCGCTCAAGGAGCACATGAAGCTCTTCCCGCCGGTGGAGATCACGCTGCCCTGGATGCGTGCCGGCGGCCCGCCCGTGACCAAGCGACTGCTCTTCACCGGCCCCCTAGGTGGTCACGTCTGGCGGACGTCTCTGAACGAGGACCACTGGAAGCCCTCGCTCGCCAAGGCGGGAGTCATCCCCGCGGCGAGGAGCCGGGAGCACGCCGCCGCGCGGGAGCACGGCATGCACGCGCTGAGGCACTTCTACGCGTCCGTTCTGCTGGACGCGGGCGAGAGCATCAAGGCCGTGAGCGAGTACCTGGGGCACTCGGATCCGGGGCTCACGCTGAAGGTGTATGCCCACCTGATGCCGAGCAGCCGGGACCGTGCCCGGCAGGCTCTCGGCAAGGCTCTGCGACCGGTCGATCACCCGCGCTGAGGGCCCACAGTGGGCCCAGAGCAAACGAAAACCCCTGACCTGCACCGTGTGCGCAGGTCAGGGGCATGATCGCTTTTCTTACTTCTTCTTGCCCTGGTTCTTGACCGCCTCGATGGCGGCCGCCGCCGCGTCCGGGTCGAGGTAGGTGCCGCCCGGCTTGAGGGGCTTGAAGTCGGCGTCGAGCTCGTAGGCGAGCGGGATGCCGGTCGGGATGTTCAGGCCCGCGATGTCCGCGTCCGAGATGCCGTCCAGGTGCTTGACCAGGGCGCGCAGGGAGTTGCCGTGCGCGGCGACCAGGACGGTGCGGCCGGCGAGCAGGTCCGGGACGATGCCGTCGTACCAGTACGGCAGCATGCGGACGACGACGTCCTTGAGGCACTCCGTCTTGGGGCGCAGCTCCGGCGGGATCGTCGCGTAGCGCGGGTCCCCGGACTGGGAGAACTCCGTGCCGTCCTCGAGGGCCGGCGGCGGGGTGTCGTACGAGCGGCGCCACAGCATGAACTGCTCCTCGCCGAACTCGGCGAGGGTCTGGGCCTTGTCCTTGCCCTGGAGGGCGCCGTAGTGGCGCTCGTTCAGGCGCCACGAGCGGTGGACGGGGATCCAGTGGCGGTCGGCGGACTCCAGGGCGAGCTGCGCGGTGCGGATCGCGCGCTTCTGGAGGGACGTGTGGACCACGTCGGGGAGCAGGCCGGCGTCCTTGAGCAGCTCACCGCCGCGGACCGCCTCCTTCTCGCCCTTCTCGTTGAGATTGACGTCCACCCAGCCGGTGAACAGGTTCTTCGCGTTCCACTCGCTCTCGCCGTGGCGGAGGAGGATCAGCTTGTACGGTGCGTCGGCCATGCGTACGAGCCTAATGGACGGGCCGGGACGCTCGCGCGCGGCGTCCACGGCGCCCGATTGACGCCGGACGTCAATTGAGTGGCGTCGGCAGACCGCCACTCGTAACGTGCGGATTGCCGAAGAGACACTTACATCGCCGGGGGGATCCCTTATGTCCGCTGCCAGTATGAGACGGGCCGCCCGGGAGAGCGTGTCGGGTCTGCCGCCCGCGTTCTGGTGGCTGTGGACGAGCACCCTGGTGAACCGGCTCGGGGCCTTCGTCGCCACGTTCATGACCTTGTACCTGACCCTGGACCGGGGCTACTCGGCCTCCTTCGCGGGACTTGTGGTCGCCCTGCACGGGCTCGGCGGTGTGCTCTCCTCGCTCGGCGCCGGGGTGATGACCGACCGGCTCGGGCGCCGGCCCACGCTGATGGCCGCGAACGTCGCGACCGCGCTGTCGGTGGCGCTGCTCGGCTTCATGGAGCACCCGGCGGCCATCGCGGCCGTCGCGCTGCTGGTCGGGATGGCCTCCAACGCCTCGCGGCCCGCCGTGCAGGCGATGCTGGCCGACATCATCCGTCCCGAGGACCGGGTACGGGCCTTCGCGCTGAACTACTGGGCCATCAACCTCGGCTTCGCGATCTCCGCCACGGTCGCCGGTTTCATCGCCGAGTACAGCTACCTTGCCGGGTTCCTGGGCGAGGCGGCCCTGACGCTCCTGTGCGCGGTGCTCGTCTTCGTCAAGCTGCCGGAGTCGCGGCCCGAGAAGGGCGACGCGGCCACGGCGGCGGACGAGCCGGAGATCGGGCTCGGCACGGTGCTGGCCGACGGACGTTTCATGGCGGTGGTCGGGCTGTCGTTCCTGATCTCGCTGATCTTCATGCAGGGGTCCTTCGGGCTGCCGCTGGCGATGGGCACCGCGGGCTTCTCCACCGGGGACTACGGGCTGGTCGTGGCCGTGAACGGCGTGATGATCGTGGTGCTGCAGATCCCGGTCACGCGGTTGATCGAGCACCGGGACCCGCGGAAGCTGCTCGTGGTGTCGGCGCTGCTGGCCGGGTACGGGTTCGGGCTCACGGCGTTCGGCGGCTCGATCGGGGCGCTGGCGCTGACCGTCTGCGTGTGGACGCTGGGCGAGATCATCAACTCGCCGACCCAGATGGGCCTGGTCGCGCGGCTCTCCCCGCTGCACGGGCGCGGCCGCTACCAGGGGATGTACACGATGTCCTGGGCGGTGGCCTCGCTGGTCGCGCCGCTGCTGGCGGGCGGGGCCATCGACCGGTTCGGCGCGGGCTGGCTGTGGGGGTCGACGGCGGTCCTGGGGACCGTCGCCGCGCTCGGGTACTGGCTGCTGATGCGCAGCCTGCCGCCGGAGCCGGCGCGGGCCGTGGAGCCGGCACTGGTCGCGGAGCCGGCGCCGGTCGCGGAGCCGGCACTGGTCGCGGAGGCCGGCCCCGCCGAGGTCAGGCCGACGGCTGCGTCAGGTGCTTGAACGCGTCCAGGTTGTGGGTCGGTTCGCCGCGGGAGACGCGCCAGTCGTACTCGCGGCGGATCGCCCCGGCGAAACCGAGCTCCAGGAGGGTGTTGAAGGCGCCGTCCGCCGCCTCCAGGACCGTGCCGAGCAGCCGGTCCAGCTCCTCCGGGGTGACCACGGACAGCGGTAGGCGGCCCGTCAGGTAGATGTCGCCGAGGCGGTCCACCGCGTAGCCCAGCCCGTACAGCTTGAGGTTGCGCTCCAGCAGCCAGCGGTGGACGCCGGCCTCGTTCTCGTCGGGGTGGCGGATCACGAAGGCGTTGACCGACAGCGAATGCCGGCCGACCCGGAGCGAGCAGGTGGTGCTCAGCTTGCGGGTGCCGGGGAGCTGGACGACGTACGAGCCCGGTTCGGGGCTCTCCCAGCTCAGCTCGGCGCCGGCGAGCGTGGCCTCGATGATCTCGGCGGTGTCAGCCATGGTGGGAGCGTACGCGACGGCGGTGATCATGCATCGCCGCGGTGTACACCTCCGCCGTGCCGCCGGCCGCGGTGTCCCAGCCGAAGAACTGCGCGTGCCGCGCGGCCTCGGCGCCCATCCGGTCCGCGAGCCACGGGTCGTCCACGAAGCGCCGCAGCTCACGGGCGTAGTCCACCGGATCGTGGCCGGGTACGAGGATGCCGGTCACCCCGTCGTTGACGGCGACGGGCAGTCCGCCGACCGCGGCGGCCAGCACCGGCGTGCCGCTGGCCTGCGCCTCTATGGCGACCAGCCCGAAGGACTCGCTGTAGGAGGGCATGACCAGCACGGACGCGGCGCGGAACCAGTCGGCGAGGCTGTCCTGCCCGACCGGCGGGTGGAAGTGCACCAGATCGCCGATGCCCAGCTTCGCGGCGAGCTTCTGCAGGCCCTCCGGCTTGGCCAGGCCGCTGCCGCTGGGCCCGCCGACGACGGGCACGAAGAGGCGGCGGCGCAGCGAGGGGTCCCGGTCGACGAGCTCGGCGACGGCGCGCAGCAGGATGTCCGGCGCCTTCAGCGGCTGGATCCGCCCGGCGAAGAGCGGGATGACGGCGTCCTGCGGCAGGCCGAGGCGGGCGCGGGCGGCGGCCCGGCCGTCGCCGACGGTGAAGCGGTCGAGGTTCACGCCGGGGTGGACGACGGCGACCTTGCCGGGGTCGGCCGCGTAGTGGCGGACGAGCTCGTCGGCTTCCTCGGCGGTGTTCGCGATGAGCCGGTCCGCTGCGGACACGATCTGGGTCTCGCCGATGACGCGGGCGGCGGGCTCGGGCGTGTCGCCCTCGGCCAGCGAGGCGTTCTTGACCTTGGCCATGGTGTGCATGGCGTGTACGAGCGGGACGCCCCAGCGCTCGGCGGCGAGCCAGCCGACGTGGCCGGAGAGCCAGTAGTGGGAGTGGACGAGGTCGTAGTAGCCGGGGCGGTGACCGGCCCAGGCCTGCATCACGCCGTGGGTGAAGGCGCACAGCTGGGCCGGCAGCTCCTCCTTGGCGAGGCCCTCGTACGGGCCCGCGTCCACGTGCCGGACGAGGACGCCGGGGGCCAGTTCGACCGCGGGCGGCAGTCCGCCGGCGGTGGCCCGGGTGAAGATCTCGACCTCGATGTTGATCGCGGCGAGGCGTTTGGCCAGCTCCACGATGTAGACGTTCATGCCGCCGGCGTCGCCCGTACCCGGCTGGTGCAGCGGCGAGGTGTGCACGCTGAGCATGGCCACGCGACGCGGCTTGCGGTGGTGGCCGACGGTCGGCAGGCGCAGTCGCGGCGGGTCGTGCCGGGTGACGACGCGGGCGGCGGCGAGGCGGCCGGTGAGGCTGCCGCCGAGGCGGGACACGTACTGGCTCAAGGGAGCAGTTCCTCTCGCTCGACGACACGGGGACCGGACGCCGCGGGGACGCCACTCGGACGGCTGCCGGGCATGCCGACAGGGGCGCGCCGGGCGCCCTGCATGGAGTGCAACCCGGATGGCGGTCCCGTGCATTCCGAGGTGGCCGGATTTCCCCGTCTTTTTCTCGGCCGGCCCGCGTTTTCCTCCGGTACGGGCCCTCCGCTTACCCTCGGCTCATGGCCTCCCGCACCACTCCCGCCCCGAGCCGCGCCTCCGGCCGTCCCGTGGGATCGGTGACGCGCGGGACGACGAATCCGAACCGGTTGCGCCGGATGGACCGCTGGATCGCCGCCACGCACGGGGCCGCGCTGCGGCGGGCGCAGGCACCGATCGCGGTGGACCTCGGCTACGGGGCCGCGCCCTGGACGGCGGTCGAGCTGCTGGCGCGGCTGCGCGAGGCGGTTCCGCGGGTGCGGGTGGTCGGCATCGAGATCGAGCCCGCGCGGGTGGCCGGGGCGAAGCCGTACGAGCGGGAGGGGCTGAGCTTCCGGCACGGCGGGTTCGAGGTGCCGCTGGAGGACGGGGCCCGGCCGGCGCTGATCCGGGCGGCGAACGTGCTGCGCCAGTACGACGAGGAGCAGGTCGCGGCGGTGTGGGAGCGGCTGTGCGCCCGGCTGGCCCCCGGCGGTCTGCTGGTGGAGGGGACCTGCGACGAGATCGGGCGGCGGCACGTGTGGGTGGCGTTGGGGCCCGAGGGGGCGCGCACAGTGACCTTCGCGACCCGGCTGGGCTCCCTGGAGCGCCCCTCGGACCTGGCGGAGCGGCTGCCGAAGGCGCTGATCCACCGCAACGTGCCGGGCGAGCCGGTGCACGCGTTCCTGCGCGACTTCGACCGGTCGTGGGCGGCGGCGGCTCCGTACGCCTCGTACGGGGCGCGGCAGCGCTGGATCCGGACGGCGCGGGCGCTGTCCGGCGACTGGCCGCTGGCGGACGGGCCGGGGCGGTGGCGGCAGGGGGAACTCACGGTGCGCTGGGAGGCGTTGCGCCCGCGGGGGTGAATGGGCCGGGCGGGGGAACCGGTGGTACGGATCGCCCGTTGAGCGGTCGGGGCGGGGTCCGTTGGGGCGGACAAGATCGGAAGGGCATCCACAAGGGTGTCGGATTTCACCGGCTCGTGGCACCATCCCGAAGGCAGAGACAAGTTACTGATGAATAGTCAGATTTGATGCGGGGTGCCGCGGGATCTGACTCCGGGTGCCTGGGGGGACCATGGGGGCCGAACGGCGACGGCGGGGCGCGAGCGGGCTCGTGCTGCTGTGTGCGATGGCGGTACTGACGGCGCCGGGCCTGGCGACGGGCATGGCGTACGCGGCGCCGGCCGCGCCCGTGGCGCCGGCAACTCCCGGCACTCCCGCGGCTCCTGCTCCGAGACCGGGGGCGAAGTCCCTGGAGGAGGTCCGCAAGGAGATCGAGGAGCTGTACCGGCAGGCGGGCGCCGCCACGGACGCCTACAACCAGGCCGAGGCCGAGGCCAAGGCGCAGTCGGACAGGATCGTCGAGATCGCCAACCTGATCGTCGCCGGCCAGGAGCGGATCACGACCCTGAAGGGCCGCGCGGGCGCCGCCGCCCGCGCCCAGTACCGCTCGGGCGGGCTGCCGCCCGGGGCGAAGCTGGCGCTGAGCGAGGACCCGAACCAGTTCCTCGACGGGGCGAACCGGCTGCGCCAGGGCGAGAAGGCCGCCTCGGACATGCTGACCGAACTGGACCGCACGCAGAACGACTTGAAGCGGTACGCGGAGGACGCGAGCGCGCAGTGGGCCTTGCTGGAGGCCAACCGGATCAAGCAGGAGAACTCGAAGAAGCAGATCGAGGAGAAGATCAAGGCTGCGGAGGAGCTGGAGAACAAGCTGGAGGCCGAGGAGAAGGCCCGGCTGATCCAGTTGGAGCAGGAAGCGCAGTACAAGGCGCAGACGGCGTGGCTGTCGACGGGCGCGATGAAGGACGTCAACGGCGTGGCGACGGACGCCGGGAAGCGGGCCGTGCAGTACGCCACCGCCCAGATGGGCAAGCCGTACGTCTGGGGAGCCGAGGGTCCGGCCGCCTTCGACTGCTCCGGCCTGACCTCGCAGGCCTGGCTGGCGGCGGGCAGGACGATCCCGCGCACCTCGCAGGAGCAGCTGCGGCTGCTGCCCAAGGTCGCGCTGAAGGACATGCGCCCGGGCGACCTGATCATCTACTTCGACGACGCGAGCCACGTCGGGATGTACGTGGGCGACGGCGCGATGGTCCACGCCCCGCGCCCGGGCCGCAACGTGACGATGGCGGGCGCGGGCTCGATGCCGATCAAGGCGGTCGTCCGCCCCGACGCCTAACCCCTGCGGGGCGCCCCTCCCGAACACCACCGGGGGCCGCCCGGCCACCCGGTCCCCGACGGCCCCGGGCCTCCCGAACCCCGGGGCGCCGGGCCTCCCGGGCCGCGGGGGCGCCGGGCCTCCCGGGCCGCGGGGGCCTGCGGCCGGACACCCCCCGGCCGGGTCGGGCCGAGGGCTGTGCCGGCCCTGCCGAACGCCCGGCCACGGGCGCGTAGGCCTCCCCCGGGCCGCGTGGGCCCGACCGGACGCCCGATTCTGGCCGACGGGCGCGGGCCTTGGGGTGTCCGGGTTGGCGGGCGCCACGGGCGGGGTGGCGGGCCGGGCCGGCCGGGCTCGGCGGGGGACCTCTGGACGCGGTGCGGCGGGGTCCGCGCCGGTCCGCCGCGTCCCGGGGCTCGGCGGTCGCCGCGGCGGTGGGGTTTCAGGGGCCCTGGCAGAGGCAACCAAAGGGGGGTGATTGACGTCTCGGTAGGCGGACGGAACGCGGCCCCGCCGTGACCTTTGTCATCCAGTGAGGCCGATTTTCCCCCGCGATAGCGGCATATGACGGAGGCCCTGGCCCGGACCGGCATTCCGCCCGCCGGGCCGGGCCGCTAGGGTCGGCGCACGAGCGCACCCTCGGGGGGAGGGAAGGAACCGGAGACGATGCCCGTACCCGTACCGCGGCAGAGGGAGACCCCGGCCCCGGAGAACGGTCAGGCCGTTCTGACCGCCGCCGCCCCGCCCCTGGCGCAGGCGACGCCGCAGGCGGTCTCGCAGGCGACCAGCCACACGACCCCGCTGACCCTGCTGGTCATCGAGGACGACCCGGCCGGCGGCCTCACCGTCCCCGAGATCCTCGACGTCGACGGCCACCGCATCCGCCTCCGCACCGCCCGCAACCTCACCGAGGCCGCGCGCCTGCTCACGCCCGACGTGCACTGCATCCTGCTCGACCTGGCCCTGCCGGACACGGGCCCCCGTACGGCCGCGGCCGCCGCCGCCGACGTGGACCAGCTGGCCAACCTCCGCCAAGTGCTCCGCCTCGCCCCCCGCCACGCCGTCCTCGTCCTCACCGCCGAGGAGGACGCCGAGCGCGCCGCCGAGGCCGTCCGGGTCGGCGCTCAGGACTTCCTCTTCCGGGACGAGCTCGACGGCCGGCTGCTGAGCCGCGCCATCCGCTACGCGGTGGAGAGAAAACGGGCCGACATCGCCCAGTACAAACTTGCAGAATCGAAACTGCGCGCCCAGGAGAACGCCCGCCTCGAACGCGGCCTGCTCCCCAACCCCCTCCTGGAGGGCTCCGACCTCCGCTTCGCCGCCCGCTACCGACCCGGCCGCAGTCGGGCCCTGCTCGGCGGCGACTTCTACGACACCGTCCGCACCCCCGACGGCACCGTCCACGCCATGATCGGCGACGTCTGCGGCCACGGCCCCGACGAAGCGGCCCTCGGCGTCGAGCTCCGGATCGCGTGGCGCGCCCTGACCCTGGCCGGCCTGTGCGGGGACGACCTGCTGGCCACCCTCCAGCAGGTCCTGGAGGTGGAGCGCCCCTGCGAGGAGATCTTCGCGACGCTGTGCACGGTGGACATCTCCCCCGACGGCCGCCGCGCCGGCCTGTGCCTGGCCGGCCACCCGGCGCCGCTGATCTCCAGGCCGGGCCGCCCCGCGCGCCTGCTCCCGTACGAGAACAGCGGCCCGGCGCTCGGCCTGCTGCCCAAGGCCCGCTGGCCCCGGCGCCAGGTCGAGCTCGGCGGTGCCTGGAACCTGATGCTCTACACCGACGGGCTGATCGAGGGCCGGATCGGCGAGGGCAAGGAACGCCTGGGCCAGGACGGCATGGTCGAAATGATCAACCGCCACCTGGACGAGGGGCTGCGCGGCGAGAACCTGCTCGAGGCCGCCGTCACCGAGGCCCGCCGCCTGAACGGGGGCGAGCTCACGGACGACGTGGCCGTCGTCCTGCTCTCCCGCGGCGCGTCCTGACGGCGGCAGGGACAGGGGACACCGGGACCGGACCGGCCAGGACGACCCGGCGAGCGGCTACCTTCCGCCGTTGTACGGCCCGTACGGCCCGTCGCTGCTGCTGCCGCCGCTGCGCCGCCCGCCGCCCGAGACCTGCTTGAGCGCGGGGCGCACGTCGACGAAGAACACGATGGTGGCGACGAGGCCGGCGATCTGCAGGAACAGCATCCCCAGGAAGAAGTCCACGAGGACGGTGATGCCGAGGATGACCAGCCAGAACGTCTTGGACTGCTTGTCGGCGGCCCGGTACGCGTCCTCGCGCGCGAGCAGCGCGAACACGAAGGCCACGACGGCGAGCACCAGCATGGCGAGTCCCAGCAGGGGGAGCACGCCTCGATCGAACCCGTCCATCAACATCGCTGCGACCGCCTTCTCACGCTCTCGCTCCGCACTCCTGACGGGATGCCGCCCGGTTCCACGCTACCGGCACGGACGCCCTCACGAATGACAACGGGCCGGACACCCTCAAGGTGCCCGGCCCCGTCGCCGCCCATGCGCGTCGTTCTGGCGCTCAGCTCTCGTCGCCCGCCGTGACCGTGGCCTTCTTGGCCGGGTTCTTGCGCGCGGTGGTCTTCCTCGACGCGGACTTGTCCTCCGACTCGGACTCGGAGCCGGACGCCGCGGCGGCCGGCTCGGCCGCCGGCTCCGGCTCGACGGCGACGGCGATCTCGACGATCTCGTCGGAGACCTCGCCGCGCCAGGCACGGACGGCCTGCTCGCCGTGCTCGGCGACCTTGTCGTAGGTCTCCTTGGCGCGGACCGCGTACTCCGCGGCCACGCCGACGCCGCGCAGCGCCAGGTCCTGGGCGGTCTCCCCGATCTTCTTCGGGTCGATCGCGCCGATCACCTCGGCGACCTTGGCGGAGACCGCCTCCTGCGCCTCCTTGGCCGCCGCCGCGGCCTTCTCCTGCACGACCTTGGGGTCGGTGTTCTTCACGGCCTCGATGCGCGCCGGGGCCTCGGCGCGCAGCTGCTCGATGAGCCCCGGCACCTTCCTGGCCTGCTGCACGGCCAGGTCGGCCGTACCGGCGGCGAAGTAGAGGGGGGTGGGGTCGGTGAGGGTCTTCTTCAGGTCATCGGCGATGGCCATGTGCGGGTCCTCCCGGATCAGGTTCAGTTCGTCTTCGGCGGCATCTCGCCGGCGGGCGCGTCGGGTACACCGGGCGCGTCGGGTACATCCGGTACGTCGGGTGCATCCGATATATCGGGCGCGTCGAGCGCGTTCTCCTTGCGGAACGACTCGTAGATCTGGAGCAGCACCTGCTTCTGCCGCTCGTTGATGGACGGGTCGGCGAGGATGACGGCCCGCGTCTCCACCTCGTCCCGGTCCCGCTCATCCAGGATTCCGGCCTGCACGTACAGCGTCTCCGCGGAGATCCGCAGCGCCTTGGCCAGCTGCTGGAGGATGTCCGCGCTCGGCTTGCGCAGCCCGCGCTCGATCTGGCTCAGGTACGGATTCGACACCCCCGCCGCCTCGGCCAGCTGCCGCAGCGAAAGCTGGGCCTGCCGACGCTGCTCACGGAGGTACTCGCCGAGGTTTCCGACGTTGAGCGATGCCATGCCCGTATCCTGCCGGACTCCGCTAACTATTGCAAGCAGCCGCTTGCAACATCTCCCACCCGTGGCTGTCGGAGGGCCGTGCGATGCTGATGCGGTGACCTTGGAGGACCTGGTACGGCTGCGCCGCGCCCGGGACGGGATGGACCGCGACTACGCGCTGCCGCTGGACGTCCCGGCGCTGGCCAAGGTGGCCCTCATGTCGGCCGGGCACTTCTCGCGCAGCTTCCGCGCCGCCTTCGGCGAGACCCCGTACAGCTACCTGATGACCCGCCGCGTCGAGCGGGCGAAGGCGCTGCTGCGGCGTGGGGACATGAGCGTGACCGACGTCTGCTTCGCGGTCGGGTGCACCTCGCTCGGGTCGTTCAGCTCGCGCTTCACCGAGCTGGTCGGCGAGACCCCGAGCGCCTACCGGGCCCGCCGCCACGAGGCGGGCGCCCCGATTCCGGCCTGTGTCGCCAAGGTCCTCACCCGGCCCGTCAGGAACAGGTGAACGGGGAGGCGGAGCCGGCGGCGGCGGGGCCGGCTTCAGAGGAGCGCGATCCGCCGCCGTCTCGTAGCGTCGGGGCATGGACATCAAGCTCGCGCAGTGCTTCATCGCCGTCGACGACCACGACAAGGCCCTCGCCTTCTACCGCGACGCCCTCGGCCTGGAGGTCCGCAACGACGTCGGCTTCGAGGGGATGCGGTGGGTGACCGTGGGCTCCCCGTCCCAGCCGGACGTGGAGATCGTCCTCGAACCGCCGCTCGCCGACCCCAACGCCTCGCCGGCCGACCGGCAGACCATGGCGGAGCTGCTGGCCAAGGGCATGCTGCGCGGGGTGATCTTCTCCACCGACGACTGCGACGCCACCTTCGAGCGGGTCCGGGCGGCCGGCGGCGAAGTCCTGCAGGAGCCGGTCGACCAGCCCTACGGCGTCCGCGACTGCGCCTTCCGCGACCCCTCCGGCAACATGCTCCGCATCACCCAGCCCCGTAAGAAGTAGCGCGGCGGGCTCAGCGCGCGGCGATCACCACCGTCGCGTACAGCTCCTCCGAGGCGGCCACACGGGTCCTCAGCCCCGCCGCGGCCAGCGCCGAAGCCGTCACCGGGCGCTGGCGGGCGCTCGTCTCGATCAGCAGGTGGCCGCCCGGGGCCAGCCAGGGCAGGGCGTCCGCCGCGACCCGGCGGTGGACGTCCAGGCCGTCCGCACCACCGTCCAGCGAGACCAGGGGCTCGTGGTCCCGGGCCTCGGAGGGCATGAAGCCGATCTCCTCCGTCGGCACGTACGGGGCGTTGACCACCAGCACGTCCACCCGCCCCCGCAGCGATGCCGGGAGCGGCCCGTACAGGTCGCCCTCCCACACGCTGCCGCCGTACGGGGCCACGTTGCGCCGCGCGTAGGCCAGCGCCGCCGGATCGATGTCCGCCGCGTGCAGCTCCACCCCGCCCGGCACCGCCGCCGCGACCGCCGCGCCCAGGGCCCCGACCCCGCAGCACAGGTCCAGCACCACGGCGCCGGGCGGGGCCAGCGCCACGGCCTGCGCCACCAGGAACTCGCTGCGCCGGCGCGGTACGAACGCCCCCGCGCCGACCTCCACGCGCAGCCCGCAGAACTCCGCCCAGCCCACCACGTGCTCCAGCGGTTCACCGCCGACCCGGCGGGCCAGCAGCTCCGCCAGGTGGCCGTCGTCCCGCGCGGCGGCGCACAGCAGGTCCGCCTCCTCCTCCGCGAAGACGCAGCCGGCCGCGCGCAGTCGTTCCACCAGGGTCGTCAAATACCTCAGTCCTCAGTCCTCAGTCCTCAGTCCTCAGTCCTCAGTTCTCGCTCCTCGGTTCTCGCTCCTCGGTGCGCGGTCCGCTCGAAGGGGACCCGGCTCTAGAACACGTCCGGGCACCACGGCCGGCGCGCCGTACGGAACACCGCGTCGGCCAGCGCCAGCGCGCCCGGCCGCAGTTCGGCCACCCGCCCCAGGGCGCCCAGCCGCACCGCGGACTCGTCGCCGAGGTACAGGGAGCTCAACGCGGCCACGTCCAGCCGCAGATCCGCCGGCTCCTCGGTGCGCTCGCACGTGCCGGTCCCCGCGTCCAGCCGGTAGCGGCCGTCCGCGAGCCCCGCCGCGTCCGCGACCTCGAGCACGAGCACCCCGGGCACAGCGTACGTCCGCGCGCCCAGCGCCCGTACGACGTCCAGCAGCCGCACCCACAGGAAGTCCGCCGAGGTCAGCGGCCGGGCGGACCGCGGGTCGGGCAGGAACTGCGTGACCAGGTCGTCGGGGGCGCGGCCGCCGGTGCGGACCTTCATCACCCAGTCGATGGAGCACAGGAAGTGCCACAGGGCCCGCTCCGCATCCGGGGTGACCGCGATCAGGTCCTTGACCTGCACGGTGTTCAGCGGGACCTTCGCGTCCGTCCAGTGGTCGTCGGCGGTGTAGACGGCCAGACCGGCCACCTCCCCGGCCGCCGTGCGGTAGACGGCGTGGAGCTTCTCCTTGTACGGGCGGTACGACAGCTCCTCCAGCCCGGTCGTCAGCCTCCACCAGCGCTCGTCCCGGTCCACCGCGCCGGGCGTGGCCGCGCGCACCCGCTCGTGCAGCTCCGGCCCCACCTCCCGGACCTCGGCCGCGTCCACCAGGTCGATCCGCCCGCCGTCCGCCGGCCGCCCCGACCGGCGCCGGTCCAGCCCGGTGCGCGGTACGTCGATCTCCCATTCCGAGATCGAGGCGGCGGGGCCGAATCCGTACCGGCCGTAGATCGGGTACTCGGCTGCGATCAGCGTGGACAGCACGTCGCCGCGCGCGCGGGCGGCCGCGAGTTCGGCGGCCACCATCCGGGTCAGCAGGCCCTGGCGGCGGTGCGTGGGCAGCACGGCGACGTTCGAGAGCGCGCTGGAGGGGACGGCCGCCCCGCCCGGGACGGTCAGCCGCTGGTCGAAGGAGCGGAAGGTCGCCACGCAGCGGCCGGTGCGGGTGTCGAAGGCACCCAGGACGCGGGCGAGGTCGCTGTACTTGGCGCGCAGGGCGACGTCCGACTCCGTCACCCGGGCCGGAGTCAGGAACCCCGCGTTCAGGGTCCGCAGCCACTCGGCGAGTTCGGACGCGGCGATCGGCCGCACATCAGTACTCATGACAGGCCACGCTAACGGCCCGGCGGGCCCGCGTCGCCCGGATTTCCGGCGGCCCCGCGCGGGGCCCGCCGCAGGCACTCACACCAGCAGGTCGTCCACCTGTGCCTCGCCCTCCCGGTACCGGCGGGTGATCTCCGCACTGCAGTCGTCCACCGTGCGCTGGAGCTGCTGGCGGCGCCGCGAGACCTGCTGCTCGTAGCGCACCAGCTTGCCCATCCCTTCGTAGAGCTCGCCGTCCGTGCGGGCGGCCAGGTCCGACAGCTCCACGTCGGCCAGCATCTCCGCCGCCAGCAGCCGGTACTCCTCGCTGTGCGGGGTGCCGAGCGTGACGTGCCGGGCGGAGGCGCTGCGGCTGGAAGGCGCGTCGGCGAGGATCTCGGAGAGCCGGTCCACCACCGGCGCCTCCGGGTCGGTGCGCCGGGCCAGCTCGGCCCGCAGGATGTCGATGCGGCCCTGGAGCATGCGGCGCACGTAGCTCAGATCGGCCTCGTCGCGCTGCGCGTCGCGGCGCAGCGCGCGCAGTTCCGGCAGTCCCAGGGCGCTGGTCGGCGCGCCGGCCGGGGCCGGGGCGTCGGCGGTGCGCTGGGCGGGCGGTCGTACCGCGGCGGCGACAGCAGGCGCGGACGACGTGGCCCCGGGTGATGCAGGTACGGAGGTACCAGAAGTATTCATGCGAACGAATCCGTCCCCTCGGCCGGTGCGGCGCACCCGCACCGCCTGCGTGCATGGTGCCACTCTCCGTGGCCCCGACGCAGTCCTACTCCACCCGATCGGCCCCGGACGGGTGCAACCCTGGTACACAGGTGTTATGCGAGCTGTGGTGCAGAGGGTGGACGGCGCGAGGGTCGTCGTCGGCGGCGAGACCGTGGGCGAGATCGTCGGCGAGGGGCTGTGCGTGCTGGTGGGAGTGACCCACGACGACACGCCGGAGAAGGCGGCTCTGCTGGCCCGCAAGCTGTGGTCGGTGCGGATCCTGGAGGCGGAGAAGTCCTGCAGCGACATCGACGCGCCGCTGCTGGTGATCTCCCAGTTCACGCTGTACGGAGACGTTCGCAAGGGCCGCCGGCCCACCTGGAACGCGGCCGCGCCCGGACCGGTGGCCGAGCCGCTGGTCGACGAGGTCGTGGCGCAGCTGCGGGCCCTGGGCGCGACGGTGGAGACGGGCCGCTTCGGCGCGGACATGCGGGTCTCGCTGACCAACCACGGCCCGTTCACCATCGTCATCGACGTCTAGTGCTGTGGCCGGGAAGGTTTGCCGGGTCGCGGCGTCCGGTGCGGTGCATCGCAAGGCGGAGGGCCACGGCTCGTACCGGACGTACTCGCGTGGCCCGACAACGCGGCGAGGTGCCGTGCCGGGGGCCGCGACCCGGTGAACCTTCCCGGCCACAGCACTAGCGGCGCCGCGGCACTCGGCGCCGGGGGTCAGGGCGCTACGACGACCTCCTGGGCGGCGGCCGTGTCCCCGACCAGCAGCGGCGCGTCCACCGGAACGTTCCGCTTGACCAGCGCGAGCGCGATCGGGCCCAGTTCGTGGTGGCGGACGGCGGTGGTCACGAAGCCCAGCTGACGGCCCTCGGAGCCGTCGGCGGCGAGCCGGACCGGCGCGCCGTGCGCCGGGAGCAGCACCTCGGAGCCGTCCAGGTGCAGGAAGACCAGGCGCCGCGGGGGCTTCCCCAGGTTGTGGACGCGGGCCACCGTCTCCTGGCCGCGGTAGCAGCCCTTCTGGAGGTGGACGGCGGTACCGATCCAGCCGAGCTCGTGCGGGATCGTGCGGTGGTCGGTCTCCAGGCCGAGCCGCGGCCGGTGCGCCTCGACACGCAGCGCCTCGTAGGCGAGGAGCCCGGCGGCGGGGCCGTGGGCGGCGGCGAAGGCCTCCAGCTCGGCGCGGGGCAGGAAGACGTCCCGGCCGTGCGCGGTCTCCCGTACGACGTGCTCCTTGGCGACCTCGGCGATGGAGCCGGCCGGCAGGTGCACCACCGCGAACTCCTCGGTGCGGTCCGCGACTTCGACGCGGTAGAAGAACTTCATGGACTCCAGGTAGGCGATCAGCTCCCCCTGGGTGCCGGGCTCCACGTGCGCCCAGGTGGTCTCGCCGTCGTCGACGAGGTAGAGCGCGTGCTCGATGTGGCCGTTGGCGGAGAGGATCAGCGCCTCGGTGGCCTGTCCGGACGGCAGCTCGGTGAGGTGCTGGGTGAGCAGCAGGTGCAGCCAGCTCAGCCGCTCCGGTCCGGTGACGGTGACGACTCCGCGGTGCGAGAGGTCGACGAAGCCGCGGCCGTCCGCGAGGGCTCGCTGTTCGCCGTACAGCTCGCCGTAGTGGGCGGCGACGCCCTCGTCGCGGCCTTCGGCCTGCACGGCGCCGGGGAGATGGAGCAAGGGGCTGCTGGTCATGGGACCAAGCGTACGACTCGGCTACGCGTGCCCGGCACGGGGTTTCGCGGCGCACTTCAGGCACAGCCCGAAGATCGCGAAGTGCTTCATGTCGGTCTCGAACCCGAAGGTCTCGCGGAGCTTGGCGGTGAACTCGGCGGCGATGTCCACATCGGCCTCGATCACCTCGTTGCAGTCGCGGCAGACCAGGTGGATGTGGTGGTGCCGGTCGGCGAGGTGGTAGGTGGGCGCGCCGTGGCCGAGGTGGGCGTGCGAGACGAGCTTCAGCTCCTCCAACAGCTCCAGCGTGCGGTAGACGGTGGAGATGTTGACGCCGGAGGCGGTCTTGCGCACCTCGGCGAGGATCGCGTCCGGGCTGGCGTGCCCCAGGGCGTCGACCGCCTCCAGTACGAGCTGGCGCTGCGGTGTCAGACGGTATCCGCGCTGTCGCAGGTCGGTCTTCCAGTCGACGCCTTCGGCGCGCCCGGTGCTGTCGGCCCTCTCGGTGCTCACCACCCGGCCAGTGTAAGCGCGGGAAGGGGACCGCAGGGCTTCCCCGCGGTCCCCTTCCCGTCGGCCGTGGGCCGGCGCGCGTGCGCGTCGGCCGCCAGCCCGTCACGCGTCAGCGGAAGAAGGCGATGCCGTCGTCCGGCATGTCCGGGAGGTTGCGCGCCATCTCGGCGACCTCCTCGGGGGTGACGACCTTCTTCAGCTGGGCCGACATGTACGGGCGCAGCTCCACCTCCGGAGTGGCCTTCTCGCCCACCCACATCAGGTCGCTCTTCACGTAGCCGTAGAGGCGCTTGCCACCGCTGTACGGGCCGGAGGCCGCAGTGCGCGCGACGGCGTCGGTGGCCAGGTCGATCTGGGGCTTCTGGTCGGCGAGCTCGCCGTACCAGACCTCGACGACACCCTGGTCGCGGACCATGACGATCTCGACCTTGCGGTCCTTGTCGATGCGCCAGTAACCCGATTCGGACTCCAGCGGCCGCACCTTGTTGCCCTCGGCGTCGAGGACCCAGGTGTGGGAGGTGTACTCGAGGAAGTCCCGGCCGTCGTGGCTGAAGACGACCTCCTGGCCGAAGTTGCACTTTTCCTCACCCGGGAAGTCGAAGACTCCCGCGCCCTCCCAGTTGCCGAGGAGGAAGGCGAGGGGGACGAGTCCCGGGTTCAGGTCGGACGGGATCTGGATCATGGATGGCTGCTCAGGCGATCTGTGGGAGGGGTTCCGGGGCGGTCGGCTGGGCGGATGCTCAGCGCTGACCCTGGTACAGCTTCTTGACGGCCAGGACGGTGAAGGCGAGGACGCCGACGCAGACCAGGACCAGCAGGGAGGTGAAGACTGCCTCAAGCACGGGGTGCTCCTCGGAGGATTCGTTTGGGGGTCCCCCCGGACGGAGTCCGAGGAGGGTACGGCCGGTCCCCAAGCCTACTGGCCCGGGGACCGGCGCACTCTGCGAGGTCGGCCGAACCGCCTCAGTGCAGCAGCTGCTCCTGGAGGATCACCGCCTGGTGGAACGGAATGGTCTCCACGGTCCCCTTGCGGGTCTGGAAGATCACCGCCTGGATGTCACCGGACTGGACGCATCCGGCCTTGACCTGCTCCTCGCCGGCCGGGTGGGCCTCCGCGAGCAGGGACACGTCGCGCAGGTCCGGGGCGGACTGGGCGTTCTTGGCCTTGTTCCAGGTGGTGTCGCCCTCCATGCGGTTGACACCGTTCACGTTCATGTCGATGCCACAGCCCTGGAAGGCGTCCACGAAGCCGGAGGAGTGGAAACGCAGCAGGTAGACACGGGTGCGGGTGCCGTCCGGCATCAGCCAGCCGCGGCCGGCGATCTGGCGCAGGCCGTCGTCGGCGAAGCCCTGCTTCATCTTCTCGCGCACGGTGGACTCGTACTCCTCCAGGAAGGTGTCGGGGGACACCGCCTGGTCCTTCTCCAGCTTCAGGTCCGGGTCCGGCCGGGAGCCCTGCGGGGCGGGCAGGAGCAGCTCCTGGAGCGAGGCGAAGTGGATGCCGTTTTCGTTGTCCTCGGCGAAGGGCTGTGCCGCCCCGGGCACCAGGGTGGGCTTGGCCAGCGCGGGGTAGACCCAGCGGCCGTCGTCCTCGGTGGACAGGCCCGGGATGTCGGTGCGCTCGGGCTGGACCATCCCGTACGTCACACCTGTGCCGGCGACCCCGAAGACGAGGACGGCGGCGGTCCAGCGCAGGAACGCGAACAGCTTGCGGCGGTCCTTCGGGGCGGCGGGGACGGCGGGGGCCTCCGGCTCGGCGACGGGGGCCGACTCGGCGACGGCGACAGGTGCCGGCTCGGCGACGGCGACGGCCGCCGGCTCGGCGACGGGCGCGGGTTCGGTGGCCTCCGGGGCGGGTCCGGTGGTGTTCTGCTCGGTCACACGGACTCCCCGGGGGACTTCAGGTGGGTCAGCTGGTTCTTGAAGAAGGCCGCGGCGTCGGCGCCGGAGAAGGGCTTGGGCCCGTAGGCGCGGAAGTTGACCAGGACGTCGCCCTGGACCGCCACGCAGTCGAGCGAGTCGATCTTCTCCTCCTTCTCCTCGCCGACGGCGAAGAGCGAGCACTTGGCGTCCGGGAAACCGTCCACCTTAGGTGCGTCGCGGTCGTCACCGGTGATCTCGAAGAGCTTCTTGGTGATCTCGGAGAACTTGCCGAGGGCCTGCGCGTCCGCCTGCATGATGCGGACCTCCAGCACCATCTGGCCGCCGCCCTTGGTGTAGCTGCGCCCGGCCAGGCCCTTGAGCTTCAGCTCGGCCAGCGCCTCGTCGCGCTTCTTGCGCTCGGTGCTGGACAGGCCCTTGCGGGAGTCCTTGAAGCCCTTGACCGCGCTCTCGCCGGAGACGAAGAAGTTGTTGCCGTCGCCGTCGAGGTCCGGGCCGAGGGCGTACGAGGTCGGCACCGGCAGCAGCTTGCCCGACAGGTCGTTCGGCGGCACGGGGGCCGGCGTCTCGGGCTTGGCCGGGTGCACGCCTTCGGCGGTCCAGTAACGGGTGGTCGCGGTCCGGTCGGCGCCCTGGACCGCGACCACGGCCCAGACGGCCCCGCCCGCGAGGACGGCCAGGGCCGTCGCACCGGCGATGACCGCGGCCTTGCGGCGGTTGAACGGGCGCGCGGGCGACTGCGGCTGTGCCTCGGCCGGCACCGCGTACGGGTTCCCGGGGACGTCCGCCGGAGCCTGGATGGCGTCGTTCTGCGGCTCGGTCACAGTCGCTCCAGCTGTCGCTTGGCCAGTTCGATGACGTCGCTCTCCGAGACCTTGCCCCGGTTCTCGACGTAGAAGATGTCCAGCACGATGTCGCCGCGGCGGGCGACGGCCCGGCCTTCGCGGAGCGGGTGGTACCCCGCCTTCTCCTGGAGCTTGGAGTCCACCCAGACGTGTCCGAGGTCGTCGGGGACGCCCGGGATGGACACGCCCTGGTTGCCCGCGAACTTCTCCTCGGGCATGTAGGCGGACTGCTCCTTCTGGTAGTCGTCCGCTCCCGAGAAGTCGTTGAACTGGATCAGGTTGACCTGGACGAAGACGCGGTCCCCCTCCGACCAGGCGGTCGACGCCATGCGCCGGACGCCGGCGGTCGCGAGGTCGCGGAAGGCGGCCTCGGGGCGCTCGAAGTTCACCGAGAAGTAGTCGAGGGAGTCGTAGCCGGTCCCGTCGGACTTCGCCCCGCCGGGCGCCTCGATCAGCATCTTGCCGAGGTCGTCGTCGGTCTTGTGCCAGCGGTTGGCGTTGATCGTCTTGTTCGTCGTGGTGTCGTCCGGCGCGAGGGCCTTCGGCGTCACGAGCTTCTGCTGGGCCAGCGGCGGCAGCGCGGTGGGCTCGCGGTGGTACTGGACCGCGTAGCCGGTGACCGTGCCGGCGAGGACGCCGAGGACGGCCGCGCCCGCGATCAGGAGTGTGGTGCGGCCCCGGCGGCGGCGCGGTGCGACGGCGGGCGCGGCAGACCCGGCGGGCGCGGCAGGTTCGGCGGATTCGGCGGGCGCGGCAGGTTCGGCGGGCTCGGCGGATTCGACCGGCGCCGGCTCGGCCGGCGTGGCCGGCTCGACGGACTCGGCGGCCGCGGCCGGAGTGTCCGAGTCCGGCCTGGTCTCCTCCTCTTTCCGCTGCTCAGGGATGGTCTGTTCGTGTTCCAAAGGAGTCCCCCACAGGACAGGAGGCGCCGGCTGAATGCCCGCGCGTACCCATGACCCATGCCGGGGGAGAGCAGTTGTATGAATGCTTATTACATTCTTATCTCACTGCGTTTCATTCCTCGCGACGCCGCTTTCCGTCCAGTTCGTCCCACCACTCGTCGGACTTCGGGTCCCCCGAGGGGTCGTCCCACCAGCGGTCGTCCGGCCCGCGCCGGTTCGCGATCAGCGCGGCGACCGGCGGGATGACCATGGCGACCACGCACATCGCCACGGCGGCCTCCACCGACCACAGCCGCACGAAGGACCAGGCGGAGACGAACAGGACCAGGCATCCGCCCATGAGCAGGAAGTAGACGCGTCGGCGCCGGGCGTACATGCCTCCAGCGTAGGAGCAGACGGCACGAAGGGCCGCACCCCGTTCCAGTGGCGTCCAACCCCCTGGGTGTCCCCCCGGACCGAGTCTGGGGGGCGGGTGCGGCCCTTCGGCCGATCAATCAGGCGATCACATGCGCGGTGCTCAGACCGCGATCGCCACGTCCGTCACTCCGCCGGCCTCGGCGACGACGACCTTGCGGTCCGCAGTGCCGCCCGGGACGAGCGCGCGCAGCGTCCAGGAGCCCTCGGCCGCGTAGAAGCGGAACTGGCCGGTCGCCGAGGTCGGGACCTCGGCGGTGAACTCGCCGGTCGAGTCCAGCAGGCGGACGTAGCCGGACACCGGCTCACCGCCCTGGGTGATCTGACCCTGGATCGCGGTCTCACCGGGCTTGAGCGTCGCGAGGTCGGGCCCGCCGATCTGTGCTCCACACATGTTCTCTGTCCTGTCCTAGAGAGAGGTTCTGACGACTACGGGCCTACGAGGCCCTGCATGCCCGGCAGGGCTACTTGTTGGCGCCGAGCTCGATCGGCACGCCGACCAGGGAGCCGTACTCGGTCCACGAGCCGTCGTAGTTCTTGACGTTCTTCTGACCGAGGATCTGGTGCAGCACGAGCCAGGTGAGCGCGGAGCGCTCACCGATGCGGCAGTAGGCGATGGTGTCCTTCGACAGGTCGACGCCCTCGGCCTCGTAGAGGGCCTTGAGCTCCTCGTCCGACTTGAAGGTGCCGTCGTCGTTGGCGTTCTTCGACCACGGGATGTTGCGGGCGCTCGGCACGTGGCCGGGACGCTGCGACTGCTCCTGCGGAAGGTGCGCCGGGGCGAGCAGCTTGCCGGAGAACTCGTCGGGCGACCGCACGTCGACCAGGTTCAGGGAGCCGATCGCGGCCACGACGTCGTCGCGGAAGGCGCGGATCGAGGTGTCCTGGGCCTTGGCCTTGTACTGGGTGGCCGGGCGGTTCGGGACGTCCTTGCCGTCGACCAGGTCGCGGGAGTCGAGCTCCCACTTCTTGCGGCCGCCGTCGAGCAGGCGGACGTCCTGGTGGCCGTAGAGCTTGAAGTACCAGAAGGCGTAGGACGCGAACCAGTTGTTGTTGCCGCCGTAGAGGACGACGGTGTCGTCGTTGGAGATGCCCTTGGCGGAGAGGAGCTTCTCGAAGCCCTCCTGGTCCACGAAGTCGCGGCGGACCGGGTCCTGGAGGTCGGTCTTCCAGTCGATCCGGACGGCGTTGGTGATGTGGTTCTTGTCGTACGCGGACGTGTCCTCGTCCACCTCGACGATGACGACGTTGGCGTCGTTCAGGTGGGCCTCGACCCAGTCGGCGTCTACGAGGACGTCGCTGCGGCTCATGGTGTTCTCCTCCGGGGCAGTGTGCGGCGGGGCTGTGCGGGGTGCTGACGGTGCTGGCTGTGCGGCGCACCGGCCGGCTGCGGTTTCTGGTGCCGCCGGATGGTGCGGGGCGTGCGTACGTCCGGGTGCACTCGCGGATCCGGTCCGGCGCGAGGAGGCGTCAGGGGATCGGGAGGCAGGTGCGGTCACGCGGGAAGGGCCGTCGTCCGGCGCTGGTGGAGCGGATGCGCTCACACGTCACATGGATCGACAGAGCATGGCGGCGACGCGACACAGGTCTACTGCCCGCCGCTTCGTGAGGTCCGCCTGCTGATGCTTCATAGCCATGGATCGTAGGGACGAACCGGCCGCCCTGTCACCGGTGTGTCATATTCCGAGACAGGATCGTCCGAATACTGGGATCGAAACGCCCGGAGCGGCCGCCGCACCGCTCCCCTGGGCCCTTGTGCGGCCCGTCCTTCTGCGGATCGGACCGCACCGTCTCACGATCCGGCCAGCGCCACGTCCGTGCCGCCCAGCGTGAGGTGTACACCCCTCTCGTCCGAGGTCAGGGCGGACAGGTGCAGCCCGGCGGGCAGCCCGGCGTCGAGGTCGCGCTCGAAGTCGGTCTTGCTGCGGACCCGCTTCTCGACCCCGGGGATCCCCTCGCCCGGCACCTCGTCGGCGCGCACCCGGACGATCTTGCCGCCCTTGCCGTCCGTCGCGTCCTCGAGGGTGATGGTCGACACCACGCTGTGCGTCAGCGACTTGCCGAGGACGTCCACCGTCGCGGTCACCTTCACCTTGTTCGCCGCCCCGCCGTAGGACAGGGTCGCGCCGGTCTGCGAGGCGGCGGTCAGGTCCGCGTACGTGATGAGGCCGGTGCCCTCGGCCCGCCGGGCGGTGCCGCTGCTGTAGTCCCCGTTCAGCTTCACGCCGCTGAAGGTGGCGTCCAGCTCGGAGAGCCGCGTCTTGCGGCCCTCCGCGGCCACGTCGACGCCCCGGAGCTTCAGGTCGACCCGGTCCAGATCGCGGCTCAGCGCCTGGGTCAGGAACGGGAACCCGCTGATCTCCACCTCCGCGGTGCCGGCCAGCCCCTGCCGGGCCTGGATCCGGTCGGCCAGCCGGTTCTCGGCGTAGTTCACCGCCCACCGGTCGGCTCCCACGAACAGGGCGCCCAGAACCACCCCGATGATCACAATGGCGCGCAGGAATCGCACGGGCCTACCCCCTACTTGTCGGTACGTGCGTTCTAGTTGACCATGGCCCTCGTCGGGGACGGATCAGGGACGGGTCAGCCCACCACCCGGCCGATCAGGTAGACGGCGGGGGCGGCGGCCGCCAGCGGCAGCGCGACACCGGCCGTCATGTGGACGAACTTCGACGGGTAGTCGTACGCCGCCACCCGCAGCCCGACCAGCGCGCACACCCCGGCGACGAGACCGAGCAGCGCTCCGCCGCCCACCCCGGCCCCGGCCAGCGGGCCCACGGCGATGCCCGAACCGGCGGCCGCGGCCAGCGAGACGCCGACGGAGGGCGCGGGCGGCAGCGGCAGGGCGCGGGCGAAGACGGCCACCGCGACGGCGGCGGCGCCGACGGTGACGGCCGCGTGGTCCGCGGCCAGGTAGCCGGCGCAGACGATGGCGAGGGCGGCCGAGGCCACCGAGGCCATCAGGCCGTACATCCGCTCGTCGGGGTCGGCGTGGCTGCGCAGCTGGAGGACGAGGGTGAGCAGCACCCAGGCTCCGAGGGTGCCGATGATCGCGCCCGGGCCGTAGGCCTCGTCCACCGCGAGCACCGCCGCGTCGGCGACGAGGGCTCCGGCGAAGGCGAGGGCGATGCCCTGGCGGGCGGGCCACATGCCGTTGAGGCGGAACCAGCCGGCCGCGGTGAGGCCCTGGAGGACGATCAGCGGCAGGAGCAGGGCGTAGTGGCCGACGGCCGCGGCCGCCGCGAGCAGCACCCCGAGGACGGCGGTCAGTATGGCCGACTGCGGACCCGGGTCGATGATCGGCGACCGGCCCTCGGCACGGGCCTGAGCCGGGTCGACGGCGCGCAGGGTGTTCCCGCCGAGGGTGGGCGGGGAGTACTCCGGCTCCTCGCCGGCGGCCGCCGACGGCCCGGGCTCCGCCCCCGGCACCGGGGGCAGGTACGCCGTCTGCTCGGCGGAGGGCTCCGCTGCCACGGGCGGCAGGTAGGCCGTCTGCTCGGCGGAAGGCTCCGCTGCCACGGGCGGCAGGTAGGCCGTCTGCTCGGCGGAAGGCTCCGCTGCCACGGGCGGCAGGTAGGCCGTCTGCTCGGCGGAAGGCTCCGCTGCCACGGGCGGCAGGTAGGCCGTCTGCTCGGCGGAAGGCTCGGCCGCCACGGGGCGCAGGTACGCCGTCTGCTCGGCCGGGGGCTCGGCCGCCCGGGGCGGGAGGTGAGCCGCCTGCGCGGCCCAGCTGGGCGCGGGCCCGGGGGCGGCGGCCTCGTCGCGGTACCAGCCCTCCGGGGCGGCCGGCTGCTGCGCGCCACCGGCGCCGGAGCCGGAGCCGGAGTACGGCGGCGGATACGCGGCCTGCCCGGCGGCCGGGGCCGGGGCCGGGTGGGACCAGTCCTGGGCCGGGGCGGGCGCCGGAGCCTGGGCCTGGGCCTCGTCGCGGAACCAGCCCTCGGGCGCGACCGGCTGCCCCGGCACCCCGCCCAGCGGCGGATGCACCGGCTGGTAGCCGGTGTCCCAGGTGTCGGACTGCCAGGTCTGGGTCCCGTAGGGGTCCTGGTACTGCTGCTGGGGCTGGCTCTGCTGCGGCTGCTGGTTCTGCTGCCGCAGCTCGTACTGCTGCTGTTCGTACTGCTGCTGCTCGTAGCGCTGCTGCTCGTACCGCTGCTGTTCCTCAGGCGTGCTCATCGGCTCCCGCTCACCCGCCCGCGAACGGCGGGAGCACCTCGACGGTGCCCCCCTCGGTCAGCAGGACGGAATCGTGCGGGCGCTTGCCCACAGGCTCATCGTTCACCAGGAAGGAGCAGCGCAGCAGGACCCGGGTCAGTTCCCCGGGGTGGCGTTCCCGCACGGCATCGAGCGCCTCGGCCAGCGTGCGCGCCGAGTACGGCTCCTCCGCCGTCTTGGCCGCGGCCTTGGCCGCCGCCCAGTAGCGGATGGTTCCGGTTGCCACTGCAGCTCCTATCGTCGGCTCTCTACCGTCGGCCTCCATGATGACGCCTCCGCGCCCCGCACCGGCCTGCCTCCGCGCGCCCCGGGGCAGGGGCGTGGCAGGAACCACAGAAGTGGACCCGGGGAAGACCTCGGCCCGGAAAGGGCCCGTGGGCTATTCTGCTGGCGAGAGGATCCGGGCAACGTTGCCCCCGGGTCCTTTTGTGCTTTCAGGACGTTGAACGAACCGAGAACAGTGGTATCCATCCGGGCCTCAGGGCGCGGGGCCCGCATGGAGACCGGCAGAGTCACCCGAGTCACCGTACGAAGCAGTACCGCGCACGTCCTCGACGGGACCGAGGAGGAACCGACGTGATGGACCAGCGATCCGTGCAGAACCGCCCGACCCGGGCAGGTGGTCAGGCATGAGCTCTCTTCTGCTGCTGACCAATGCCCTGCAGCCGTCCACCGAGGTGCTGCCCGCCCTCGGCCTGCTGCTGCACAACGTCAGGGTGGCCCCCGCCGAGGGCCCGGCACTGGTGGACACCCCGGGCGCCGACGTCATCCTGGTGGACGGCCGCCGTGACCTGCCGCAGGTGCGGTCGCTGTGCCAGTTGCTCCGCTCCACCGGTCCGGGCTGCCCGCTGATCCTGGTCGTGACCGAGGGCGGCCTCGCGGCCGTCACCGCCGACTGGGGCATCGACGACGTACTCCTGGACACCGCCGGTCCCGCCGAGGTCGAGGCGCGGCTGCGGCTGGCCACCGGCCGCCAGCAGCTGGGCTCGGACGACTCCCCCATGGAGATCCGCAACGGCGACCTGTCCGTGGACGAGGCGACGTACTCGGCGAAGCTGAAGGGCCGGGTCCTGGACCTCACCTTCAAGGAGTTCGAGCTGCTCAAGTACCTGGCGCAGCACCCGGGCCGGGTCTTCACGCGGGCGCAGCTGCTGCAGGAGGTCTGGGGCTACGACTACTTCGGCGGCACCCGGACGGTCGACGTCCACGTACGGCGGCTGCGCGCGAAGCTCGGTCCCGAGCACGAGTCGCTGATCGGTACGGTCCGCAACGTCGGCTACCGCTTCGTCACGCCGGAGAAGGTCGAGCGGGCGGCCGCCGAGGCCGCGGCGCAGGCGGCGGCGAAGGTGGCCGCCCAGGCCGCCGCGCAGGCCGGATCGTCCACGGCACCGGCCGGAGCACAGGCCACCGCTTAGCCGGGTCCGCGGGCCACCGGCTGGACAGGTCCGCGGGCCACCCGCAGACCGGCGCGGTCGCGCCCCGCAGACCGGTGCACTGGCCCGCGCACCGGCCTGGCGTCACCCGGTCGGCGGAGAAGCCCGCGGACATCCACTCCGCAGGACGCCCTGCCCACACGGAGGTCACCCCGCGTAGACTTCCGCGCGTGGCCAAGGTGACGCGGGATGACGTGGCGCGACTTGCGGGTACCTCTACCGCCGTCGTGAGCTACGTCATCAACAACGGACCCCGGCCGGTTGCCCCGGCCACGCGCGAGCGTGTACTCGCCGCGATCAAGGAGCTGGGCTACCGCCCGGACCGGGTCGCGCAGGCGATGGCGTCACGGCGCACCGACCTCATAGGCATGATCGTCCCCGATGCCCGGCAGCCGTTCTTCGCGGAGATGGCGCACGCGGTCGAGCAGGCCGCCGCCGAGCGCGGGAAGATGGTACTCGTCGGGAACTCCGACTACCGCGACGAGCGCGAGGTCCACTACCTGAGGGCCTTCCTCGGGATGCGGGTCTCCGGCCTGATCCTGGTCAGCCAGGGCATGAGCGAGCGCGCCGCGTCCGAGATCGAGGCGTGGGACGCGCGGGTCGTGCTGCTGCACGAGCGTCCGGAGGCCATCGACGACGTCGCGGTCATCACGGACGACATCGGCGGCGCCCAGATGGCGACCCGGCACCTGCTGGAGCACGGCCACGCGTACGTGGCCTGCATCGGCGGGGTCGAGAACACCCCGTCGGTCGGCGACCCGGTGGCCGACCACGTCGAGGGCTGGCGCCGGGCCATGCTGGAGTCCGGCCGCTCGGTCGAGGGCCGTCTCTTCGAGGCCCCGTACAACCGGTACGACGCGTACCGGGTGGCCCTCGAGGTCCTGTCCGGACCGGACCGTCCCCCGGCGATCTTCTGCGCCACGGACGACCAGGCCATCGGCGTGCTCCGGGCGGCCCGCGAGCTGCGGATCGACGTGCCGGGGGAGCTGGCCGTCGCGGGCTTCGACGACGTGAAGGAGGCGGCCCTCACGGACCCGCCGCTGACCACGATCGCCTCGGACCGGCCGGCGATGGCCCGCGCCGCGGTGGACCTCGTCCTGGACGACGCCCTGCGCGTGGCCGGCTCCCGCCGCGAACGCCTCAAGCAGTTCCCGTCAGCCCTGGTGATCCGCCGCTCCTGCGGCTGCCGCTAGCCGCGGGCCCCGGCTTCCGGAGGAGGCCGGGCACGGCCCCGGAACGTCCGGGCCGGGCACGGCTTTATATCGGGCATACGCGGTTCTGTCGGGCTTCTCAGGCCGGGCTCAGGAAGCTCTCATCATCCGCCGCCAGAGTCGTGGCCATGACCGAGAGCTTCCGCCGCGAAGGCGAGTACCCGCAGGAGCACCGTCCGACCCCGGCCGGGGCGGCCTACCCGCCGCCGCCCTCGTACCCGCCCGCCGCGCCCGGCTGGCACGAGGCGCACGAGCCGCCGGTCATCCGGGGCGAGACCGTCCCCGCGGTCGTCCCGGTCGTCCCGGTCGTCCCGGAGCCCGCTCCGCCCGTCCGTCACCGCGCCAAGAAGCCCGTCTCCCTCATCGCCGCCGTCGCCCTCGCGGCGGCCGTGGTCGGAGGCGGTACCGCGGCCGCCGTCCAGCAGCTGATGGGCGGTCCGGCGGGCGGCGGCGCCGGCGGCGCCGGCGGCGTCAACGGCACCAACGTCTCCCAGTCCTACACCGGCACGGTCTCCGGCGTCGCCGAGCAGAACAGCCCCTCCGTGGTCCGCATCGACACCCGCACCGGCTCGGGCCAGGGCACCGGCTCCGGCATCGTCCTCACGGCCGACGGGGAGATCGCCACCAACAACCACGTCATCAGCGGCGCCTCCGAGATCCAGGTGACGACGAGCGACGGCAAGAAGTACCCCGCCAAGATCGTCGGAACCGACCCCGACAAGGACCTCGCCCTCATCAAGCTCCAGGGCGCCGGCGGACTCCGGCCCGCCAAGCTCGGCGACTCCGGCAGCCTCAAGGTCGGCGAGCAGGTCGTCGCGATCGGCTCCCCCGACCGCCTCACCGGCACCGTCACCAGCGGCATCGTCTCCGCCCTCGAACGCGAGGTGAACGTCGCGAAGCCGCAAGCGCAGTCCCCCCGGCAGCAGGGCGACGGCGGCTGGCCCTTTTCGTACGGCGGCCAGGAATTCAACGGGAACACCGGCTCGGACACGGCCTCGTACAAGGCCATCCAGACGGACGCCTCCCTCAACCCGGGCAACTCGGGCGGCGCCCTGTTCAACATGAACGGCGAGATCGTGGGCATGCCCTCGGCGATCTACTCCCCCGGCAGCGGCGGCGACGCCGGCAGCGTCGGCCTCGGCTTCGCCATCCCGGTCGACACCATCAAGGCCGACCTGGACTCCCTGCGCAAGGGCGGCCCCGGCGGCGCGGGCTCCAGCGGCACCGGCGGCGGCAACAGCACCGCCAACGGCTTCGGCACCTCGTACTAGTGCTGTGGCCGGGAAGGTTTGCCGGCTCGCGGCGTCCGGTGCGGTGCATCGCAAGGCGGAGGGCCACGGCTCGTACCGGACGTACTCGCGTGGCCCGACCACGCGGCGAGGTGCCGTGGCGGGGGCCGCGACCCGGTGAACCTTTCCGGTCACAGCACCAGCCCGTCGTGCGAGGCTGGGAGGCGCCAGCCCGCTCCGCACACCACCCTGGGGGACGACCCGTGCATGCCACCGAAGGCGACCAGCACCGGATCCTCGTCGTCGACGACGAGCCGGCCGTCCGCGAGGCCCTGCGGCGCAGCCTCGCCTTCGAGGGGTACGCCGTCCAGACCGCCGTCGACGGGATCGACGCCCTCGACAGGGCGGCCTCGTATGCCCCCGACCTGATCGTCCTGGACATCCAGATGCCCCGGATGGACGGCCTGACGGCCGCCCGCCGGCTGCGCGCCGCGGGCAGTGTCACCCCGATCCTGATGCTCACCGCCCGCGACACCGTAGGCGACCGCGTCACCGGCCTCGACGCGGGCGCCGATGACTACCTGGTCAAGCCCTTCGAGCTCGACGAGCTGTTCGCCCGCGTGCGCGCGCTGCTGCGCCGCAGCTCCTACGCCGCCCCGCAGGCGGGCGAAGAGGCCGTCGAGGACGCGCTGACCTTCGGCGACCTGCGCATGGACCTGGCCACCCGCGAGGTCACCCGGGCCGGACGCCCGGTGGAGCTGACCCGTACCGAGTTCACGCTGCTGGAGATGTTCCTCGCGCACCCGCGCCAGGTCCTCACCCGCGAGCAGATCCTCAAGACCGTCTGGGGCTTCGACTTCGAGCCCAGCTCCAACTCCCTGGACGTGTACGTGATGTACCTGCGCCGCAAGACGGAGGCGGGCGGCGAGCCCCGCCTGGTCCACACCGTGCGCGGGGTGGGCTACGTACTGCGCGCCGGCGAGAGCGGTCCGGAGTGAGCCCCGCCGCCAGATTCCGCGCGCTCCCGCTGCGCTCCCGCCTCGCGCTGCTGGTCACGGTGGCGGTGGCGCTGGCCGTGGCGGCCGTCGCCGCCGTGTCCTGGGTGATGGTGCGCACCCAGCTCCGCGACCAGCTGGACAGCTCGCTGCGCGCCACCAACGCGGTCGCCCAGGCCCAGCAGGTCTTCGAGGCCTCCGGGGGGCGGTGCGTCCCCGGCGGTTCCGTGACCGACCGGGCGCCCAACAACCTCAGCGCACAGGTGCAGGTCGTCCTGCCCGACGGCCGGCAGTGCTGGGTCGACGGCAAGAGCACCCTCCCGGTCACCGGGACCGAGCTGGGGGTGGCCAAGCGGCTCCGGGGCGCCTCCCTCTACGACTCGACCACCTCCGACGGGGCGGCCGTCCGGGTCTACACCCAGCCCGCCATCGTGAACGGGGTGCCCGCCGCACTGTCCGTGGCCAAGCCGCTCGCCGACATCGAGAAGCCGCTGTCCACCCTGGCCTGGGTTCTGCTGCTGGTCTGCGGCATCGGCGTGGTCGGCGCGGGCGCGGCCGGGCTGTGGGTGGCCCGGACCGGGCTGCGGCCCGTCGACGAACTGACCGGCGCCGTCGAGCACATCGCCCGCACCGAGGACCTCACCGTCCGCATCCCCGACGAGGGCGACGACGAGATCGCCCGCCTGTCGCGGTCCTTCAACTCCATGACGGCGGCCCTCGCCTCCTCCCAGGAGCGGCAGGCGCAGCTGATCGCCGACGCCGGGCACGAGCTGCGCACCCCGCTGACCTCGCTGCGGACGAACATCGAGCTGCTGGCGCGCAGCGAGGACACCGGCCGGGCGATCCCGCCCGAGGACCGCAGGGAGCTGCTGGCCTCGGTGAAGGCGCAGATGACGGAGCTCGCCGCGCTGATCGGCGACCTCCAGGAGCTGTCCCGCCCCGACGCCGTGTCCCCCGGTCCGCTGGAGGTGGTGGCCCTGCACGAGATCGCGGGGGCCGCGCTGTCCCGGGCCCGGCTGCGCGGTCCGGAGCTGGAGTTCGGCTCCTGCCTGGAGCCCTGGTACGTACGGGGCGAGGCGGCCGCGCTGGAGCGGGCGGTGGTCAACGTCCTGGACAACGCGGTGAAGTTCAGCCCGCCGGGCGGGGCGGTGGAGGTGACGCTGCGGGCGGGCGAGCTGCGCGTACGGGACCACGGACCGGGCATCCCCGCCGAGGACCTCCCGCACGTCTTCGAGCGGTTCTGGCGCTCTCCCTCGGCCCGCGCCCTGCCCGGCAGCGGCCTCGGCCTGTCGATCGTGGCCCGTACGGTGGCCCGCGCGGGCGGGAGCGCCGAACTGCGGGCGGCGGCCGACGGCGGGCCGGGCGCGGAGGCGGTGCTGCGCATCCCGGGAGCCCCGTCCCCGCCGCCCGGGACCTCAGTTGTGCCGGATCAGTGAGGAGACCAGGCCGGAGCGGGTGTTCGGGAAGTCCATCGGGACGATCCCGAGCCCGGTCCGGCCGGCCATCTCCCCGCCGTCGACGAAGCCGTGCACCTGCGGGTTCAGCCGGTCGGAGTTCCAGCGCGGCGGCATGTACGCCGCGGTGCTGACGTAGTTCACGAAGAGCTTGCCGGGCTGCTGGACGGCCTTGCGGAAGTGGTTCTCGATCTTGCCTCGTTTGGCGAAGGGCTCGGCGTTCCAGTCGTCCTGGATGTCGAAGACGTTGCCGTCGCCGTAGCGCAGGCCGGGCAGTCCGCCGTTATCGGCGAGCAGGACCACCTTGCCGCGGGCCTGGCCGAGCGTGGGCAGGGTGTCGGCGATCCGGAACAGCGGGCGCCAGCCGCGGTGGTCGAGGTAGTCGTCGAAGACCGCGCGGAAGGTGGCGTCGCTCTCCCCGGAGTACTCCTGCTTGACGCGCATCAGCACGGTCTCGGAGGGGTGCGCGGCGAGGAAGTTCCGGCAGGCGACGAGGACGTCCCCGAACATCAGGTCCTGGAAGAAGGCCGCGTGGTGGATGGCGAAGGAGCCGCCCGTGACCCGGCAGCGCACGTCGAGGAAGCGGATGCCGGAGTCGAGCTGCTGGGCGATCGAGGTGTTCTGGCAGGCGACGTAGAGGCCGCCCTTGGTGGCGCCGGAGTCGTGCGTGCCGGGGATGGTCATCCGCTGGAGGGGCGTGGAGTCGCCGAGGCCGGCCATCCAGTCCTGGGTGCCGAGCGCGGCGGCCGAGGCGGGTGGTGCTCCGAGCCCGACGGCCGCGCCCGCGGCCAGTGCTCCGGCCAGAAACGCCCGCCGGTCCAGTCCCGTGCCCATGCCCATGTCCGCCCCTTCGCCGACCCAGTGGTGGGACCGGATTATGGCGTGCGGAACCAGCCTTTACTACCCGTCGGTAGAGGCGAACTTCGAGGCAACCGCCTTGGGAGACGGGCGAGTTGGGACAGCCTGGGACAGGCCGCTAGCCGTCCAGCAGCTCGGTCGTCATGCGCAGCCCCCGGGCGATGGCCTGCCCGTCGGGGGTGTGCTGCGGGTCGGTGAGGTGCTGGACCATCACGCCCGTCAGCAGCGCGATGTGCACCGACCCCAGGGCCTGCACGTCCGCGTCGGTGACCGCGTCCTCGGGCACCCCGCGCAGCTGCGCCGCCACCATCCGCCGGGACCTGCGCTGGCCCTCGGCGAGGGTGGCGAGCAGTTCGGGCGAGGACTGCGCGTGCACGAAGGCCTCGACGTTGGCGATCCACAGCCAGCGCATGTCGCCGAAGTCCCGGATCTTGCGGTCCCAGGTGTCGGCGTAGCGCTCGGCGGCGGTGTCGCCCTGCCCGGCGAGCCGGCCGGATCCCGCGGCCCACTCGTCCATCGCGGCGAAGAGCGCCTGGTTCAGCAGCGCCTCCCGCGATCCGAAGTGGTAGCCGATCGCGGCCATGCTGACCTTCGACGCCGTGGCGATGTCGCGCACGGTCGTGCGGAGGTACCCCTTCTCCTCAAGGCAGCGCCGGGCTCCGGCCAGCAGGTCCTCGCGATTTCCCATGGCGGGATCGTATCCGCGCCCCGATTTGGGCGAGTGCCCAAGACAAGCGTATTGCGCGCTTGCCCAAATCCTGGCAGGGTGAAGCCACCGCAAGATCCACGGGCCCACGGGAGGCACGAGCCATGCGCCACGAGCTGAAGATCGACGACCGCACCCTCTCCTACCTGGACTTCGGGGGCCCCGGCCGGCCGCTGCTCGCCCTGCACGGCGGCCTCTCCGAAGCTGCCGCCTACACCGGCCTGGCCACCGCACTGCGCGACGAGTGGCGGGTCATCGCCCCCGACCAGCGCGGCCACGGCGACTCCGACCGCACCCCCGCCTACGACCGCGAGGGCTACGTGGGCGACGCCGCCGCCCTGCTGGAGCACCTGGACCCGGGCGGCCCGCTGCCCGTACTCGGCTTCTCCCTCGGCGGCACCAACGCCTACCACCTGGCGGCAGCCCGCCCCGACCTGGTCTCCGCGCTGATCATCGTGGACTCCCCCGTGGAAGTCGTGCGCAAGGACGGCCCGGACTTCTGGGCCTTCCTCCACGACCTCCCGTACACCGCGCCGACCCGCGAGGAACTCATCACCGCCCTCGGCCCGCTGGGCCCGACCTACGCCCCCGCGCTGCGCCCCGACGGCAGCGGCTGGCGGCTCCCGTTCCACCCGCAGGACACCCTGGCCACCCTCGCGGGCGCCTACGGCGACCGCTGGGACGTCTGGCTCGCGAGCGACTGCCCGGCCCTGCTGATCCACGGCCTGCGCAGCGAGGCGCTCTCCCGGGAGCAGGCCGCCGCGATGGTCTCCCGGCGGCCCGGGACCTCGTACACCGCCCTCGACACCGAGCACTTCGTGCCCTTCCAGGACCCGGAGGGCTTCCACAAGGCCGTCCACACCTTCCTCACGACCCTCTGAACCCGGCCGGGGAACGCCAAAGGGGCGGCGGGCCGTCGGGCCCACCGCCCCTTTGGGCGTGCTGTCACGCGGGTGTGGCGAGTGCTACTTGATGACGGTGATCCGGTCCGCCACCGGCGGGACGATCGGGTTCGCCGCCGTCGACTTGCCCAGGTAGGCGTTGAAGCAGTCCAGGTCGGGCGCGCCGACCAGCTTGTTCTTGTGCTCCTTCAGGACGGTGAAGCCGTCACCGCCGCCCGCGAGGAACTCGTTCATCGCGACCCGGTAGGTCTTGGCGGGGTCGATCGCCGCGCCGTTCAGCTTCACCGAGTCCACGACGATGCGGTCCGCACCGGACCTGGTCATGTCCAGGGTGTACGTGAAGCCCTTCGACACCTGCAGGATCTTGGGGCTGGCGCCGTTGACCGGGCCGCTCACCTGCTGCTGGAGCGCGGTGATCAGCTGCGCGCCCGTCAGGTCCACGATGTTCATCATGTTGTTGAACGGCTGGACCGTGTAGGACTCGCCGTACGTCACCACACCGTCGCCCTCGTCCCCGGCCGCCTTGTAGGCGAGGTCGGCACGGATGCCGCCCGGGTTCATGAGGGCCAGCTGCGCGCCGCCCTTGTCGGCCGGGGCCAGCGCCTCCAGCTGCGCGTCGGCGATCAGGTCGCCGAGCGGCTTCTCCGGCGCCTCCGAGCCGCGGCCCGGGATGTCGGCGGAGATGAAGCCCTGCGGGCGGTTCGCGATCGGGGCCGCGAGCTCGCTCCAGCGCTGGATCAGCTCGGTCATGTCCGAGGCCTTGGGCTGGTCGCGGGTGACGACCTTGTTGACCGGCTTCGGCGAGCTGACCGGCGTACGGACGATGTCCTTGGTCTGCCGGTCGTAGGTCAGCGTGGTGTCCGTGAACAGCCGGCCGTAGGAGGCGGCCGAGGTCACCATGCGCGGGTTGCCCGCCGGGTCCGGGATGGTGCAGGCGTACGCCTGGTGCGTGTGGCCGGTCACCAGCGCGTCGACCTTGGGGTCGAGGTTCTTGGCGATGTCCACGATCGGGCCGGAGATGCCGGCGCCCGCGCCGGGGACGTCGCAGTCGTAGTTGTACGCGCCGTTCGCGGGCAGACCGCCCTCGTGGATCAGCGCGACGATCGACTTCACGCCCTGCTTGTTCAGCTCGGCGGCGTACTTGTTGATCGACTCGACTTCGTCCTCGAACTTCAGGCCCTTGACGCCCTCGGCGGTGACGATGTCCGCAGTGCCCTCCAGGGTGACGCCGATGAAGCCGATCTTCACGTCCCCCTTCTTCCAGATGAAGGTGGGGTTCATCATCGGACGCTTGGTCTTCTCGTCCGTGACGTTCGCCGCGAGGAACTTGAACTCGGATCCGGTGAACTCCTTGCCGGGCTCGAAGCAGCCCTCGACCGGGTGGCAGCCGCCGTACGCCATGCGGCGCAGCTCGGCCTTGCCCTCGTCGAACTCGTGGTTGCCGACGCCCGTGACGTCCAGGTCGAGCTTGTTCAGCGCCTCGATGCTCGGCTCGTCGTGGAAGAGCCCGGACAGCATCGGGCTGCCGCCGATCATGTCGCCCGCCGCGGCGGTGACGGAGTACTCGTGGCCCTTGCGGGCTTCGCGCAGGCTGGTGGCGAGGTACTCGACACCGCCCGCGGGTATGGCCTTGGTGGTGCCGTCGGCCTGACGTTCGGTCACATTGCCGGACGAGCCCTGCGGGGGCTCGAGCGTGCCGTGGAAGTCGTTGAACGACAGCAGCTGCACGTCGACGGTCCGGCTCTTGGCGGCACCGCCACCACTCGCGGCGCCGGCCGGCAGAGCGGCGGCGACCATCGCCCCGGCCCCTGCCGTGACGGCGAGAGCGGTGAGGGTCAACCGGCGGGTGCGGCGGTGCCGTTGTGGTGTCGCTGACATTTAGTCCCCTTTGTGGACAGCGAGACAAACTTGGGAGGTCCGCCGCAGCCTATTGTCAACGCGCGTAGCACGACAGGGGGTATCGGGTATCGAGGTGGTTACGCGCAAAAGACGGACCGACGCCCGGGCCGCGCCCGCCGGGCCGCGCCCACCCCGCCGCCCGCCGCGGTCGTAGGCTCAAGGCATGACTGACGCAGCAGCGGCCCTGGAGCCGGGACGGCAGATTGAGACCCTCGACGAGCTGACGGAGGAACAGGCCGAGGCCGTCCTCGCCCTCATCGAGGACGCGGCACGCACCGACGGCACCACCGCCGTGTCCGAGCAGGGCCGCCTCCAGCTGCGCGGCGGGCCGCGCGAGGGCATCCGGCACTTCCTGCTCACCGAGAGCGGCCGGCTCTCCGGATACGGGCAACTGGAGGACACCGACCCGGTGGAGGCCCCCGCCGCCGAACTCGTCGTCCACCCCGCGCTGCGCGGCCGCGGCCACGGGCGCGCGCTCGGCACGGCCCTGCTGGCCGCCTCCGGCAAGCGGATCCGGGTCTGGGCGCACGGCGGCAAGTCGGCCGCGCGGCACCTGGCGCAGGTGCTGGGCCTGACCCTCTTCCGCGAGCTGCGCCAGCTGCGCCGGCCGCTCGGCCCGGACGCGGACCCGTTGCCGGAGCCGGTGCTGCCGGCCGGCGTGACCGTACGGACCTTCGTGCCCGGCAGCGACGACGCGGCCTGGCTCGCGGCGAACGCGGCCGCCTTCGCCCACCACCCCGAGCAGGGCGCGCTGACCCAGCGCGACCTGGACGACCGGATGGCGCAGCCGTGGTTCGACCCGGAGGGATTCTTCCTCGCCGAGCGCGACGGGGAGCTGGTCGGCTTCCACTGGACGAAGGTCCACCGGGCCGAGCAGCTGGGCGAGGTCTACGTGGTCGGCGTCCGCCCGGGCGCCCAGGGCGGCGGCCTCGGCAAGGCCCTGACCGCGATCGGCCTGCGGCACCTCGCCGCGGGGGGGGTGCCGACGGCGATGCTGTACGTCGACGCCGACAACGCGGCGGCGCTGGCGGTCTACGAGCGCATGGGCTTCACGACCCACGAGGTGGACCTGATGTACCGCACCGAAAGCTGACCCACCGCCCGCCCGGGGCCGGGCCTCCCACTGGAACCGGGGCCCGGCCGGGGCCGCGAATCCGGCGCAGCCGAGGGCCCGGTGCGGCCGGGGCCGGGGCGGGGCCGGCAGGGCAAGGCTCCGGCCGCACCGTGCCCGACCCTCGCCCGGGCCGGCGCTCGGCCGGGACCGAGGCTGGCGATCCGGCGAAGCCGAGGTGCCCCGTGCGGCCGGGGCCGGCAGGGCAAGGGGATGTGATGGACCCTGAGATCCGGCGGAGCCTAGGGGCCCGGTGCGGCCGAGGATCCGGTGCGGCCGGGGTCCGGCAGGGCCGGGCCGGCCGGGCGAGGGGATGCAGCGGCGCGAGATCCGGCGGAGCCGGGGATTCCCTTGAGCTGGAGCGGCCCTGTCGGGGTGTGGGGCGGGGTCCCTCCGGAGTGTCTCCTCGGCTCGCGCACCGAGCCGCGGCTGCGGAAGACCGGACCCGGGTTGCGCGCTCGTCCTGCGGGGACCCTCCTGCGGGCCCCCACCCCACCGCCGGGCTTCGTCAGCCGAGGGGTGTGGGGCCGTGCAGGGGTGTCCCCGCAGGACGAGCGCGCAACCTCGGCCGAGGCTTCGGACGAGGCTCAGTGCGCGAGCCGAGGAGACACCCCGGAGGGGCCCCGCACCCCGCCCCTCACCGACCAACCCCAGCCCCGCCGGCGCCTGAGGTGCGGGATCCCGGAGCAGAGCCCCCAGGCTGCCGCTCCGCCTGCGATTAGGCGCGGGGTCGGGGACGCAGCCCCGACCTCTCAGCCCGCCACCTCCAGCCCAACCTGGGCTTCCGGCCCGGGACCGGGGCGGAGCGCCGGACCTCAAGCCCGCCGGGCACCTCCGCCCCCGCCGGGCACCTCCCAGCCCCGCCGGCGTTTGAGGCGCGGGGGCCCGGGGGGCGGGGCCCCGGTCGAGCGCGGGCGGGGCGCTGGAGGCGCGGGGGCCCGGGGGCGCGGGGCCCCGGGCTTTGAGCCCCGCCGGCGATTGAGGCGCGGGGGCCGGGCAGCGGAGTCCGGCGGCAGTCGCAACCCCGCCGGACCCCGGAAGCCACGCGCCATTAACCGGGCATTCAGACGCGCTTGCGACTCTCCCCGCATGCAGCCCCGACTCCGACTGACGGCCGACACTTCCGACGCGCCTGTCCTCCCGCATGCGCGGAAGAATGGAGTCATGAGCCACAAGCCCAGCGCAGGCCCCACCGAGGTCCCCGCCCAGCACCCGTCCCCCTCGTCCGCCGCCCCCGCGGGAACGCCGGGCTTGGCCGTCACCGGCGCGCACGCACGCATAGGCTCCATCAGCGCGCACCGCCCCCACGTCGACCTCGAGCCCGATCTCGACGCCGATCTGGACGCCTACGACGACAAGGACGGCGGAGAGCTCCCGCCCGGCCGCTTCCTCGACCGGGAGCGCAGCTGGCTGGCCTTCAACGAGCGGGTGCTGGAGCTCGCGGAGGATCCGACGACGCCGCTCCTGGAGCGCGCCAACTTCCTGGCGATCTTCGCGAGCAACCTCGACGAGTTCTTCATGGTCCGCGTCGCCGGCCTCAAGCGCCGCATCGCGACCGGCGTCGCCACCCGTTCGGCCTCAGGCCTCCAGCCCCGCGAGGTGCTGGACCTCATCTGGACCCGCTCGCGCGAGCTCATGGCCCGGCACGCCGCCTGCTTCCAGCAGGACATCTGCCCGGCCCTGGCCGAGGAGGGCGTCCACCTCATCCGCTGGCCGGACCTCACCGAGAAGGAGCAGGCGCGCCTCTTCACCCTGTTCCGCAACCAGATCTTCCCGGTGCTGACCCCGCTGGCCGTCGACCCCGCGCACCCCTTCCCGTACATCTCCGGCCTCTCCCTGAACCTGGCCGTGGTCGTGCGCAACCCCGTCAGCGGCCACCGCCACTTCGCCCGGGTCAAGGTCCCGCCGCTCCTCTCCCGCTTCCTGGAGGCCTCCCCGCACCGCTACGTCCCGCTGGAGGACGTCATCTCCGCGCACCTGGAGGAGCTGTTCCCCGGCATGGAGGTGCTCGCGCACCACATGTTCCGCGTGACCCGCAACGAGGACCTCGAGGTGGAGGAGGACGACGCCGAGAACCTCCTCCAGGCCCTGGAGAAGGAGCTCATGCGGCGCCGCTTCGGCCCGCCCGTCCGCCTGGAGGTCGAGGAGTCCATCGACCCCGGCGTACTGGACCTCCTCGTGCAGGAGCTGAACGTCGACGCCTCGGAGGTGTACCCGCTGCCCGGGCCGCTGGACCTGACCGCCCTCTTCGGGATCTCCTCCCTGGACCGGCCCGAGCTGAAATACCCGAAGTTCATCGCCGGCACCCACCGGGACCTCGCCGAGGTCGAGTCCGCGTCGGCGCCCGACATCTTCGCCGCGCTGCGCGAGCGGGACGTGCTGCTGCACCACCCGTACGACTCCTTCTCCACCTCGGTGCAGGCCTTCCTGGAGCAGGCCGCCGCCGACCCGGACGTCCTCGCGATCAAGCAGACGCTGTACCGCACCTCCGGCGACTCCCCGATCGTGGACGCCCTGATCGACGCCGCCGAGGCCGGCAAGCAGGTCCTCGTACTGGTCGAGATCAAGGCCCGTTTCGACGAGCAGGCCAACATCAAGTGGGCGCGCAAGCTGGAGGAGTCCGGCTGCCACGTCGTCTACGGGCTCGTCGGCCTCAAGACCCACTGCAAGCTGTCGCTCGTCGTGCGCCAGGAGGGCGACCAGCTGCGCCGCTACTCGCACGTGGGCACCGGCAACTACCACCCCAAGACGGCCCGGCTCTACGAGGACCTCGGCCTGCTCACCGCCGACCCGCAGGTCGGCGCGGACCTCTCCGACCTGTTCAACCGGCTGTCGGGCTACTCGCGCCGCGAGACCTACCGCCGGCTGATGGTGGCGCCCCGCTCGCTGCGCGACGGGCTGATAGCCCGCATCGACAAGGAGGCCGCCCACCACCGGGCCGGCCGACCCGCGTACGTGCGCCTGAAGATGAACTCGATCGTCGACGAGGCCCTCATCGACTCGCTCTACCGGGCATCGCAGGCCGGCGTGCCCGTCGACATCTGGGTCCGCGGCATCTGCGCGGTGCGCCCGGGAGTACCGGGGCTCTCGGAGAACATCCGGGTCCGTTCGATCCTCGGCCGGTTCCTGGAGCACTCGCGGGTCTTCGCCTTCGGCAACGGCGGCGAGCCCGAGGTGTGGATCGGCAGCGCCGACATGATGCACCGCAACCTCGACCGCCGTATCGAGGCACTGGTCAGGGTCGCCGACCCGGCCCACCGCGCGGCCCTGGACCGGATGCTGGAAACCGGGATGTCCGACGTCACGTCCTCCTGGCACCTGGGCCCGGACGGCGAATGGACCCGGCACAGCACGGACGCGGAAGGCCAGCCGCTGCGGCACGTACAGGAGATGCTCATAGACGCCCGGAGGCGCCGGCGTGGCTCAGCCAAACCATGACCCGATGGCATTGACGGGATGTGCGGGCGAGGTGCTCGGCACCTACCTGCGCACCCAGGCCACCGCCTTCCTGCGCGGGCTGCGCCTGCACGAGGAGGGGGGGTCCGCCCGGACGGAGCCGGGGGGAGGGGCCGACGCCGCGGAGAGCGGCGATGCGGCGCGCAGCCTGCGGGGGGCGGCGCGCCGGATCAGCGGATCCCTGGCCACCTTCCGGGTGGTGACCGAGTCCTCCTGGGCGGACGGGCTGCGCACCGAGCTGGTGTGGCTGTCCTCGACCCTGGCCGACGAGCACGCGTACGCCGCCCGCCTGGCGCGGCTGATGGACGCGCTGCACCGGCTGTCGGGCTCGGCCGAGGTGCCGGCGCCGCGGGGGACGGCCGGCGCGCTCACGGTGGGCTCGGCGCGCGCGGGCGCGCTGCTGGAGCGCCGGCTCACCCTGGCCCGTACCCGCGCCCACTCGGCGACCCTGCAGGCCCTCGGCTCGGCCCGGTTCCACGCGGTGGCGGACTCGGTGGCGGTGCTGGCCTCGGAGGTCCCGCTGGATCCGGTCGCGGCCCGGGGCCGGGTCGAGGACGTCCTGGTGCCGCTGGCCGCGGTGGCCGAAACCCGCCTGTCGGCCGCGGTCGGGGCGCTTCCGCCGGCCGAGGGCACCCACCCGTACGACGCGGACCGCGACGGCCCCTGGCACGAGGTACGCCGCCTCCTGCGGGTCCACCGGTACGCGCGGGAGGCGCTGGGCGAGGACGTGACGCGCGCGGCGGCCGCGGGCGAGGCCCTGGACCGCCACCGCGACGCGTCGGAGGCGGCGTCCGCCTCGGCCGCGGCGGCGCGCACGCCGCGGATCGCCCCGGCCACGGCATACGCCCTGGGCATCCTGCACGCGGACCAGCGCCACGCGGTGGAGTCGGCCCGTTTCGACTTCCGGCGGATCTGGCTCCGGGCCCCCGCGGAGGGGCGTGGTCACGCCAAGATAACGGCCGGATAACGGAGGCTTGCGGCCGTGGGCGGACGCGCCGGATCGCACCGGGTCGTCCGCCACGGTTCACCGTCCGTTCACTCGGGCCGGTCGGCCGCTTCACCTGTTGTGACTAATTTCAGCTGTGCAAGGTGCGAGCCGCCGGGAGTGCGAGCAGTTCGGCCGAGCAGACGACGTAGTCCTCTTCGCACGCCGCCCCGATACAGAAAGCGGCCGGCGGCTTCTGGAAGGAACACCCGAAAGTGAAGCTTCAGCGCAAGAGCATGCTTCGTGCCTCCGCCCTCGGGGCGCTTGTCGTGTCCGGCGCCCTGGTCCTCACGGCGTGCGGCTCGGACGACAACACGAAGAACACCGACGGCACCACGAAGCCCTCCGCCGCCGCGGCCGGCGACATCAAGTGCGACGACGCCAAGGGCAAGCTCCTGGCCTCGGGCTCCTCCGCGCAGAAGAACGCGGTCGAGCTGTGGGTGAAGAACTACATGGCCGCCTGCCCCGGCGTCGAGGTGAACTACAAGTCCTCCTCCTCCGGTGAGGGCATCGTCGCCTTCAACCAGGGCACCGTCGGTTTCGCCGGCTCCGACTCGGCGCTGAAGCCGGAGCAGGTCGAGGAGTCGAAGAAGATCTGCACCGGTGGCCAGGGCATCAACCTGCCGATGGTCGGCGGCCCCGTCGCCCTCGGCTTCAACATCGCCGGCGTGGAGAAGCTGAACCTGGACGCCGCCACGATCGCCAACATCTTCAACGACAAGATCAAGAAGTGGGACGACGAGGCGATCAAGAAGCTGAACCCCGGCGTCACGCTTCCCTCGACCGCGATCCAGGCCTTCCACCGCTCCGACGACTCCGGCACCACCGAGAACGTCACCAAGTACCTGAAGGCCGCAGCCCCCGACGCGTGGCCGCACGAGGCCGCGAAGAAGTGGGCCGCCCCGGGCGGCCAGGCCGCGTCCGGCTCCGCCGGCGTCGCCGCCCAGGTCAAGCAGGTCGACGGCTCGATCGGCTACTTCGAGCTCTCCTTCGCCAGCTCGCAGGGCATCAAGACCGTCGACCTGAACACGGGCGCCGCCGCCCCGGTCGCGGCCACCGGCGAGAACGCCTCCAAGGCCATCGCCGCCGCCAAGATCGCCGGCACCGGTTCCGACCTGGCCCTGAAGCTCGACTACACCACCAAGGCCGAGGGCGCCTACCCGCTGGTCCTGGTGACCTACGAGGTCGTCTGCGACAAGGGCAACAAGGCGGAGACCCTGCCCACCGTCAAGTCCTTCCTGAACTACACCGCGTCCGACGCGGGCCAGAAGGTGCTCCTCGAGAACGGCTACGCGCCGATCCCGGCCGAGATCAACGCCAAGGTCCGCGAGGCGGTCAGCAAGCTCGGCTAGTTCCTGACCCTCTCGGGCGCCGGGCGGATCCCGATCCGGTCCGCCCGGCGCCGAGAGAACCCTCCCCCTCCACCCGGGGGGATCCGGTGCACCGCCGCCAGGGGGCCTGCCCCCCACACAGACCGGAAAGACCATGGCTTCCACCACACCCACCCAGATAGACACGGCTCCGCCTGTCTCCAGGAGCAAGGGATCCACCGGCCGTGCCGGTGACAAGATCTTCGCCGCGCTCTCCAAGGGCTCCGGCATCCTGCTTCTGGTGATCATGGCGTCGATCGCCGCCTTCCTCACCTACCGCGCCACGATCGCCCTGTCGAAGAACGAGGGGAACTTCCTCACCACCTTCGACTGGAACGCGTCGGCCAACCCGCCCGTCTTCGGCATCGCCGTCCTGCTCTTCGGCACCGTCGTCAGCTCGATCATCGCGATGGTCATCGCGGTTCCGATCGCCGTCGGCATCGCCCTGTTCATCTCGCACTACGCGCCGCGCAAGCTGGCCGCCCCCCTCGCCTACGTGGTCGACCTGCTGGCCGCCGTGCCGTCGATCATCTACGGCATCTGGGGAGCCCTGTTCCTGGTCCCGCAGCTGGCAGGCCTGAACCTGTGGCTCGATGAGTACCTGGGCTGGACCTACGTCTTCGACAAGACCCAGATCGGCGTGGCCCGCTCGCTCTTCACCGTCGGCATCCTGCTCGCGATCATGATCCTGCCGATCGTGACCAGCGTCAGCCGCGAGGTCTTCCTCCAGGTCCCGCGCATGAACGAGGAGGCCGCCCTGGCCCTCGGCGCGACCCGCTGGGAGGTCATCCGGATCTCCGTGCTGCCCTTCGGCCGCTCCGGTGTCATCTCCGCCTCGATGCTCGGCCTCGGCCGCGCGCTCGGCGAGACCATGGCCGTCGCGACCGTCCTGTCCCCGAGCTTCCTGATCTCGTTCCACGTCCTCAACCCGGGCGGCGGCACCTTCGCGCAGAACATCGCCGCGAAGTTCGACGAGGCCAACGAGTTCGGCCGGGACGCGCTGATCGCCTCCGGTCTGGTCCTCTTCCTGCTCACCCTGCTGGTCAACGGTGCGGCTCGGCTGATCATCGCCCGCCGCAAGGACTTCTCGGGGGCGAACGCCTGATGAGCCACGCACTCCAGGACCAGCGGCCCGTCCGGGCCCCGAAGTCCGCCGCCCCCAGCAGCCTCACCCGAGGCGGCCTGCCCCGCTGGGCGCCGACCGGCATCGCGGTCCTCTCCGTCGCCCTCGGCAGCGGCGCCGGCCTCGCCTTCGACCTCCACAGCAAGGTCCAGTGGGGCCTGATCGCCGCCCTGCTCTTCGTCGCCATCACCTACACCGCCAGCTCGGTCGTCGAGAACCGCCGCCAGGCCAAGGACCGCGTCGCGACCTCCGTCGTGTGGGTCTGCTTCGTCCTCGCGGTCATCCCGCTGCTGTCCCTGATGTGGACCACCGTCAGCCGCGGCATCGGGCTCCTCGACGGCAACTTCCTCAGCCACTCGATGAACGGCGTGACCAGCTTCGACCAAGGCGGCGGCGTCTACCACGCCCTGCTCGGCACCATCGAGCAGGTCGCCCTGGCCACCCTGATCGCCGCGCCCATCGGCCTGCTGACCGCCGTCTACCTGGTCGAGTACGGCAAGGGCTCGCTCGCCAGGGCCGTCACCTTCTTCGTCGACGTCATGACCGGCATCCCCTCCATCGTCGCGGGCCTGTTCATCCTGACGACCTGGAACCTGATGCTCGGCTTCGGCCCCTCCGGCTTCGCCGGCGCCATGGCCCTGTCGATCCTGATGATGCCGGTCGTGGTCCGCTCCACCGAGGAGATGCTCAAGCTCGTCCCGAACGAGCTGCGCGAGGCCGCCCTGGCGCTCGGTGTGCCGAAGTGGCGCGTGATCCTCAAGGTCGTGCTCCCCACCGCCATCGGCGGCATCTCCACCGGCGTCATGCTGGCCGTGGCCCGCATCGCCGGTGAGACCGCGCCGATCATGCTGCTGGTCTTCGGCTCCCAGCTCATCAACGGCAACCCCTTCGAAGGCGCCCAGTCCTCGCTCCCCCTCTACATTTGGGAGCAGTACAAGGTCGGCAGTGAAGCCTCCTACGACCGGGCATGGGCCGCGGCGCTCGTACTGATCGCCTTCGTCATGATCCTCAATCTGGTGGCCCGCGGCATCGCCCGCTGGAAGGCCCCGAAGACCGGTCGCTGACGCGACTGTATGAAAGCGAAGTGACCCCTCATGGCGAAGCGAATCGACGTCAGCGGACTGTCAGCCTTCTACGGCAGCCACAAGGCCATCGACGACATCTCGATGACCGTGGAGCCCCGCTCCGTGACCGCCTTCATCGGCCCGTCCGGCTGCGGCAAGTCCACCTTCCTGCGCACCCTGAACCGCATGCACGAGGTCACCCCCGGTGGCCGCGTCGAGGGCAAGGTGCTCCTGGACGACGAGAACCTGTACGGCGCCGGCGTGGACCCCGTCGCGGTCCGCCGCACGGTCGGCATGGTCTTCCAGCGTCCCAACCCCTTCCCCACCATGTCGATCTTCGACAACGTGGCGGCGGGCCTGCGCCTCAACGGCTCCTTCAAGAAGTCCGAGCTCTCGGACGTCGTGGAGAAGTCCCTCCAGGGCGCCAACCTCTGGAACGAGGTCAAGGACCGGCTGAACAAGCCCGGCTCCGGCCTCTCCGGCGGCCAGCAGCAGCGTCTGTGCATCGCCCGCGCCATCGCGGTCGAGCCCCAGGTCCTGCTGATGGACGAGCCCTGCTCGGCCCTCGACCCGATCTCCACCCTCGCCATCGAGGACCTGATCGGCGAGCTCAAGGAGCGCTTCACGATCGTCATCGTGACGCACAACATGCAGCAGGCGGCCCGCGTCTCGGACCGCACCGCCTTCTTCAACCTCTCCGCGGTCGGCCAGCCCGGCAAGCTCATCGAGATCGACGACACGGACCGGATCTTCTCCAACCCGTCCGTCCAGGCGACCGAGGACTACATCTCGGGCCGCTTCGGCTGAGCCGACGAGACTCCACGCGGCCCTGCCGCGTGGCCGGACGTCCTGCGGTGCTGCATGGCGGTGCCACCGCAAGGCGAAAGAAAGAAAAGGGCCGGCTCCCCCTGGGTGGGGGGAGCCGGCCCGCTTTCGTTCCCGGCCTAGACGAAGGCCAGGTTCACGATCCAGAAGCTGACCGCGGCCACCAGGGCCGCGGCCGGCATCGTGATGAACCAGCCCAGGATGATGTTCTTGGCCACGCCCCAGCGCACCGCGTTCACCCGCTTGGTCGCGCCCACGCCCATGATCGCCGAGGTGATCACGTGGGTGGTGGAGATAGGCGCGTGGAAGAGGAACGCCGAGCCGAACATGATCGAGGCACCGGTGGTCTCGGCCGCGAAGCCCTGCGGCGGGTCCAGCTCGATGATCTTGCGGCCGAGCGTGCGCATGATGCGCCAGCCGCCCGCGTACGTACCCAGCGACAGCATCACGGCGCAGGCGACCTTGACCCAGATCGGGATGGCGGCGTCCGCGGCCTGCACATCGGCGATGACCAGCGCCATCACCACGATGCCCATGGTCTTCTGCGCGTCCTGCAGGCCGTGGCCCAGCGCCATCGCCGCCGCCGAGACCGTCTGCGCGATGCGGAAGCCGCGCTTGGCCTTGTGCGGGTTGGCGCGGCGGAACATCCACAGGATGGCCACCATCACCAGGTAGCCGGCGACCAGGCCGACCACCGGCGACACGAACATCGGGATGACGACCTTGTCGACCACGCCGTCCCACAGCACGCCGATGCCACCGGCCAGCGCCGCGCCCACCATGCCGCCGAACAGCGCGTGCGAGGAGGACGACGGCAGGCCGAAGTACCAGGTGATCAGGTTCCAGACGATCGCGCCGACCAGCGCCGCGAAGAGGATCCACATGCCCCGGTTGCCGTGGGGCGTCTCGATCAGGCCCTTGCTGACCGTCTTGGCGACCCCGCTGCCCAGGAAGGCGCCGGCGAGGTTCATCACGGCGGCCATCGCGAGCGCCGCGCGCGGGGTCAGCGCCCGCGTCGAGACGGACGTCGCGATCGCGTTCGCGGAGTCGTGGAAACCATTCGTATACGTAAAGCCGAGCGCGACACCGATGGTCACGACCAGAGCGAAGGTGTCCACGAGGTTCAGGACTCCTTGACCGCGATGGTCTCCACCGTGTTCGCAACGTGCTCGAACGCGTCGGCCGCCTCTTCGAGCACGTCGACGATCTGCTTGAGCTTCAGCACCTCCATGGCGTCGTACTTGCCGTTGAAGAGCTGGGCGAGCAGCTTGCGGTGGATCTGGTCGGCCTGGTTCTCGAGGCGGTTGACCTCGATCCAGTACTCGGTGAGGTTGTCCATCGTCCGCAGGTGCGGCATGGCCTCGGCGGTCAGCTCGGCCGCGCGCGCCAGCACCTCGATCTGCTGCTCGACGCCCTTGGGGAGCTCCTCCACGTTGTAGAGGACGACCAGGTCGACCGCCTCCTCCATGAAGTCCATGATGTCGTCGAGCGACGAGGCGAGGTTGTAGATGTCCTCGCGGTCGAACGGCGTGATGAAGGAGGAGTTGAGCTGGTGGAAGATCGCGTGGGTCGCGTCGTCTCCCGCGTGCTCCGCAGCCCGCATCCGCTCCGCGATCTCGACCCGTGCGGAAGAGTCCGCTCCGAGCAGTTCCATCAGGAGCTTGGAGCCCGTGACGATGTTGTCCGCGGATGCGGCGAACATGTCGTAGAAGCTCGTCTCCCTGGGGGTCAGACGAAATCGCACGTGAGGTCCTCGGGGTGCATTGGATTCGGTCAGGCTGATGCTAGGCGCATCCCCCGGCCACGGCTAACCGGCCGTTCCCCAGTGTCCTCCATCAGGCAGAGTGAGGACGACGGGCCCCCGCCCCCGCGGCCAGGGCCCAGTACCCTATACCCACGAGGGGTATGCACCCCCTCGTTCCGGACCACGGGAGGACGCATGACGACCATCGAGGCGGAGGGTTCCCCCGACGGCGGCGCCGTCCACGGCTACCACCACCAGAAGGACGAGCACCTCAAGCGGCTGCGCCGGATCGAGGGCCAGATCCGCGGCCTCCAGCGGCTCGTCGACGAGGACGTCTACTGCATCGACATACTCACCCAGGTCTCGGCGAGCACGAAGGCCCTCCAGTCCTTCGCCCTCCAGCTCCTGGAGGAGCACCTGCGCCACTGCGTGGCCGACGCGGCCGTGAAGGGCGGCGGGGAGATCGACGCGAAGGTCGAGGAGGCCACCAAGGCCATCGCCCGCCTCCTGCGCACCTGAGGCGGACGGCGATCAGGGGTCGGCGGGTCCGAGGGCAGCGGCTGGGTCCAGCGGCCTGGGATCAGCGGCCCGGGATCAGCGGTCCGCGGTCAGTCCGACCAGATGCCCATCAGCACCTCGTCGATCCGGTCCTGGCTGAGCCGCTCTTCCGAAGCCGCCGAGGCCGCGATGATCAGCTCGCCGCAGAGCTCGATCTCGGCGAGCGCCACATGATCCTGCACCGTCGTACCGCCTGCGGGAGTCACGCGTGTCACCTCATTCTGCCGTCTTCGGTCGTCGGCGCTCGACTTCTCAGCGTAGGGAGGTCACGGGCCGCGGCGCATGACACGGATGGACCATTTCCGGATACCGGGCATGGCCCGACCGCACCGCTACTCGGCGATCTTCCCGGCGTAAATGTCCCCGCTTGCGGGCAATACGACGGTCACCGGCGTCCCGAATCCGTACAGCAGCGTGGTCGACGAGACATCGATCACGCCATTGTTGACGTAGGTGAACCGGTGGCGGACCTTCCGCAGCCGCCCCTCCTCGTCCAGGTAGGCGTCGAACGGCACGGTGTCCTTGCTGAACCCTTTCGCCGCCGCCTCCAGCGCCCCCCGGACCTCCGCCGACGCGCTCGCCGCGGCCCGACCGATGTCGGTGGTCCCGCGGTAGTGCCGCACCTTCGTGCCGGCCACCTCGGTCTCCCCGACGTACGTCACCTCCTGCACACCGCGCAGCAGCTCGGCCGCGACCAGCGGGTCGGTGGCCCCGCCCGTGACCAGGTTCCCGTCGGCGAGGGTCGTCGTGTCGACCCGGACCCACTTGTCGTCGGGCACGCCCGCGCCCCGGTTCTTCATGTAGAGCGCGCCCGGCACCAGCAGCTCGGTGATGGGCCGGTGCTCGGCCTTGCCCTTCACATCGGCCGGGAGCATCACCAGCAGCTGGCCCATCCGGTTCTTGAAGTCGACGCCGCCCTCGCCGCGGATCGTGACCCTGGTTCCGCCGGTGGCCATCTCCATGGCCGTACGGGCCCGGGCGCTGCCCGCCTTCGTCAGCGTGTCGGCGGCACCGCGGACCACCGCCGCCGCGTCCGCGGGGGGCCGGTCGTCGCTGCCGGCGCCCGCGCACCCGCCCATCGCCGTGACCGCCAGGGTGACGCCGACGGCGAGCACCGCCCCACCCGCACGCTCGCGCCGCCGCCTGTGCTGGTGCACCACCATCGCCTGCCAACCCCCAACGCATGACCGCTGTTTGCCCGAGGCCCCCACCCGCTCCGGTTAACGAGGTCAAGGGTTTCCCGTCACGGCCCACGCGGCTCCCCGACCCGCTTGTGGTCCAGGTACCGTGGAGGGGTGGATCCGCACATGAGAGCGCCCCTTGCCCTTCCGCTTGCCTCCGCCGTGCCACACCGGCCCCAGCCGCCCACCTCAGGGCACACCACCTCCACCGCCGATCGCGGATCGTTCTGCCTGGCCGTCTGCACCTGCGGCTGGAAGGGCCCGGCCCGCCGCTCCCGCGACCTGGCCCGCAAGGACGCCGTCCGGCACAGCGCGGGGTAGCGGGGGCGGTCGGGGCAGCCCGGAGGCGCTCGGGGCGGCCCGGCGAGGTCGCCCGTTCGGACGGCCCGGCTGGCCGGGGTCAGCCGGAGCGGATGCCCTTGAGTCATGCCAGGACCCGCAGCCCGCCTCGCGGCCCTTCTCTGGGCCCTGCTCCTCGCGCTGACCCCGGCCGCGGCGGCCTGGGCCCGGCCGGTCGGCTCGGCGGACGGCCCCGCCGACGTGGCCCTGGCCATCGGGCTCACCAGCGCCGCGGCCGTCGCGACCGGTCTGTGGCTGCGCTCCCGCTACCGCCGCGACACCGAGACCGACCCCGAGGGCGGCGACCGGTGACCCCCCGGTCCCGCCCGACGGCGGTCCGCCTGTGCTTCGGCGCGGCGGGCCTGTGCCTGGTGGTGGCCCTGCTGCTCTCGGTGTGGAACCAGGCCTAGTCAGGGCTGACCCGGCCTGATCTCGGCGCCCCCAGCAGGGGCTAGGCCGCGAGGTCGCTCTCGTGCGGGCGCGGTCCGGCCGGCGGGGTCTGGGCCTGCGCCAGGCCGACCGGCAGGGGCAGCACCCGGTCCTTGGCCCGTACGAGACGCCCCAGGCGCGGGGAGGCGGCGACCGCGCGCACCACCGGAGTCAGCAGCGCCATCGCGAGCGGCGCGAGCACCAGCACGACGGCGGTGCCGAGCGCGAACCCGCCGATGACGTCGGTGGGGTAGTGGACGCCCGCGTACACCCGGCACGTGCCTTCGGCGACGGCCAGGGCGATCCCGATGAGCCCGAGCCTGCGGTGGGCGACGAACAGGCCCACGCCGAGGGCCATCGCGAGGGTGGCGTGCCCGCTGACGAAGGAGAAGTCGGCGCCCGCCAGTTCGGCTCCGAAGCGGGTCCCGGCGCCGGCGTCGAGCACCTGGAGCCCCTCGTGCGCCCTGAACGGCCGCGGCCTGCCCACGAATTCACGCAGCGGCGCGTTCACGAGCAGCGCCAGCCCGGCCGCGAGCGGGGCCCACACCAGCGCCGCGAAGGACTCGACGGCCGTGCTCTCGTCCTGGCGGCGGGCGCCGCGCCAGCACCACAGGACCAGCAGCACCAGGGCCAGCGGGATCCCGTACTCACCGACCAGGCCGACCGACCGGTCCACCCAGTCCGGCGCGCGCAGGGCCAGTCCGTTGATCTCGTACAGCAGGCTGACATCCACATTCGGCCCACCGGTCGTGAGTCCAGCCATGGTGATGCGGCCCCTTGCCCTTGCCGTGGTTCCCCTGCGGGCGCACGCCGGTGTGCGCCCCTTCGCCCCCCGCTTGATCAACCCCCGTGTCCATGGAACGCCCGTTCTGGCGACTACGTTCCACTCTCCACCGAATGATCACGCCAACGTTATCGAAGAGAGACTCATCGTCGCAGCTCAGGGCCTTGGCTTAACGGAGAGTGGCTAGGGCGCCCGGCTCGCCCCAACTCGCTCCGGAAGAGCCTCCGCACCGTCCTTGGTCACGCGCGTCGCGCCGAAGTAGTCAGGCGTGTCGATCTTGTCGAAGCGGATCACGGCGCCGGTGTACGGGGCGTTGATCATGTAGCCGCCTCCCACGTACAGCCCGACGTGCCGGATCTCGCGCGAATTCGTCAGATCATCGGAGAAGAACACCAGGTCACCGGGAAGCAGTTGGTCGCGCGAAGGATGCGGGCCGGCGTTGTACTGGTCGTTCGCCACGCGCGGCAGCTGGATCCCGACCGTCTCGTACGCCGCCTTCGTCAGCCCCGAGCAGTCGAAGCGCCCGCCTTGGTCGGGCGTTCCGTTGCCGCCCCACAGGTACGGCGTACCCAGCTGCTTCTGCGCGAAGTAGATGGCCCCGGCCGCCTGTTGCGAGGGCGCGACCCGCCCCACGGGCCGGGCGAAGCTCTTGGCGAGCGTCGTGATGGTCTTCACGTAGCCCTGGGTCTCCTTGTACGGCGGCACGCCCCGGTACTTGATGACGGCGTAGGCCCCCGCGTTGTAGGCGGCCAGCATGTTCGACGTCGCGTCACCCGGCACCCCCGCCACGTCCTTGGCCAGCTGGCAGTCGTACGAGGCCGCCGAGGGGATCGCGTCGCTCGGGTCCCAGATGTCCCGGTCCCCGTCCCCGTCCCCGTCGATGCCGTGGCCCGCCCACGTACCCGGGATGAACTGCGCGATGCCGCGCGCGTCCGCCGGGCTGACCGCGCTGGGGTTCCAGCCGCTCTCCGAGTACAGCTGCGCGGCGAGCAGCGCCGGGTTGATGGCCGGGCACAGATTGCCCCACTTCTCCACCAGCGCCTGGTACTTGGCGGGCACCGCCCCCTTCGCGAGCCCCACGGCACGACCGCCCGCCCCGGCGGCCCCGACCAGGCCCGCGGCGGCCGAGTACGTCCCCACGACCAGCAGCGCCACGAAGGTCAGACACAGCCCGATCCCGATCCCACCGGCCATCCAGAATCTGCGCACCCGTCAACCCTCCCCCATCCCGGTCACTTCAACGTGTGATTCGGCCGTGTCGCACGCCCCGCCGACCCCCTCGGAGACCCGAACAGTCCATGCGGACGCGTCACGTCACCGCCTCATCCTCGACGCCACCGAAGTCCACCGTCCAGTCCGCACGGGCGGCGGCCGGGCGCACGCACTACCGCGGAGCGACGAACAGGCTCTGCGCGGCGCGCCCGATGGGGCCCTTCTCGTCGTGCAGCCGGGCGTCGACCAGACCGATGCCGGCCGCGTCCACGGCCGTACGCGATTCCACGCAGGCCCATTCGCCGACCGGATGGCGGTGCAGATGGACCGTCAGGTCGCCGTTGAGGAAGACGAACCGGGCGTAGTCCAGCACGGAGCTGATGCCGTTGCCGGAGTCGGCCGCGACCAGCACCCGGTCCAGCGGCCGGATCTCCTCCCCGGCGACGAGCGGGACCCTCATCCGCATCCAGCAGGTGCCGGGCCCGAGCTCCACGAAGGCGCCCTGGGTGAACCGGGCCTCCATGGCCGTGTGGTAGCCGGTCTCCCACGGCACCGGGAAGAACGGCACCGCCCCCGCCTCCCCGGGCGGCGGCACCTGCGGCCCCGGCACCACCGCCGGCACCGCCTCCTCGGCCACCCTGATGCGCAGGGCCCGCGCCACCATCACCGGCGCCGCCCCGCCCCCCGGGGTGAGGGAGGCCTCGACCACCTCGGTGCCGCGGCCCGAGCGCAGCACGCGGGTGGCGACCTCCAGGGCGCCGATCGGCACCGGCCGCAGGATCTCGTACGTGATCCGGGCGATCCGCATGCCGGCGCGGGCGTCGGGCCGGTCCTCGACGGCCCGCCCGAGCAGCGCGGCCGGCGGGCCGGCGTGCTGCGCGCCCGGGTCCCACGGCCCGCGGGTGTACTCCGTGGCCAGGAACCGGCCGGCGTCCACCCGCTCGAAGAACCCCTCCGCATCGCCCATGACAGCCACGCTACCCACAGGTAACCCAGCACCACCAGCCCCGCGGGGGCGTCCCTCAGACCCCCGCCGCCCGACTCACCGAGCGAAACCGAGGCCCACGCCCAGACCCACCAGCACCGACCCGATGGCCCGGTTCAGGGCCTTCTGCGCCTTCAGCATCCGCTCCCGGAGCCGGGAGTTGGAGAAGAACAGCGCCACCGCCCCGAACCAGCCCAGGTGCGCGGCCGACATGAACAACCCGTACCCGGCCTGCTGCCACACCGGAGTGCCCGGGTTGACCACCTGGGTGAAGGTCGACACCACGAACAGCGTCGTCTTCGGGTTGAGCACGTTGGTCAGGAACCCCGACCGCATCGCCCCGAGCCGCGTCAGCCGCTGCGCGGACTCCAGGTCCACGGTCACCTCGACCCGCGCCCGGAAGGTCCGTATCCCGATCCACACCAGATAGGCCGCACCCGCCAGCTTGATCACGGTGAACAGGGTGGTGGAGGAGGCGATCAGCAGACCGACCCCGAGCATCGTGTAGGAGACGTGCACCAGCACGCCGGCCGCGACCCCGGCGGCGGCGAACAGTCCGGTGGGCCGCCCGTAGAGGTAGCTGTTGCGGACCACCATGGCGAAGTCCGCGCCGGGGCTGATCACGGCGAGCATGGTGATGACGGCGACTGCGATCACTTCTGTCATGCGTCGATGCTCAACGCCCGCCCCCCGCGGATCAAGCCCGTCCGCTCTCCTCCCGCTCGAGAAACGGCCTCGGCCCGCCCGCGCCCCGCGCCATCGCGCCCCGCGCCGGGCACGCCCCCGCCCGCGCCCCCGACGCGCCCCCGCGCCCCCGACCGGTGACAATGGAACACGTGTCCACGCGTCTCCCCCAGCCCCCGGCCCTCCCCCTCCTCCAGGCGGACTGCTCGAACTGCTTCGCACTGTGCTGCGTCGCCCTCCCCTTCGCCAAGTCCAACGACTTCGCCGTGAACAAGCCCGCCGGCACCCCCTGCAAGAACCTGCGGGAGGACTTCCGCTGCGGGATCCACACCCGGCTGCGCGACACGGGCTTCCAGGGCTGCACCGTCTTCGACTGCTTCGGGGCGGGCCAGCAGGTGTCCCAGGTCACCTTCGGCGGCCGCGACTGGCGCACCCACCCCGAGACCCGGGCCGAGATGTTCGATGTCTTCCCGGTGATGCGGCAGCTGCACGAGCTCCTCTTCTACGTCGCGGAGGCCCTGACCCTCCCGGCCGCCGCCCCCCTCCACGCACAGCTCCGGGACGCCCTGGCGGAAACCTCCGCCCACACCCGCGCGGACGCGGCCGCCCTCTCGGACCTGGACGTCGGCGCCCTCCGCCAGAAGATCAACACCCTGCTGCTGAAGACCAGCGAGCTCGTACGGGGCAAGGTGCCGGGCCGCAAGAAGAACCACCGCGGAGCCGACCTCATGGGCGCCCGCCTCGCCGGCGCGGACCTGCGCGGCGGCAACCTGCGCGGCGCCTACCTGATCGCCGCCGACCTCGGCCGCGCCGACCTCCGCACGGCCGACCTCATCGGCGCGGACCTCCGCGACGCAAACCTCCGCGAAGCGGACCTGCGCCACGCCCTCTTCCTCACCCAGGCCCAACTGAACGCGGCCCAGGGCTCCCCCGGCACCCGCATCCCCCCGCACCTCACCCGCCCGACCCACTGGGCCCAGGGCTGACGGACTATCGGACATACCGGGCCGAGGTCACCGCACGACACGCCGACCACTGAGCCGAACGGCGGCCCCTCGCCCCACCCCCCGTACGCCGGGACGACAATCATTGCCCGGCGTCACCCCTCGTGATACACAGAGTGACCATACGTTCTTTCGCATACACACCGCAGCTGCGCAGGTCAGAGCACAGGGGCGGGATGCGGGCCGGGAGATCGGGTAAAGAGAGCCGTCAAGTCGACGACGGCGGCGGTTTCATCAGCGAAGATAGTGGGTGACCCCTGCCGTCGGGCACGGGCTACCGGAACTACCCATACAGGGGCGGTGAGTTACATGATCCTGGCAGCCGAAAAGGGCGACATCACCACCATCATCGGCGGAATCGCCCCGAACTGGGGGCCGTTCGGCAGTCTCGGCAACGAAGCGAAGGTCATGATCGAGGTGGTCATGGCCGTGGCGATCCTCCTCTGCCTCGGCATCGCCATCTGGGGCGCGGCCAAACAGCGCATCGGCGCCACAGCCCTGCGCGACACGTTCAGCGCCGAGCAGGGCAAGGGCCTGATCGTGGCCGGCCTCACGGGCGTCTTCATCATCGGCTCACTGGGCACCCTCTTCACCATCGTGTACGGAATGGCCGTCTAGCCCGGCCACCGGGCCTGATGGGGAATCATCACACCGCACCTACGCGGGAACCAGCACTACCGTCGTACGACGCGGAGGGGGCCGAAACGGAATGAGCAGCGAGGACCAGTACGGAGGCACGGGCCAAACCCGCACCCGCCTCCCGGACTCCCCCGCCGACCCGTACGGCCCCACCCGCCGCGCCCCGCGCACCCCCCGCAGCCTCATCACCGTGGTCGGCGTGGTGGGCCTCCTGATCGCAGCCATCGCGTTCGCGAACCAGGGCCCCGACACCCCGACCCCACCCCCCACGGACAACGCCCCGTCCACCGCCTCGACCTCCGCCACGGGCACCTCCCCGGTCACGGGCAAGAACGGCACCATCCCCAAGGGCTTCGCCCACGACGAACAGGGCGCCCAGTCGGCGGCGGCCAACTACGCCGTGGCGCTCAGCTCGGACGGCATGTTCGACGCCGCCCGCAGACGTGCGATCGTGCAGAGCGTCTACCTGCCCGACGTGGCCGCCTCGCGCCAGAGCGACCTCGACAAGGTCTACGCCGACCCGGAGTTCCTGGCCCGTATCGGACTCGAAGCCGGCGGCAAGGCGCCCAAGGGAATGACCTTCATCTCCCGCGTGAACCCGGTGGGCACGAAGGTCGAGAAGTTCGGCGGCGACACCGCCACCGTCTCCGTCTGGTACTCGGCGCTGTTCGGCCTCGCGGGCGAGGGCTCGAAGAACCCGGTCTCCGAGAGCTGGTACACGAACACCTTCGAGCTCCGCTGGCTCAACGGCGACTGGCGGGTCGCGGACTTCACGCAGAAGGACGGGCCCGCTCCGGTGGGCCGGGACCAGGCCGCTGCCTCGGCGGAAGAGATGGCCGCCGCGGTTTCACAGTTCGGGGGACTCACCTATGCGCGCTGACCGTCGCCCCCTGTCCCTCACGGCCGTCGTGGCGACCGTGCAAACCATGGCCGTACTCCTGGCGACCCGCGCGGTAGCGGCTCCCATCCCGTCCCCCACCCCGCCCCCGGGCGCCACGCCCAGTCCGCAGGCGAGCAACAACCCCTGCGACCTGATCCGAGGCCCCGCAAAGGACTACTGCGAACGCGGGGAAGGCGCATCCACCGGCCGCGCCCCGGGCCTGGCGCCCAGCGACCCGGCCGACGCCCTCAACCCCCTCGCCTCCCTCGCCAAGGGCTGCGCCGACGCCGCGGCCTGGATCGTCGGCAAGCTCAGCGAAGCGGTCAAGGGCAGCGCCGACGTCGACTTCACCAACGCCACCTTCCTCAAGCAGTACGCCGTCGTCTTCGCCGCCTCCACCATCCTCACGCTCGTCCTGTGGCTCTTCGCCGTCGCCAAGCGAGCCCTCCGCGGCGTCCCCCTCACCACCGCCCTCTCCGAGGCGATCGGCTTCCTCTGGCTCACCGTCCTCGCCTCCGCCTTCACCCCCCTGATCCTGTACACCGTCGTCTCCGCCACCGACGGCGTCACCGAGGTCATCGCCTCCGCCGCCGGCGGCCAGACCGACGTCTTCTTCGGCTCCTTCTCCGAAGCCCTCAAGAAGGGCGACGACATCGGCGGCGGACCGATCATGTTGATCGTGGTCTCCCTCGTCACCGTCCTCGCCGCCGGCATCCTCTTCCTCGAGCTGTTCATCCGCGCCGCCCTCCTCTACGTCGGCGCCCTCCTCGGCGTCGTCGTCTACGCGGGCCTCGTCGACCGCAACCTCTGGGGCCACGTCCGCCGCTGGGCGGGCATCATGATCGCCGTCATCCTCGTGAAGCCGGTCATCGTCATCGTCCTCGGCCTCGCCGGAGCCCTCGCCGGCGAGAAGGGCCCCGACGCCTTCTCCGCCGTCGTCACCGGCCTCGCCATCATCCTGCTGGCGATCTTCGCCTCCGCGATGATCTACCGCTTCGTCCCCGGCTTCGGCGACGAGATCGCCTCCGCCCGCTCCAACCGCAGCAAGGCCACCGACGGCGCGCAGGCAGCCGCCGTCATCAGCTCCCCCGCCTCCCTCGTCTCGCAGGGCATCAAGACCCACAGCAGCCGCGGCGCCCACCGCGGGGGCGACGGCGGCGGCAGCACGCCCCGCCCCGCCAACGCCCTCTCCGGAGGCGTGGCCGCCCACAGCAGCCGGCCCACCTCCGGCGGCGGGGGCGGCGGCGGAACTGTCCCCTCCGCCGCACCCCCGCCCCGCACGAGCACGAGTTCGAGTACGAGGAACACAGGAGGTGACGGGCGTTGACGACCCAGTCCCATCAGATGCACCCGGTCGCGCCCCGCCGCACGTATCTCATCGGCCGGGCCCGGCCGAACGCGATCGTCGGCAAGAACCGCGAGACCGGCGAGATCGCCCTGATCATCGCCGGGGCGTTCTTCGGCATGATGAGCGGACTGATCGTCCCCGACCTCACCCTGCGCATCGTCAGCCTCGTCGGCTTCCCCATGCTCGCCCTCGCCGCCGTGTACGTCCCGTACAAGGGCCGCACCTTCTACCGCTGGTTCGAGATCAACCGCAGCTACAAGCGCACCCTGCGACGCGGCACCACCTACCGCTCGGGCGCCATGGAAGCCGGCGTACGCGGCTCCGACGGCCGCGAGGTCGAGGTCGGCCCGCCCCCCGGCATCGGCCGCATCAGCTGGCTCGCCGCCCCCTTCGGCCCCGACGAGATCGCCGTACTCCTCCACGCCGACCGCAGAACGGTCACCGCCGCCATCGAGATCGAGGGCCCCGGCGTCGGCCTGCGCGACAGCGAGGACCAAGAAGCGCTCGTCGACCGCTTCGGTACCCTCCTCAAGCACGTGGCCAACGGCGACGGCTTCGTCACCCGCCTGCAGATGCTCGCCCGCACCCTGCCCGCCGACCCCGACGCCCACGCCAAGGACGTCGCCCAGCGCGGCGACACCCGGGCCCCCGGCTGGCTGCGCGACTCCTACGACCAGCTCCAGTCGATGGTGTCCACCTCCTCCGAGCAGCACCGCGCCTACCTCGTCGCCTGCATGCACTACACCCGCGAACTCGCCGCCGAGGCCCACACCATCGCCCGCGCCGCCACCCCCCACAAGGGCCGCAGGCTCAACCGCGACGCCGGCCTCGCCATCGTCATGGCCCGCGAGCTCACCGACATCTGCGCCCGCCTCGCCGAAGCCGACATCCGCGTCCGCCAGCCCCTCGGCCAGGGCCGCCTCGCCTCCCTCGTGCACTCCATGTACGACCCGGACCACCCCATCGACCACATCCAGGCCATGACCAAGCGCAACGCCTGGCCCGCCGAACTCGACGCGGTGGAACCCACCTACCTCCAGGCCAAGACCCGCGAGTCCTCCACCCGCGCCCCCTGGTGCCACGCCACCGCGTGGGTGAAGGAATGGCCCATGACCCCCGTCGGCGTCAACTTCCTCGCCCCCCTCCTCGTCCACACCCCCGACGTCATCCGCACCGTCGCCGTCACCATGGACCTGGAGCCCACCGAGGTGGCCATCGAGCGCATGCTCACCGAGAAGACCAACGACGAGGCCGACGCCTCCCGCGCCGCCAAGATGAACCGCACCGTCGACCCCCGCGACATCGCCGCCCACGGCCGGCTCGACCAGAGGGGTGAAGATCTCGCCAGCGGCGCTGCCGGAGTCAACCTCGTCGGGTACATCACGGTGTCCTCGCGTTCACCGGAGGCCCTCGCCCGCGACAAGCGCACCATCCGCGCCTCCGCCGGCAAGTCCTACCTGAAGCTCGAATGGTGCGACCGCGAGCACCACCGCGCCTTCGTCAACACCTTGCCGTTCGCCACCGGCATCCGACGCTAGCTGGAGGGAAGTGCCGCCCATGCGAGATCCCATGACAGCGCTGACGGACGCCTTCACCAGCTTCGTCTTCGGCAAAGTCGAAACCACGCGCCTGCCCGTACGCACCTCCACCGGGCAGGCGCAAGCCGTCTACCTGCCCACCGCTGCCCCCGGACTCGGCGACTCCGGCGTCATCATCGGCCGCGAGGTCTACAGCGGCAAGGGCTACATCTACGACCCCTTCCAGCTGTACGGCCAGCAGCTCCCCGCCCCCCACTGGCTGGTCCTCGGCGAATCCGGCAACGGCAAGTCCGCCCTGGAGAAGACCTACGTCCTGCGCCAGCTCCGCTTCAAGGACCGCCAGGTCGTCGTCCTCGACGCCCAGGGCGAAGACGGCGTCGGCGAATGGAACCTCATCGCCCAGCAGCTGGGGATAACCCCCATCCGCCTGGACCCCATCGCCGCCAGCGACGACGGGATCCGCCTCAACCCCCTCGACCCGGCGATCACCACGACCGGACAGCTCGCACTGCTCCGGACCATCATCGAGGTCGCCATGGGCCACGGCCTCGACGAGCGCGCCGGCTTCGCCCTCAAGGTCGCCCACGCCCACGTCGTCGACGCCATCCGGGACCGCCAGCCCGTCCTCACCGACATCGTGGAACAACTGCGCCACCCCGAAGCCGAATCGGCGCTCGCGATGAACGTCGACATAGACGACGTGCGGGCCTGGGGCCTCGACGTGGCCCTGGTCCTCGACCGGCTCGTCGACGGCGACCTGCGCGGCATGTTCGACGGCCCGACCACCGTCGGCATCGACCTCGACGCGCCCCTGATCGTCTTCGACCTCTCCCACATCGACCGCAACTCCATCGCGATGCCGATCCTCATGGCGATCGTCGGCGTCTGGCTGGAACACACCTGGATCCGGCCCGACCGCAAGAAGCGCATCTTCCTCGTCGAAGAGGCCTGGCACATCATCAACAGCCCCTTCGTGGCCCAGCTGTTCCAGCGCCTGTTGAAGTTCGGCCGACGCCTCGGCCTGTCCTTCGTCGCCGTCGTCCACCACCTCTCCGACGTCGTCGACGGCGCAGCCGCACGCGAAGCCGCGGCCATCCTCAAGATGGCCTCGACCCGGACCATCTACGCCCAGAAAGCCGACGAGGCACGCGCCACCGGCCTGGTCCTCGGCCTCCCGCGCTGGGCCGTGGAAATCATCCCCACCCTCACCCCGGGCATCGCCGTCTGGGACGTCAACGGCAACGTCCAGGTGGTCAAACACCTGATCACCGAGGCCGAACGCCCCCTCGTCTACACCGACCGCGCCATGACCGAGTCCTCGGTGCCCAACCTGCTCCCCGACGAACTCCTCGCCGCCGAACTCGAGGCGGAGGAACGCGCCCTGTCCATCGAACGCCGCCGCGGCAACGGCGGCCCGGGTTCCGCGACCACGGTGGCCTGACCATGCACGACGCACGACGCACGGAGCCCCCCGCCCGCGCCGGGGGCGTCCCGGACGGCCTGCTGGTCGGCCTGCTGGCCTTCCTCCTCGGCCTCGCCCTCCTCGTCTGGTCGGCGACCGGCCTCGCCGCGGTCTTCGCCCAGGGCGCCTGGCCCGACACCGTCACCTTCACCCGCACCCCGGAGGCCGTCCGCGCCCTGATAGCGCAGCCGCACGACCTCCCGGGCGCCTGGCCCGACACCGACCCGGCGGCCCTCTCCGGCTGGGGACTGTTCTGGGGCCTGTTCCTCAGCCAGCTCCTGGTGCTGTTCGTCCTCACCGTCTTCGCCATCGGCGTGATCGCCCGCACCAAGTCCCGCCGCGCCCTGGCCAGACAGGCCGCCGCCGAGGCCCCCGTACCGTACGAACCCCCGCACGCGGCCCCGTCCCCGGAGCCCCGGCCCCACACCCCGGCCCCCGTACCGGCCCCGGCAACCGCCCACAAGCCCCAGCCCTACGTACCAGCCCCCGCCCACGCCCCGGCACTGGAATCCGCCCCCGCCCAGGCGACCGCACCCCCGCCCACCGCCGCCGCGCCCCCGGCCCCCGTCCGCGCGGACCGTACGCCCGCCCCCTCGGACGAGGCCTACCGCTACGGCTTCGGCTACGCCCCCGCGCCCCCCGCCCAGGCCGCACCGCAGCCCCGCATGGCCTACGCCGGCCCCGCCGAGCGCCTGCGGCTGGCCGCGCAGAACATCGCCGCGGCGGAGGGCGCCGCCCTGATCGTGACCTCCTCGCCCGACCTGTGGGCCGAGACCAAGGACGCCCGCGCCAAACTCGGCCCGGTCCTCGTCTACGACCCCTCGCACCTGTGCGACACCCCGGCCCGCATGCACTGGAACCCGGCCGAGGGCTGCGCCGAGCGCGAGACCGCCGCCGCCCGCGCCCTCGCCCTGCTGGCCCCCGTACGCCCCCAGGCCCGGATGGACGCCGCGGTCGCCGACACCGCGGAGACCCTGCTCCGCAGCTGGCTCCAGGCGGCCGCCCTCGGCGACCGCCCGTTCAAACAGCTCCACCGCTGGACCCAGGGCAACGGCGCCCAGGACCCGGTCCGCATCCTGCGCACCCACCCCCAGGCGGCCCCCGGCGCCGCCGGCGAACTGGAGAGCGCCCTCACCGCGCACCCCGAACGCCGTGAAATGGCCCAGCACCTGACGGCCCGCGCCCTCGCCTGCCTGACCTCGATCCACATCCGCGAGGCCTGCAATCCGAACCGAACGGATTCGCTCACTTTGGCTTCGTTCGTCACCGAGGGGGGCACCCTCTACCTGGTGGGCGAACCTCTGGAAGACCCCCGCACCCACCCGGGTGCGATGCCCCTGCTCACCGCACTCGCCGCTGACGTGGTCGAGCACGGCCGCCGCATGGCCGCACGGTCATCCCACGGTCGGCTCGCCCCACCACTCACCCTCGTCCTGGACGATGTCGCGGCGGTCGCCCCGATCCCCCAGCTCCCGCAGCTCCTCACGGACGAGACGCTCCCCCTCCTCGCCCTGTGCCGCAGCCGCGAGCAGGCCCGTGCCCGCTGGCCGGAAGCCGACCTCCCCTGATGACCACCGAGCCCCCGCCCCGTCACGTCCTCGGGAACACGTACTCCAGCTCCTTGGCGGACGGATCCGCCGGCACGGGCACGGCGTTTCCCGTCGCCTCGAACCCGAACCGCCGGTAGAAGGCCGCGGCCCGCGCGTTCCCCTCGTGCACGAAGAGCCGTACCCGCTGTAGCTCCGGCTGCTCCAGCGACCAGCACCACTCGAGCGCGGCCCGGAATAGCCCCTCGGTGAGCCCGGTCCCCCGCTGCTCCGGCCGTACGAACACACCGACCAGGTGCCCCTGGGCCTGCTCGATGTCCTGGTCGAAGATGTCGGTGGTGCCGCTCTCCTCGACCAGCACCGTCACCGACCCGGCCCACTCCCCGCCGGGCCCCTCGGCCACGAACTGCCGAGCCGCGTGCCCGTGCGAAGCCCCCTCGGCACGTCCCTTCCAGAACGCGTCGGGCCGGCCCTCGGCCTGCGCCACGGTCTCAAGGAACGCCACGGAAGCCGCGGGGTCGTTCAGCGCGGCGATCCGCAGCTCCTTGACCTTGGCCCACTCGTCGCCCCGTACCGGACGTATCACGCACTGATACTGACTCATGGTCAGGGACCCTAGCCCCGGCCCCTAAGAGCTCGTAACACGATCATGAGTCGGGCTTGTTGAGGCGTCGCCAGCAGATGAGGCTGCAGGCGAGGGATGCAAACGCGTCGTGGAGTTCGGTGCGGCGTTCCCAGCGGACGGCGAGTCGTTTGAACTGGTGCAGGAGTGCGAAGGTCTGCTCGACGACGTAGCGGAGTTTGCCCATGCCCTTGATGTTCGGGGCTCCTTTGCGGGAGATGACGGGCAGGATCCGGCGTTTGCGCAGCTCTTCCCGGTTGGGGTTGGAGTCGTAGCCCTTGTCGCCGAGCAGGGCGTCCGGGCGTCTGCGGGGACGGCCGGGGCGGCCCGCCACTGGCGGGATGCCGTCGACCAGGGCGAGGGTCTGGGTGACGTCATTGACGTTGGCCGCGGTCGTGATGACCTTGAGCGGGGTGCCGCGTCCGTCGCAGATCAGGTGGTGTTTGCTGCCCGTCTTCCGCCGGTCGACCGGCGACGGACCGGTGTCGGCTCCCCCTTTTTCGCCCGGATGTGGGAGCCGTCCACGCAGGCCCTGGACCAGTCGAGTCGGCCGGCCGCGTTCAGCTCGGCGAGCAGGATTCGGTGCAGCTGGTCGAAGACCCCGGCCTGCTGCCACCGCTCCAGACGCCGCCAGCAGGTCTGCCCGGAGCCGAAGCCCAGCTCAGGTGGCAGGAGTTGCCAGGCAATGTCGTTGTGCAGGACGTACAGAATGCCCTGCAGACACAACCGGTCTGCCAGCGGCCGCGGACCTGGCGACCTCGTAGGCCAGGGCGGCAGCAGCGGCTCGATCAGTGCCCACAAGTCATCGTCCACGATCCACGGCCGAGTGCTCACACACTCACGAACGGCCGAATCATCACACTGGTTACGCCCGACCAGGGCACCTCAACAAGATCCTGTTACGAGCTCTAAGGCCGTAAACGCAGAAAAGCCCCGCACCGAGCCCGTAAAGGGCTGGTGCGGGGCTTCCCGCAATGATTGTTCGGCGGCGTCCTACTCTCCCACAGGGTCCCCCCTGCAGTACCATCGGCGCTGAAAGGCTTAGCTTCCGGGTTCGGAATGTAACCGGGCGTTTCCCTAACGCTATGACCACCGAAACACTATGAAATTAGAACGCTGGCATGAACACAGCCGTTCGTTATTTCAGAACTAACACAGTGGACGCGAGCAACTGAGGACAAGCCCTCGGCCTATTAGTACCAGTCAGCTTCACCCGTTACCGGGCTTCCACATCTGGCCTATCAACCCAGTCGTCTACTGGGAGCCTTACCCTCTCAAGGAGGTGGGAATACTCATCTCGAAGCAGGCTTCCCGCTTAGATGCTTTCAGCGGTTATCCCTCCCGAACGTAGCCAACCAGCCATGCCCTTGGCAGGACAACTGGCACACCAGAGGTTCGTCCGTCCCGGTCCTCTCGTACTAGGGACAGCCCTTCTCAATATTCCTACGCGCACAGCGGATAGGGACCGAACTGTCTCACGACGTTCTAAACCCAGCTCGCGTACCGCTTTAATGGGCGAACAGCCCAACCCTTGGGACCGACTCCAGCCCCAGGATGCGACGAGCCGACATCGAGGTGCCAAACCATCCCGTCGATATGGACTCTTGGGGAAGATCAGCCTGTTATCCCCGGGGTACCTTTTATCCGTTGAGCGACGGCGCTTCCACAAGCCACCGCCGGATCACTAGTCCCGACTTTCGTCCCTGCTCGACCCGTCGGTCTCACAGTCAAGCTCCCTTGTGCACTTACACTCAACACCTGATTGCCAACCAGGCTGAGGGAACCTTTGGGCGCCTCCGTTACCCTTTGGGAGGCAACCGCCCCAGTTAAACTACCCATCAGACACTGTCCCTGATCCGGATCACGGACCGAGGTTAGACATCCAGCACGACCAGAGTGGTATTTCAACGACGACTCCACAACCACTGGCGTGGCCGCTTCAAAGTCTCCCACCTATCCTACACAAGCCGAACCGAACACCAATATCAAACTGTAGTAAAGGTCCCGGGGTCTTTCCGTCCTGCTGCGCGAAACGAGCATCTTTACTCGTAGTGCAATTTCACCGGGCCTATGGTTGAGACAGTCGAGAAGTCGTTACGCCATTCGTGCAGGTCGGAACTTACCCGACAAGGAATTTCGCTACCTTAGGATGGTTATAGTTACCACCGCCGTTTACTGGCGCTTAAGTTCTCAGCTTCGCACGCCCGAAAGCGCACTAACCGGTCCCCTTAACGTTCCAGCACCGGGCAGGCGTCAGTCCGTATACATCGCCTTACGGCTTCGCACGGACCTGTGTTTTTAGTAAACAGTCGCTTCTCGCTGGTCTCTGCGGCCACCCCCAGCTCACGGAGTAAATCCGATCACCAGTGATGGCCCCCCTTCTCCCGAAGTTACGGGGGCATTTTGCCGAGTTCCTTAACCATAGTTCACCCGAACGCCTCGGTATTCTCTACCTGACCACCTGAGTCGGTTTAGGGTACGGGCCGCCATGAAACTCGCTAGAGGCTTTTCTCGACAGCATAGGATCATCCACTTCACCACAATCGGCTCGGCATCAGGTCTCAGCCTTAATGAGGGACGGATTTGCCTACCCCTCGGCCTACACCCTTACCCCGGGACAACCACCGCCCGGGCTGGACTACCTTCCTGCGTCACCCCATCGCTTACCTACTACAAGTCTGGTTCGTCGGCTCCACCACTTTCCTTTCCCCGAAGGGTCCGGAACGGCTTCACGGACTTAGCATCGCCTGATTCGATATTGGGCGTTTCAAAGCGGGTACCGGAATATCAACCGGTTGTCCATCGACTACGCCTGTCGGCCTCGCCTTAGGTCCCGACTTACCCTGGGCAGATCAGCTTGACCCAGGAACCCTTAGTCAATCGGCGCACACGTTTCTCACGTGTGTATCGCTACTCATGCCTGCATTCTCACTCGTGAACCGTCCACAACTAGCTTCCGCTGCTGCTTCACCCGGCACACGACGCTCCCCTACCCATCACAGCGGGCGTTGGCCCTATTGCTGCAATGACACGACTTCGGCGGTACGCTTGAGCCCCGCTACATTGTCGGCGCGGAATCACTTGACCAGTGAGCTATTACGCACTCTTTCAAGGGTGGCTGCTTCTAAGCCAACCTCCTGGTTGTCTCTGCGACTCCACATCCTTTCCCACTTAGCGTACGCTTGGGGGCCTTAGTCGATGCTCTGGGCTGTTTCCCTCTCGACCATGGAGCTTATCCCCCACAGTCTCACTGCCGTGCTCTCACTTACCGGCATTCGGAGTTTGGCTAAGGTCAGTAACCCGGTAGGGCCCATCGCCTATCCAGTGCTCTACCTCCGGCAAGAAACACACGACGCTGCACCTAAATGCATTTCGGGGAGAACCAGCTATCACGGAGTTTGATTGGCCTTTCACCCCTAACCACAGGTCATCCCCCAGGTTTTCAACCCTGGTGGGTTCGGTCCTCCACGAAGTCTTACCTCCGCTTCAACCTGCCCATGGCTAGATCACTCCGCTTCGGGTCTAGAGCGTGCAACTCAATCGCCCTATTCGGACTCGCTTTCGCTACGGCTTCCCCACACGGGTTAACCTCGCTACACACCGCTAACTCGCAGGCTCATTCTTCAAAAGGCACGCAGTCACGACATTGGGTAAACCCAATGAGCGACGCTCCCACGGCTTGTAGGCACACGGTTTCAGGTACTATTTCACTCCGCTCCCGCGGTACTTTTCACCATTCCCTCACGGTACTATCCGCTATCGGTCACCAGGGAATATTTAGGCTTAGCGGGTGGTCCCGCCAGATTCACACGGGATTTCTCGGGCCCCGTGCTACTTGGGAGATGAGCAAGCAAGCCGCTGATGTTTCGTCTACGGGGGTCTTACCCTCTACGCCGGACCTTTCGCATGTCCTTCGACTACATCAACGGTTTCTGACTCGCCGACCGGCCGGCAGACCGATCAAGCTCATTCCCACAACCCCGCATGCGCAACCCCTGCCGGGTATCACACGCATACGGTTTGGCCTCATCCGGTTTCGCTCGCCACTACTCCCGGAATCACGGTTGTTTTCTCTTCCTGAGGGTACTGAGATGTTTCACTTCCCCTCGTTCCCTCCACATGCCCTATGTGTTCAGGCATGGGTGACAGCCCATGACGACTGCCGGGTTTCCCCATTCGGACACCCCCGGATCAAAGCTCAGTTGGCAGCTCCCCGGGGCCTATCGCGGCCTCTCACGTCCTTCATCGGTTCCTGGTGCCAAGGCATCCACCGTGCGCCCTTAAAAACTTGGCCACAGATGCTCGCGTCCACTGTGTAGTTCTCAAACAACGACCAGCCACCCATCACCCTGTACTCAAAGAGCACAAGTTCACTGGGGCCGGCACTGAAGACATGACCTCACGGCCGTACCTTCAGGACCCAACAACGTGCCAAGCACCCTCGACCATCCGTCTTCTCTTTCCACGCCGAAGCAGTACTCGAGAACCATCAGATCCGAAGGTGCCAACTAATCAACGTTCCACCCATGAGCTGACCGTGCAGAACATTTGTCTGCAATCGGTACTGTGCTCCTTAGAAAGGAGGTGATCCAGCCGCACCTTCCGGTACGGCTACCTTGTTACGACTTCGTCCCAATCGCCAGTCCCACCTTCGACAGCTCCCTCCCTTACGGGTTGGGCCACCGGCTTCGGGTGTTACCGACTTTCGTGACGTGACGGGCGGTGTGTACAAGGCCCGGGAACGTATTCACCGCAGCAATGCTGATCTGCGATTACTAGCAACTCCGACTTCATGGGGTCGAGTTGCAGACCCCAATCCGAACTGAGACCGGCTTTTTGAGATTCGCTCCACCTCACGGTATCGCAGCTCATTGTACCGGCCATTGTAGCACGTGTGCAGCCCAAGACATAAGGGGCATGATGACTTGACGTCGTCCCCACCTTCCTCCGAGTTGACCCCGGCGGTCTCCTGTGAGTCCCCATCACCCCGAAGGGCATGCTGGCAACACAGGACAAGGGTTGCGCTCGTTGCGGGACTTAACCCAACATCTCACGACACGAGCTGACGACAGCCATGCACCACCTGTATACCGACCACAAGGGGGCACTATCTCTAATGCTTTCCGGTATATGTCAAGCCTTGGTAAGGTTCTTCGCGTTGCGTCGAATTAAGCCACATGCTCCGCTGCTTGTGCGGGCCCCCGTCAATTCCTTTGAGTTTTAGCCTTGCGGCCGTACTCCCCAGGCGGGGAACTTAATGCGTTAGCTGCGGCACCGACGACGTGGAATGTCGCCAACACCTAGTTCCCAACGTTTACGGCGTGGACTACCAGGGTATCTAATCCTGTTCGCTCCCCACGCTTTCGCTCCTCAGCGTCAGTAATGGCCCAGAGATCCGCCTTCGCCACCGGTGTTCCTCCTGATATCTGCGCATTTCACCGCTACACCAGGAATTCCGATCTCCCCTACCACACTCTAGCTAGCCCGTATCGAATGCAGACCCGAGGTTAAGCCTCGGGCTTTCACATCCGACGTGACAAGCCGCCTACGAGCTCTTTACGCCCAATAATTCCGGACAACGCTTGCGCCCTACGTATTACCGCGGCTGCTGGCACGTAGTTAGCCGGCGCTTCTTCTGCAGGTACCGTCACTTTCGCTTCTTCCCTGCTGAAAGAGGTTTACAACCCGAAGGCCGTCATCCCTCACGCGGCGTCGCTGCATCAGGCTTTCGCCCATTGTGCAATATTCCCCACTGCTGCCTCCCGTAGGAGTCTGGGCCGTGTCTCAGTCCCAGTGTGGCCGGTCGCCCTCTCAGGCCGGCTACCCGTCGTCGCCTTGGTGGGCCATTACCCCACCAACAAGCTGATAGGCCGCGGGCTCATCCTTCACCGCCGGAGCTTTCAACCCCCGCCCATGCAGGCAGGAGTGGTATCCGGTATTAGACCCCGTTTCCAGGGCTTGTCCCAGAGTGAAGGGCAGATTGCCCACGTGTTACTCACCCGTTCGCCACTAATCCACCCCGAAGGGCTTCATCGTTCGACTTGCATGTGTTAAGCACGCCGCCAGCGTTCGTCCTGAGCCAGGATCAAACTCTCCATGAATGTTTACCCGTAATCGGGTGCACACATCACGTAGAGCGGGACGATCATGTCGGAATAAGACCGACCGTCCACTGCGTCCTCGCTGTGTAATCGCCTGCAAGCACTCCACGAGGGAGCCCCACAGGTCTTTTTCAAAGGAACCTCATCCACCGAAATGGACGGGGTATCAACTTTTGGCGTTGATTTTTGGCACGCTGTTGAGTTCTCAAGGAACGGACGCTTCCTTCGTACTCACCCTCTCGGGCTTTCCTCCGGGCTGTCGTTCTGTTTTCCTGCTGTTCTTGCGTGTCCGACTCTATCAGACTCTCTCGGGCCCGATTTCCTCGGTGCTTTCCAGTTCCTGCGCTTTCGCGCTTTCCCTTTCCGGCGATTCCGACTCTATCAGAAGATCTCCACCGGATTTCCCCGGCTTCGAATCCGAATGAAGAGTCGAGCGTCCCCACGCGAAACGTTGTTCTTGTGGGGGGCTGCTGCCGAACTGTCCAGCTCGAGGCAACTGCTCGACCCTACAACCGTGCCATGGAGGTGTCAAAACGAGTCCGGGTCGCCTCCCCGGCCGTCGGGAGAGCCCTCGGTCGACACACCCAGGTCGCGCCGCATCGCGGCTCGCATCTCCCTGAGCATGTCCCACACCGCCTGCCGGTCCCGCTCCGCGGTCTCCCTCGTCTCCCCCGGCGCGGGCTCGCCCCGCTCGAGCCGTTTCACCTGTCCGTAGACCTTGTTCAGGGCCCGGTTGACGGCGCTCGCAGGTACGAGCACCTCGTCAGGGGCGATCATCTGCGCTTCGGAGTACCGGTCGCGGTGAGCGTTCTTCGCCTCCTCCAGCGCAACCCTGTCGGCCTCCTCCACCCCCCGCTCCCGCAGGACGTGCAGGTGCCGGTTGAGCGCCGTCGTGAACTGGCGGGCGTCCCGGTTGAGCTCCACGTAACAGGTCCTGCGGAGAACGCGGTTCTCGTGGGTCTCCTCCTGGCCGCGGACGAGCGCTATCTCCCTGAGCTTCGTACGCTCGGAGCCGCGCTGGGTGAGGAGCGACCCTCCCAGGGTCCCGGCGACACCCGCCACCGCGATGATCACTGCACTGAGATCCACCGAACCGCTCCCCCACCCGACGCGCTGCCAGCCCCACACCTCACAGCACCAAGTCTGCCTCGCACCAGCCGGGTTGGCGGACGCAAGTCGGCGGCACTCACGCGGGGGAGCCGGGCGCAGACTCCCGCGGTGCCCGGTCCCGCCGGACGACGGCCTCGCCGACCTCTTGGATCGCGCGACGGAGCAGGTCGCCATAGGGGGTCCCCGGCAGGCCGGTCGCGCGCGCTGCGGCCGCGCTGATGTGCTCGGCGGCGGCTTCGAAGGAGCCGAGGCGGCGGTAGCCATCGGCGAGGTTGAGGTGCAGGGAGGGGTAGAAGCCGGCGATGTGCAGGCCGGCGTCGTGCTCCTGGACCCGCTGCTCCGTCACGGCGTCGGCGGCGTCCAGGGCCCGGACGTCCCACGCCAGGGCCTGGGCGGGATCCTCGTACAGATCGGCCAGGTAGTGAGCGAGAGAGCAACGGTGCAACGGGTCACCCGTGACCCCGATCGCGGCCCACAGGCCCAGCAGCTTCTGCCGGGCGGCAGCAGTCTCACCGGCCCGGCCTTCGGTGACGGCCCGGCCGATGGCGTCCATGGTCGGGTCCGTGCCGGCGGCTGCGGGGTCGGCGGCTGCGGGGTCGGCGGTGGTGGGGTGGGCGGTGGTGGCCATGGATGGTCCTCGGCTTCCTTCTCAGACGGAGTGGTCGGACTTGACCGGCATGGCCAGCGTGGTGAGATCCCCCCGGTCCGCGGAACGGATCGTGACCGGCTGGTCCTCGCCTCTCAGATCGAGCATCACGTCGGGGCCGATCGCCGTGCTCACAGCGGGGTAGAGCGTGGTCAGCTCGAACCAGACCCGCAGGGGCCTGCCCGACGCGGTGGCGGGAAGGCGAATGCCCGGGTCCTCGTCATCCGCGGACACGACATCCGCTCCGCCCTCCGCGACGCGCAGCCCGATGCGCTCGCCGGGGTGTTCCTCCAGGGCCCGCAGGAGCGGCTCTTTCGCGACCGTCACCCGCGTGGTGACCTCGCCCAGGGAGGTGAGCACCAGCCGGTAGTCGGGGAACTCCTCGGACAGCAGCCGGCAGTACCGGTCCTCACCGGCCGCCACCCGGAACCGGATCCCGTGCCGCCCCGCCTCGAGCCGTACCAGCGCACTGCGGCGGATCTCGGCGACCGCGACCCGCAGCTCGTCTCCGCTGACCGTGCCGGCCCATGTCTGTCGCGGCGGTTCGGCCGGCACCAGGGTCCGGGTGGAGAGCCGGTACCGGTCGGTTGCGGTCAGGGTGACCGCCTCATCGCTCGCCTCGATGCGCAGACCGGCGAGTACCGGCATCCCGGGCTCGTGCACGGCCGCGGTCAGGACCTGCTCGACCGCATCCGCCAGCACCGGCCCCTTCAGCACCGCGACCGGCGAAGGCGGCACGGCCCCCAGCACGGACTTGATCACCGCGGCCTTCTGCTGCGCCACGGCCGCGTCCCCCACGACCCGCGCGACATGCTCATCGACCAGCCGGGCCGCCTCGCCGGCCCCGGCACCGAGCACCGCCCCGACGGCGGCGAGGGGCATGCCGATCTCCCGAAGCCGCCGCAACACGGATGCCCGCGCCACCTGGTCACCGCTGTAGTAGCGGTACCCCGACACCGGGTCGATCTCGGCTGGGGCCAGCAGCCCGGAGTCGGCGTAGAACCGCAGCGCACTGGGGGTCAGCCCACTGCGCCGGGCGAAGGCCCCGATGGACATCAGCTCGGAATTCGGCACCGCGCCATCATTGGCCTTCAACCAACCCGAAGGTCAACACGGCCCTGCGGGCTACGCCGGTCCGGTCGTGGCGCACTCACGTGGGCGGGCACGCAAGCCAGCGCAGCAGCCATCGTCCGTGGGCTCAGAGGTTGACGCGTTTCAGGTAGACCCGGCAGCGGTGGGGGATGGTCTGGTACCAGACCATCAGGTGCTCGTCCTCGTACGTACGCAGCCGCATCGGGTTGGGGTCCTCGTAGAGGCTGCCGTCCTTGGGGTCGATGGCCATCGACGCCAGGTCGACCAGGCCGTCCATGACGGCTGCCACCAGCTGCTGGTGCTCCGCTGGCATGTCGCCGAGCACCCACAGCCGGCTCGGGTCGCACTCCCAGGCCCAGCCGGTGTCGTTCTCCACGCCTTCGCCGCGCGAAGTCACTGGCCGATCTCGCGCTGGGCCTCGGCCAGGATGCGGCTGCTCGTCTCCATCGCGGCCCGGAACTCCTCTTCCGTGGCCTCCGGGTCCCCCGCCACCCGTTCCGCTTCGTGCAGCGCGGCCGCCCGGGCCGGCCAGCGGAGGATCGCCACGTGGGTGGCCCACTTGATCAGGAAGAACCGCAACGGATTGATGGCCCCGGTCTCGGCGGCCCGGTCGAACGCCTCGTTGCATTCCTTGTCGAGGACGGCCAGGTTGGCCATGTCGATCCGGCGCACGGCGTCCCGCAGGGCTTCCCGTGTCATGGCCGGCTGGGGGATGAGCGGCCCGCCGGCTTCCAGCTGCTGTGCTGTCATCACGTCCTCCAGGGGAACGCGGCCAGGATACCCAGCCGACCCCGCCGATCCGGTGGTGAACGCAGAAAAGCCCCGCACCGAGCCCGTAAAGGGCTGGTGCGGGGCTTCCCGCAATGATTGTTCGGCGGCGTCCTACTCTCCCACAGGGTCCCCCCTGCAGTACCATCGGCGCTGAAAGGCTTAGCTTCCGGGTTCGGAATGTAACCGGGCGTTTCCCTAACGCTATGACCACCGAAACACTATGAAATTAGAACGCTGGCATGAACACAGCCGTTCGTTATTTCAGAACTAACACAGTGGACGCGAGCAACTGAGGACAAGCCCTCGGCCTATTAGTACCAGTCAGCTTCACCCGTTACCGGGCTTCCACATCTGGCCTATCAACCCAGTCGTCTACTGGGAGCCTTACCCTCTCAAGGAGGTGGGAATACTCATCTCGAAGCAGGCTTCCCGCTTAGATGCTTTCAGCGGTTATCCCTCCCGAACGTAGCCAACCAGCCATGCCCTTGGCAGGACAACTGGCACACCAGAGGTTCGTCCGTCCCGGTCCTCTCGTACTAGGGACAGCCCTTCTCAATATTCCTACGCGCACAGCGGATAGGGACCGAACTGTCTCACGACGTTCTAAACCCAGCTCGCGTACCGCTTTAATGGGCGAACAGCCCAACCCTTGGGACCGACTCCAGCCCCAGGATGCGACGAGCCGACATCGAGGTGCCAAACCATCCCGTCGATATGGACTCTTGGGGAAGATCAGCCTGTTATCCCCGGGGTACCTTTTATCCGTTGAGCGACGGCGCTTCCACAAGCCACCGCCGGATCACTAGTCCCGACTTTCGTCCCTGCTCGACCCGTCGGTCTCACAGTCAAGCTCCCTTGTGCACTTACACTCAACACCTGATTGCCAACCAGGCTGAGGGAACCTTTGGGCGCCTCCGTTACCCTTTGGGAGGCAACCGCCCCAGTTAAACTACCCATCAGACACTGTCCCTGATCCGGATCACGGACCGAGGTTAGACATCCAGCACGACCAGAGTGGTATTTCAACGACGACTCCACAACCACTGGCGTGGCCGCTTCAAAGTCTCCCACCTATCCTACACAAGCCGAACCGAACACCAATATCAAACTGTAGTAAAGGTCCCGGGGTCTTTCCGTCCTGCTGCGCGAAACGAGCATCTTTACTCGTAGTGCAATTTCACCGGGCCTATGGTTGAGACAGTCGAGAAGTCGTTACGCCATTCGTGCAGGTCGGAACTTACCCGACAAGGAATTTCGCTACCTTAGGATGGTTATAGTTACCACCGCCGTTTACTGGCGCTTAAGTTCTCAGCTTCGCACGCCCGAAAGCGCACTAACCGGTCCCCTTAACGTTCCAGCACCGGGCAGGCGTCAGTCCGTATACATCGCCTTACGGCTTCGCACGGACCTGTGTTTTTAGTAAACAGTCGCTTCTCGCTGGTCTCTGCGGCCACCCCCAGCTCACGGAGTAAATCCGATCACCAGTGATGGCCCCCCTTCTCCCGAAGTTACGGGGGCATTTTGCCGAGTTCCTTAACCATAGTTCACCCGAACGCCTCGGTATTCTCTACCTGACCACCTGAGTCGGTTTAGGGTACGGGCCGCCATGAAACTCGCTAGAGGCTTTTCTCGACAGCATAGGATCATCCACTTCACCACAATCGGCTCGGCATCAGGTCTCAGCCTTAATGAGGGACGGATTTGCCTACCCCTCGGCCTACACCCTTACCCCGGGACAACCACCGCCCGGGCTGGACTACCTTCCTGCGTCACCCCATCGCTTACCTACTACAAGTCTGGTTCGTCGGCTCCACCACTTTCCTTTCCCCGAAGGGTCCGGAACGGCTTCACGGACTTAGCATCGCCTGATTCGATATTGGGCGTTTCAAAGCGGGTACCGGAATATCAACCGGTTGTCCATCGACTACGCCTGTCGGCCTCGCCTTAGGTCCCGACTTACCCTGGGCAGATCAGCTTGACCCAGGAACCCTTAGTCAATCGGCGCACACGTTTCTCACGTGTGTATCGCTACTCATGCCTGCATTCTCACTCGTGAACCGTCCACAACTAGCTTCCGCTGCTGCTTCACCCGGCACACGACGCTCCCCTACCCATCACAGCGGGCGTTGGCCCTATTGCTGCAATGACACGACTTCGGCGGTACGCTTGAGCCCCGCTACATTGTCGGCGCGGAATCACTTGACCAGTGAGCTATTACGCACTCTTTCAAGGGTGGCTGCTTCTAAGCCAACCTCCTGGTTGTCTCTGCGACTCCACATCCTTTCCCACTTAGCGTACGCTTGGGGGCCTTAGTCGATGCTCTGGGCTGTTTCCCTCTCGACCATGGAGCTTATCCCCCACAGTCTCACTGCCGTGCTCTCACTTACCGGCATTCGGAGTTTGGCTAAGGTCAGTAACCCGGTAGGGCCCATCGCCTATCCAGTGCTCTACCTCCGGCAAGAAACACACGACGCTGCACCTAAATGCATTTCGGGGAGAACCAGCTATCACGGAGTTTGATTGGCCTTTCACCCCTAACCACAGGTCATCCCCCAGGTTTTCAACCCTGGTGGGTTCGGTCCTCCACGAAGTCTTACCTCCGCTTCAACCTGCCCATGGCTAGATCACTCCGCTTCGGGTCTAGAGCGTGCAACTCAATCGCCCTATTCGGACTCGCTTTCGCTACGGCTTCCCCACACGGGTTAACCTCGCTACACACCGCTAACTCGCAGGCTCATTCTTCAAAAGGCACGCAGTCACGACATTGTGCAAGCATGAGCGACGCTCCCACGGCTTGTAGGCACACGGTTTCAGGTACTATTTCACTCCGCTCCCGCGGTACTTTTCACCATTCCCTCACGGTACTATCCGCTATCGGTCACCAGGGAATATTTAGGCTTAGCGGGTGGTCCCGCCAGATTCACACGGGATTTCTCGGGCCCCGTGCTACTTGGGAGATGAGCAAGCAAGCCGCTGATGTTTCGTCTACGGGGGTCTTACCCTCTACGCCGGACCTTTCGCATGTCCTTCGACTACATCAACGGTTTCTGACTCGCCGACCGGCCGGCAGACCGATCAAGCTCATTCCCACAACCCCGCATGCGCAACCCCTGCCGGGTATCACACGCATACGGTTTGGCCTCATCCGGTTTCGCTCGCCACTACTCCCGGAATCACGGTTGTTTTCTCTTCCTGAGGGTACTGAGATGTTTCACTTCCCCTCGTTCCCTCCACATGCCCTATGTGTTCAGGCATGGGTGACAGCCCATGACGACTGCCGGGTTTCCCCATTCGGACACCCCCGGATCAAAGCTCAGTTGGCAGCTCCCCGGGGCCTATCGCGGCCTCTCACGTCCTTCATCGGTTCCTGGTGCCAAGGCATCCACCGTGC